>CAZXWC010000052.1:8951-11373 GCA_964644525.1 uncultured Peptostreptococcaceae bacterium
GGATTTATGAAAGCGGGTTTTTCCAAAGGCTCAGAAAAATCGTAATCATCGAATTGAATAGGGTTTCCATTTGCAGTGAGTACAACAGTGTCCACATCAATTAGTGAAGTTAAACTGTTTAGGAGGGCTTCAATAGACAAATTGGCTAAATCTGTTCTTTTTCCATACAGCTTCGATATGTCTTCGCTTAAGTCAAGCCTTATTGTTTTATTGCTTATCCTATAATCCAAAACAGACACATTTGAAGGCAGGAAAGCTATTGAGTTTGGCGACTTGCTTCCGTTTGCCACTCCTGTCTTGAAAGCTTTGAACATTTGGCTTATTGCGTCTTCATAGCTTTCGGCTTCGAGGTTAGCAGGAGCGAGAACCAGTCTCCCTGTATCGGTTTCCAGGCACATATATGCCTGTGGTCCCGAGTTGGTTGTCCAAGGCCTCGATATATCCATTCCGTGAAGGGCA
Source organism: uncultured Peptostreptococcaceae bacterium (assembly GCA_964644525.1). GTDB lineage: Bacteria > Bacillota > Clostridia > Peptostreptococcales > BM714 > BM714. Next base: position 9,411 of record CAZXWC010000052.1, read on the forward strand.
GTCTCGGCCGGTTGCCGGTTGACAAGAACCTGAACCTCATCAATCCCCAAGTTGTCTCCGAGCGTTTGACTTATTGATTCTGCGGCGAAGAGGCTAACGCTTGAGCCGTCGTCGTAAATTCCCAAATCACCTGAGGGCAGGCTGATTGTAGCTCTTGTTCCGGAAATCCAAATATAAGGAATGTATGGAATTGGAGAACCATCAGTCAGCCCCATCGATTCTTTGGGACCATCTGAAAGTGTGTTCACAAGATATCTTACCACACTGTCTTTTTTGGCTACTTTTCTTGTGACCGGAACAAGATACATGTATTGATTGTCGGGATAGTATAGCCTGAAGCTCAACATGTCGGATTGGTTGGAAAAAGAAGTTGCCGGTGCAAATGTTCCATCAGGCATGTAAAGAAGATTGGTGAAAGCCTCTTTCATTGATATTGCCGTTTCATCTTCAACATATATCCTTATTGAATACGGACCCGATTCAAGCCCGGTCTTTTCCTTACCGACATTGACCGTATAGTGAAGGAGCGAAAAATCGTCTTCGGTGGAAGCATCGCGCTTCGTTTCGAAATCCGAAGCTTTAAAGGTTTTTAAAGTTTCTCCGTTTCTGATGAAATCGAAACGAACATAGTCGTCCGAAAAATCTTTATTTAAAATACCTTTAATGATAAACTCTACTTGAGTGTTTACCGGGGAAGAATCCTCACTTTGTCCTATTCGGACCTCATATTCGGAGGCTGCGTAAATATCCGACGAATCTTCTCTACCTATTAGGGGAGAGTCGAAAAGCGCTGTATTTAAGGGTATCATTGATATAGTGAAGCAGATTGCAAGGATTATTAGAATATTTAATATGGTTTTGAACATGTATTTATCCCTCCGATTTTATTTATATTATCATTATAGAATATTTCAGGGATATTTTCTAATAAATATACGTAAAAATAAAAAGGAGCAAAGAATTATGAGTTTTAAGATAAAAGAGGGAAAGAAATATGACATTAGAATACACGATTTGGGGGATTCAGGAGAGGGGGTCGGCAGAATAGAAGGGATGACAGTCTTTGTTGAAGGACTGGTTCCGGGCGACCGGGCCCTTGTCGAGATAGTGAAAGTCAAAAAAAGTTATGCCATCGGCAAACCTGTTCAGATAAAGGAAAATTCAGACATCAAACAAGAACCTCCCTGTATTCATTTTCCTGAATGCGGAGGATGCCAGATACAGAATCTGATTTATCAAAAGCAACTTAAATTTAAGAAGCTTAAAGTTGAAGCCGCACTTGAGCGAATAGGAGGACTAGATAACATAAATGTAAATGAAACCATTGGTATGAAGGATCCATTCCATTTTAGGAACAAGGCTCAACTTCCACTGGCAAAAGAAAACGGAAATGTCGTCATAGGCTTTTACAGAAAAAAATCCCACGAGATAGTGGACATAAAAAAATGCCTGATCCAGAATTCCTTGAATGACGAAATAATTGAAGCATTGAGGGAGTTTCTTAGCAGTGTTGATTATCCAATATACGATGAAGTGCTCCACAAAGGGTTGCTTCGCCATCTCATACTCAGAAATTCATTTAAAACAGGAGATATAATGGCAGTTCTAGTCACAAATGGAAGGAGTTTTCCAAAGAAAAAGGAAATAGTCAGCCTTTTAACATCCAAGTTTCCACAGATTAAAACGGTAATCCAAAACATAAACAGCAAGAAGACAAATGTAATCACAGGGCCTGAGTCCAAAGTTCTTTTCGGAAGTGGGAGAATAACGGACTATATAGGAGACCTGGCATTCGAGCTTTCTCCATTGTCCTTTCTTCAGGTAAACACCAAACAGACCGAGATCCTCTACGAAAAGGTTATGGAATATGCGGACATAGGGCCCGAGGACATAGTTTTCGACATATATTCGGGCATAGGCACAATATCGCTCTTCCTGGCAAGGAAGGCTAAGAAGGTCTATG
>CAZXWC010000053.1:0-11154 GCA_964644525.1 uncultured Peptostreptococcaceae bacterium
TCTAACGGAATCGGAACCTTCATGACAAAAATCGGAATTCCGTTTTCGGTAGGTAAACCGTTTGCAGCCCTTGCGATTTCGGCATTTGCTCTTACTTCACTTGACACGGCAACAAGACTTGGACGTTTCATACTCCAAGAATTCTTCGAAGACGACACCAAGGAAGTGCAAAGCGTTATCGTTACAAACCGTTTTGTTGCAACAACAATAACAGTTGCAGCAGGTGGAGCATTGGCTCTGGTAGGATGGACAAAAGTATGGCCTCTCTTCGGATCTTCAAACCAATTGCTGGCAGGACTTGCTCTTCTAGCACTTGCAGCTTACCTGAAGAACCAAGGAAAGAAAGTTGGAATGATCATAGCTCCAATGATATTCATGTTTGCAGCCACGCTTACGGCAATAGCACTTTTGATAAAAGCAAACCTTGCAGCTGGAAACATGCTTCTCGTAGGTTTTGCAATAGCCCTCTTCATATTGGCTATAGTCCTTGTCGCAAGGTCTTACAAAGTCTTGACAGGCAACGGAGAAATAAAAGAATAATATTTAAACAAAAGGGTGCCGCAAAAGCGGCATCCTTTTTTTAGTTTAGGCTCTTGTTTCCCTTTTGTCATTGAGGGTAAAGTGACTGTATGATAAAATTAAGAAGATGGGTTTTTCTTATGGACTATCTTTTATTTTGAAAATCAGGAACAGCAAATACAGAATGCGGAGGACAATATGGGGCGATTTTTTGGAACAGACGGAGTCAGGGGAATAGCCAATGTCGAACTGACAAACGATCTTGCATACAAGCTTGGGAGATACGGAGCCCATGTTTTGACCGAAGGCAAAAAGCATATTAAAATACTTATAGGCAAGGACACTCGGATCTCTGGAGATATGCTGGAAGCTTCGCTTGCGGCAGGCATAATGTCCATGGGAGGCGATGTAATTTCGGTTGGAGTGGTTCCAACACCGGCTGTTGCATATCTTACGCGCTACCTGGGAGCGGATGCGGGAGTTGTCATTTCGGCTTCCCACAATCCCGCAGAATACAATGGAATAAAGTTTTTCAACAAAAGCGGCTACAAATTGGCTGACGAAATAGAGGACAAGATAGAAAAATATATACTTGGAGGACTCGAAGCCGAATCGCTCATAGACGGCGACCATGTAGGCACATGGAAGGTGAGACCTGAAGCTTACAAGCTTTATTGCGACCATTTGACAGAAAACATAGATGCGGATTTTTCTGGGCTCAAGGTTGCAATAGACTGTGCAAACGGAGCCGCAACCACTACGGCATCCTATGCGCTCTCAAAAATGAATGCGGAGGTTTCAGCCCTATGCTGTCAGCCTGACGGGCACAATATAAACAAGGGTTGCGGGTCCACTCACGTTGGCCTTGTTCAGAAGCTGGTCAAGTCCGGCGATTATTCAATTGGATTGGCATTTGACGGCGACGCCGACAGGCTTATTGCTGTTGACGAAAGAGGCCGGGTAGTTGATGGAGACAAGATAATGGCAATCTGCGCCGATTATCTCAAAGAGACTGGAGAACTGAAAAAAGACACTCTTGTAACCACAGTCATGAGCAATATGGGGCTTTTTGCATCGCTTGCCTCCAAAGGAATAAAAACCGAAAAAACAAGGGTTGGAGACCGATACGTGCTGGAAAAAATGCTTGCCGAAGGATACAACTTCGGGGGCGAGCAATCGGGCCATCTAATATTCCTGGACCACAACACCACAGGGGACGGACTTTTGTCCGCCCTTATGTTGATGAAAGTCATGAAAAAAAGAGGCAAAAGGCTTTCTGAGCTGAAAAATATAATGGAGACGTTTCCACAGGTTCTTGTAAATGCAAGAGTCGACAATGACAAGAAACATGATTATATCGAAGATGAGGAAATAAGGAAATCGATAAAAGAAATGGAGAAATTCTTTAATGGCCAAGGAAGGGTGCTTGTAAGGGCATCGGGCACCGAGCCTCTTGTTCGCGTAATGATAGAAGGGAAGGAACAAAGCGTTCTAGAGGAAAAAGCCAAAGAATTGGCCGACCTTATAGAGAAGCGATTGGGATAGCGAATAGCGGCAAGAGGAAAGTGGAAAGTTGAAACAAGAACAAAAGAGAAGAATCAAAAAATGATAGTATAATTAACTTTTAATGGTTTGATTTTAATATTTGTTTTTAAGTATTGGGTTTCTACTTACTACTTACTACTTACTACTTACTACTTACTACTTACTACTTACTACTGCCAGCTGTTTGAAAGGTTGTGATAAATGGCATAATAAAAAAACAAAACAGAACAAGCGCCTGAGCTCACAGAGCTGACGAGGACGGGGTTTATCGAAATTTCGGCGGATGCCCCGCGGCCGGTCCACGGCCGAAAAGGCTTCACAAAGCCTGGAAGCGATTCCAGGGACAAATCAAGCGGGTGGAACCATGACAGAAAAAGATTGAGGATTCATTAAAATATATAAAAATTGGAGGATTTCATCATGTGTGGAATCGTAGGATATATAGGAAAACAGAAGGCCACTCCCATAATCATTGAAGGGCTGGCTAAACTTGAGTACAGGGGATATGACTCTTCGGGAATTGCTGTATGCAACAATGGAAGCCTGGAGGTTCGCAAATATGCTGGTCGTTTGTCCGTATTGCAGGAAAAAATAGAGGGCGAGGACTTCGCCGGAACCATAGGAATGGGACATACGCGTTGGGCGACCCACGGAGCTCCAAGCGACTGCAACGCCCATCCCCATACAAGTCAAAACGGGAACATTGCCGTCATACACAACGGCATAATCGAAAACTATATGAAATTAAAGGAATGGCTGATAGATGAAGTCGGGGTTGAATTCAAGTCCGAGACCGACACTGAAGTCATATCCCATCTCATAGAATATTTTTATGAAGGAGACATGGTAAGCGCCGTGCACAAGGCCGTGGAGAAAATGAGCGGGGCTTATGCAATAGTTGTGGCTTGCGGAAACGAGCCCGACAAGCTGGTTGCGGTTAGAAAAGACAGCCCGCTAATAATTGGAAAGGGGAAGGACGAGAATTTCCTGGCATCCGACATACCGGCTCTCCTAAAGCATACGAGAGACATGTGCATAATAGAAAACAATGAATTTGTTGTGCTTACAAAGGACCAAGTTAAAATATATAACAGTCTCATGCAGGAGCAGCATAGAGAAAGCTTCAAGGTGACATGGGACGTCGAGGCAGCCGAAAAAGAGGGATATCCCCACTTCATGCTCAAAGAGATACACGAGCAGCCCAAAGGCCTCTATGAGACCCTTAACAGGCGTATGGAGGAGGACGATTCCATAAACCTCGACGGCATAAGCCTTACAAAAGAAGATCTTCAGCGTATTAACAAAATATACATTGTAGCATGCGGAACGGCCTATCATGCAGGTCTCGTGGGAAGGTACGCAATAGAGAAATTTGCGGGCATACCTGTGGAAGTGGACATAGCATCAGAATTTAGATACAGGGATCCCTTTGTCGACGACAAGACCCTTTTCATTGCGGTCAGCCAGTCCGGAGAGACCATAGATACCTTAGCAGCCCTTAGGGAGGCAAAGCGCAAGGGAGCTAGAATACTCTCCGTCGTAAATGTTGTGGGAAGCTCAGTTTCCCGCGAATCCGACGATGTCTTCTATACATGGGCAGGGCCGGAGATTGCTGTGGCATCCACCAAGGCATATACAACCCAGCTCATGAGCATGTACCTTATAGCCCTTCATATGGCAAGAGTAAAGGGCGTGATGGACGATCAAAGATATGAAGCCGTACTCGCAGAGCTAAAAGCCATTCCCGAAAAGGTTGGACAAGTTCTAAGGGATGAAAAAATATTCCAAAAGCTTGCAGACCAGCAGTTTAACAACGAAAGCGTCTTCTTTATGGGAAGAAGCGTAGATGTCGATGTCGCATACGAGGGCTCGCTAAAGCTCAAGGAAATATCATACATCAACTCATTCGCCATCCCGGCGGGCGAGCTAAAGCACGGAACCATAGCCCTGATGCAGGAAGACACACTCGTTTTCGCATTGGCCAACCAGGACAGACTCTTTGAAAAGATGATATCCAACATCAAGGAAGTGAAGGCGAGAGGCGCATATGTCGTCGCGGTTGCAAAGAGAGGCAACAAAGAAATTGAAAAAGTGGCCGACCGAGTCATTTTCATACCCGACTGCATGGACGAAATATCGCCGCTCCTTTCCGTAGTTCCGCTCCAGCTTTTTGCATACTACGTTTCAGTTGCGCGTGGAAACGACGTGGATAAGCCGCGTAATCTGGCAAAATCGGTTACTGTGGAATAGTCGAATGAACCAAAAAAGTTGCATAACTTTTTTGGTTCATTTTTGCTGAAGGAGGTTGGAAATGTGATTTATAGAAAAGGCAATTTTTGCTTGAACAGTGATTTTGACATCAGAGTGGTAAGGCAAGAGGAGGACGACACGGATCTGTTCATTCCAATAGGGAATCGCACATTGAACCTGTGTATTGGAAAACTTGTGAATCCTACGGTTTCAAGGCTTCAATTTCCAAACGTAAGAAACCTTTTGATCCGCTTTTGTGCAGATGAAGAAAGCCATGACTGCACAGTGCACCTGCTTGGAAGCATAGATCTATATTCTTCGCTGATGAATTTTGAAATCGATTACAGGGACAGATGCATCGAATTGAATGAAACACAATACTATGCTGAAATGAGCATTATAGAAAAATAGATTTTCAGTTGCTTATTCCTTTTTATCGCTTTCTTTCTTTACCAATATTATTTAAAAAAGAGCTATAGATAAAACCCACGGAAATTCCGCCTACAAACTCGGAAAATCCGTGGGTTTTTAATTTGCACGGCTTCATTAAGCGGGATTTTTTATCCCGATTCCATTCAAAGTGTAATTTATTATTTTTTCCGCGTCATCTATCGAATTGAATTCCTTGTCGTTAAGAAGCTCGTAGACGGTGACTGAGGTCATTATTCCGAAAAATGCATAAGCCAGCAGATGCGAGTCCTCAATGTCGATTATTTTTTCGCTTATTGCTTCTTTGATGTAGGATTCCAGATATGCTATGTAGTCTTTTACGGCGGAACGGAGTTCGGTCTGCCTGATTTCGATTCCCCACAGCTGGCTCATTATTACCTTGAAGAAATCCCTCTTGTCATAGATGATTTTAAGCTGCACGAAGCTGAGCTTCTTGAATTTATCGATTATGTCGGTTTCTTCTGAAACCGCCTGGTCTATGTCCTGTTTTAACAGATCAAGGCCCTCCTTGACTATGAAATTGAACAATTCTTCCTTTGTTTTGAAATGGTAGTACAATGTTCCTTTCGCAACGCCCGCCTTTGCGGCTATTCCATCCATTGTGGCGCCGATATATCCCTTTTCGGATATTTCCTTTATTGCGGCATCCATTATAACTTGTTTTGTATTCTTCATAATGCCCCCACTTTCGACTGACCGGTCGGTATAGTTAATATAAATATACATTAAAAATTCCTTCAACACAAATATAATAATATTTTTTCAGGAATGCTTGCATTTTTTGTATTTCGGGATTATAATTAAAAAAAATGAACTGACCGGTCAGTATAAAAACAACGCAATGTCAGAAGCATGAAAGGGAATAAAGATATGAAAAGATTTGGAATGCTTATAGCGAAAAAAAGAGTTTTGGTTTTAATCATTGCCGTATTGCTTGTCATACCGTCATTGTATGGGATTGCAACAACAAGAATCAATTATGACATTCTGACCTATTTGCCTGAAGAACTTGACTCCATGAAGGGACAGGATGTTCTTGATGATGTATTCAAGAATGCGGCAACCGGATATCTGGTAATAGAAGATATGGAAGGAAAGGATGTCTCAGCTATCAAGGAAAAGATTTCAGATATTGAAGGCGTTGAGGGTGTAGTGTGGATTGACGATATTCTTGACATTGATGTACCTAAGGAAATCATTCCCAGTGACATAAAGGATATATTTTATCAGGAAAATTTTACTCTGCTTATGGTGAAATTTGAAAACCCGTCTTCTGCAGACGGAACGCAGGATGCAATAGGAGAAATAAGAAAAGTTATTAATAAGCAGTGCTTCTTCAGCGGGACATCGGCAATACTGAAGGACACAATAGAGCTTTCTGACAGGGAAACACCGATATTTGTATTGCTAGCCGTGGCTCTTGCAGTAATAGTATTGAGTTTAACACTAAGCTCAACGGCAATACCTTTCATATTCCTGACTGCAATCGGATTCGCGATTCTCTACAATATGGGAAGCAATATGTTTCTTGGGGAAATATCGCATCTGACCAAGGCTCTTGCCGCGGTCTTGCAATTGGGTGTTACAATGGATTTTTCAATTTTCCTCTTGCACAGGTATGAGGAAGAACTTGCCCAAAAGAAAGAAAAGGTCGAAGCTATGGCTGAGGCCATTTCCAAGACAATGATCTCAATAAGTGGAAGTTCGCTTACAACTATTGCCGGCTTTCTGTCTCTTGGGGTAATGAAATTAGGAATAGGCCGTGACATAGGGTTTGTAATGGCAAAGGGAGTTGCATTGGGAGTTATTTCGACAGTAACAATCCTTCCGGCCCTGATTCTTGTATTCGACAAGATCATACACAGGTTCAGGCATAGGACCATATTGCCTGAGTTCGCTAAAACAGCAGATTTCATAACAAAGCATTATAAGGGATTTATGTTGTTGTTTGTTGTAATACTTATTCCGGCTGTTTACGGAAAGGCAAATGCTCCCGTCTACTACAACCTCGACCAATCACTTCCCGAGGATATGGAATCTATAGTGGCGCTTGACAAGCTTAAAGACAAATTCGATATGATGACTACCCATATGATAGTTATAAACGACGAGCTTCCGTCTTATGAGAAAAAGGAAATCATTGACCGAATAGAGGCGCTTGACGGAATAAAGCTTGTTGCCGGCTATGACAAATACATCGGACCGGCCGTTCCGGAAAGTTTCGTTCCCGATGAAATAAAGGAAATTTGCAAGAAGGGCGGATACAGTATGCTGATTGCAAATTCCAATTACAGGGCGGCAACAGACGAACTGAACAATCAGCTTTATGAAATGGAAAAGATTATAAAGTCCTATGATCCGGATGGATTGATTACAGGAGAGGGCGCGCTTACCAAGGACTTGATAGAAATAGCGGATATAGACTTCAAAAATGTCAGCATTGTTTCCATAATTGCCATTTTTGCCATAATAATGCTTGTTTTCTATTCTTTGTCCCTACCCATACTGCTTGTGGCTTCCATAGAACTTGCAATATTCATAAATATGGCGATTCCATTTTATGCGGGGACAGAAATACCTTTCATCGCATCCATAGTTATTGGATGCATACAGCTTGGGGCGACCGTAGACTATGCAATTCTTCTGGCTACCAGATACAGAGAAGAAATAAGAAACGGTTATGAAAAGCACAAGGCAATGAAAATTGCACTGGAGGGTTCGATTAATTCAATTGTCACAAGCGGACTAACCTTTTTTGCGGCTACAGTCGGTGTTGGAGTTATAGCGGATATGGACCTGATAAGCTCACTTGCGCTGATGATTTCGAGAGGGGCGCTTATAAGCATGGTTGTCATAATAACGGTCCTTCCGGCGCTCCTGATGGTCTTTGAAAAGACTGTCGAAAAGACAACCCTGCATTGGAAGAAAAAGCCTTTGCAAAAGAAAACAGGTGAAAAAGATATTCCGCAAAACATATAAATATTCGAAAGGAAAGGTAGATATGAAAAATAAAACGCGAATTGCCAGAGTATCTTGCATTACAATGGCTCTATTGATGGCATTTTCAAGCTTTTCATGGGCGGCTTCTGTTGCCACGAAAGAAGAAACTGTCTATGTAAATCTTAGCCAAGATGGAAAAGTGGACAGGATAATTGTCAGTGACTGGCTCCATTCCGACAGGATGGATGTCGAATTTGACGACGTATCCACGTTGGAAGATATTAAAAATGTAAAGGGAGATGAAGTTCCTCTTGCAAATGGTGAAAGTCTTAGGTGGGAAACGGAAAAGGGAGAGATATATTATCAGGGAACTGCAACTCAAAAACTCCCTTTTGAGTTCGAGCTTAAATACAAGCTTAATGGGAAACCGGTTTTACCGGAGCTTCTTGCTGGATGCACAGGAAAACTCGAGATAAGAATGAAAATCACCAACAAGGATGCCCACGACGTAATGCTTTCAAACGGGAGCAAGCGTCTTTTCACACCTTTTGCCGTGGTTTCTGTATTCAATTTCCCGACAGACAGTTGCAGAAATATTTCAGTCAATACTGGCAAGGTTGTAAACGATGGCAACACCAGCATAGTCACATATGCTTCTGTGCCCGGCTTGGAAGAGAGTCTGGATATAGACGACGATGATTTCGATGAAATGTTCGATCTTGCTGAAGAATTGATTTTGCAAGCGGATGTTAAAAATTTCGAGATGGGGGACATACTCATAACAGCGGCTTCAGATTCAAGCATTTTAAACGACATAGAAGGATTCGACGACATGATAGAAGAGACTGAGGACGGGGTCGAAGATCTTTCTGATGCAAGTGAAGAGGTGCAAAGCGGAATAGAAGAGCTGAATGACGGGACAGAGGACCTGCTAAGAAATTTCGGAGACTTCAATCAAGGCATGTTTTACTTAAGTGATTCGATGTCGGAACTGGAGGACAATATAAACGGAAGAATATTCGATGGTTCAACCGACCTGTCGGACGGTGCAGAGGAATTCGTAGAAAAAACGGGTGAGCTAAAGGACGGAACCGAAGAGCTTAAAGACGGTTCTGAAGATATTGAGGACGGTATCAGGTCCGCTTATCTGGGAGCGGTGGATTTGAAGGATGGATCTGAGCAGTTGACCGTAGGAATCGAGCAGATGATTGCGGAAATGGGAACGAGTTCAATGGATACCGATTCCGTGAGCGAGGCCGTCGAGGATGCGGTAAAGAAAGCTGTCGAGCGTGCTGTTGAGGGTGTCATAGATGGAGACGATTCGCCGCTTACAGAAGCGCAGGCGGCCTATCTTGAGGCCGCGGCAGGCGCTGCAGGCGAACAAGCCGGGGCAGCCGCAGGGGCAGGAGTAAAGGCCTCGCTGGATGATAAAATGGGCGAATTGATGACAAAGATGGGGGGCGGTTTTAGCCAGCTGCTTTCCGGAGCGCAAGCACTTGAAGGAGGAATGGGAAGCCTGACTTCCGGACTTGGTGACCTTGAAGAAGGATCGGAGGAGTTAAACGACGGAATGAAAACCCTTGACGAGAATGCAGAGCTGTTCAAGGACGGTGCGCAGGAAATTTCCGACGGGGCTAGCGAGCTCAGGGACGGACTCGGAGCATTGGGTCAGGGGGCTGAATCATTGAAGGATGGTGTCCGCGGGCTTGCGGATGCTTCAAATACCGCAAACAAAGGCATAGGAACACTGCAAAGCGGCGCGGAAGACCTTTTTGAGGGATATGAAACATTCAGTGACGAGGGCGTGGATGAACTTCACGACAAGGTTATTGAGAAGACCGATGAGTATTATGAATTGTTTGAAATAAAGGAAAGACTAGAAGACCTTTCAAGTAGATATGTAAATTTCTCGGGAATTGCAGAAAATATGGAAGGAAAGTTGAAATTCGTCATTAAAATAGACGGCATCGAAGTTGAGGATGAAGAAGTGGAGGCTCCGGTCGTGGAGAAGGAAGAAACAGGCTTCATTGCTTGGGTAAAGAATACATGGAATAAGATATTCAACTAATGATGCTGTGCTGTTGTTAATTCAAATAATGAACATGAAATGAAAATAAGGAGAATAATAAAATGAAAAAATACTTGAATAAAACCATGATGATACTGATGACAGTAATTCTTGTAATGAGCTCTGTTGGAATGGCATTTGCTGACGAACTTGAAACAGGGGATGCGGAAATTTTAAATATCCAAGCCAACAGAAGCCAAACATCAATAAACTATAATAATAGCTGGATAACGGAAAAAGTTGTTGCAGTTGACGGTATAGCCTATGTACCGCTTCTGCAGATAGCGACCCTTCTTGGTTTCGAAACGTCATACGACGAGCCGACCGACACCTTGGAAATATTGAGCGATTGGAATCCTCAAAACTTCAGGGGAAGCGCTAAGCTTGTCTTCGGAAACGGAACAAGATACGACGGCGGCTATGAAAATTGGAAGTTCGACGGGGAAGGCACATTGACATTCCCCGATGGTTCCAGTTACCAGGGACATTTTATAGACGGAATCATGAGCGGACAAGGCAAGTATTCAGCTGCAAACGGGGATGTCTACGAGGGGCAGTTTGCAGGCAACATTTACAGCGGCTATGGAGAGTACACCTACGCAAATGGAGACCTTGTGGAAGCCGAATTTGAAGGAGCAACATATAAAGGATATGCATGCGTGGATGCAAATGGAACAGATGAAGAAGAACAGATTAAGGCTTATAAGTGGGAAAGCCCTTTTCAGACATTGGATATGCAAAGCAAGGCGTTTGATAGAAATGTGTTCAACGGAAGCGTGGACGTAGTTTATGCAAACGGGAACACTTACGATGGAAGCGTAACCAACGGCATGAAAAACGGAAGCGGCGAAGAGACAGCATTCGACGGAACAAAATACGACGGAAATTTCATGATGGGCAAAAGGACAGGATACGCAACGGTTGAATATAACGATGGAAGCTCATACAAAGGATATTTCAAAGAAGGTGCTTACAACGGTTATGGAAAGCTTTACTATGCAAATGGCGATGTATACGACGGAGCATGGAAAAATGGCGAAAAACAAGGCTACGGAAAGTATAAGGAAGCCAACGGAAACTATTTCTACGGAATATGGCAAAATGATGTAAAACATACAAAATACGAGGAAGACGACGATGACTACGAAGGCTATGGAACATACGTTGTAAACAAAAAGAACACATCCGACGGAGAAACTGACAAGTACAAGCAGAAATGGAACGAAGGCAAGCTCATAAGAGAGCGCAAAGACAATTGAAGAGACTGATTTTGAAAAACAAGTAAAGCGGGGTGAATGTGCGATAGCATATTCACCCCGCTTTTATATTAAATCTTTGTTGATTTTGTTGACAAAGACTTTTTTCATGGTAGTATATGAGTA
>CAZXWC010000054.1:0-11082 GCA_964644525.1 uncultured Peptostreptococcaceae bacterium
GATACAATATAACGGCGATGATGAAATCGTTAAGGGAGTAGAAGCCTTCGAAGAGTATATCAAGGAGGAAACCCTTGCTGTATCAATAGAAAGGGTTGAAAATGAAGGAATGGAGAAAAAGAACCTAAATGACCATGAAACAGGAATATCCCTGGAGCGAATAAGCTGACCGCAGGCAAATTTTATTAGAAAAAGTGATTTTGGGAGTGATTGAGATGTACAACAGAAAAAGAGCAATTGAAATACTGACCAGGCATCTTGAAACAGAATATCTTGTAAGACATTCTTATGCTGTGGAAGCGGTAATGAGAAAGCTCGGCAAGAAATTTGATCCGGAAAGAGAGGATTTGTGGGCTGTTACAGGACTTCTTCACGATCTTGACGCCGACCTTGTGGACTACAGGGCGAATCCCGAGCTTCACGGGCCCAAAACCGTGGAAATACTAAAAGAAGAGGGTTTTGGAGACGAGGTCATGTACCATGCCATAATGGCCCATAACAAATCCACAAAGACTCCGATAAAGTCTCCGCTTGACAGGGCCATATACGCTGCGGATCCCATAACCGGTTTCATAAATGCCATTACGCTGGTTTACCCGGATAAAAAAATAGAAAAGGTAAAAGTGAAATCGATAACCAAAAGGATGTATGAAACGCGTTTCGCGGCTGGAGCCGACAGGGAGGCAATGTGGTCAATAGAAGAGCTGGATATGGATTTTCGGGACTTCGCCGAACTTTCGCTCAAGGCCATGAAAGAAATTTCAGGAGTGCTGGGACTATAGAAAAGGTTTTGCAAATGAATCCCCGATTGCCGTTGAAAAACGGAATCGGGGATTTTTATTTGACCATGCGGTTTTTACCCGTGGATTTTGCCTTATATAGTTTCTTGTCTGCATCGTTTATCAGATTGTTGCTGTGCCTGCCTTCATATTGGGAAATCCCCCCGCTCAAAGTTACAGTCAAGTCATCAACATTCCATACGGCGGATTCGACGGTTTTTCTTACTTTTTCAGCAACCAGCCATGCGTTTTCCAGATTGGTGTTTGGGAGCAGTATAAGGAATTCCTCACCACCGTACCTGCCAATTATATCCGTTTCGCGAAGTACTTCATTGAAAATGGATGAAATACGTACAAGAACCTCGTCTCCGAACTGGTGGCCGTATGTGTCGTTTATTGACTTGAAATCATCTATGTCAAGCATTATGGCTGAAAGAGATGTGTGGTAGCGGTCTGCTTCTTGCATCCTGGACTGCACATTATCTAATATGGAATTGTGATTTAGCATACCTGTCAGGCTGTCGGTTCTTGCCAGCTGCCTCATTTTTTTTGAATATTTTTCAAGTTTGATTTTCTGAGTGTGGATTTTTATAATCATCTGGTTTGCTGTGGAAGCCAAGTTGTGCAGTTCGCGGTACTTGAATTTTGAAATGTCCAGTTCCTTGTATTTGCCGGGAGCGTTGGAAAGAAAATCGTTCATCATGTAGAATTCTTTGTCCAGATTTCTGTTGTAGTATGCGAAAAGATACATTGATATTAAAAATGTCACTAAAGAAATAAGTATACTCAGCAGGAAATTTTGAACAAGAAGTCTTTCCAACTCATTAATTCTGTCAAGATTTTGAGAATGGAGGAAATCAAGATTTATACCGGTTCCTATATACCAGTCCCATTCTGACAAATAAAGAACATAACTTGTCTTGGAATAAGAATATCCCAGTGCGCTTGCAGGCAAAGTATAGTCCACGAATCCTTCCGAATCGCTTGGGAGTTTTTTAATAATGTCCCAAATATACAAATCTCCCGATTTGCCTAAATCGTAAAAATTGTCAATTTGGTAGGGCGCAAGGAGAACATTTCCGTAACTGTTTCCAATGAATAGGTATTGTTCAGAATTCCTGTATATTTTTTCAAGTGTATCGAGAACCTTTTTCTTCAAGGCGTTTTCCGAATTGTAGAGGTATTCCCCTGTGCCGATAAACCAGTCATAAGGCTCGAAATATTTGATGTAGCCGATTTTTTTATGCATTTTGCCTGTTTCGCCCGGCTTGTACCAATACCACTCCATGTGGCCGCTTCTTTGGGGCGACGAAGCTATATTTACAGCATTTTGAATAGGATATTCGCCTTCGCTGTCCCTGATATTCAAAATTTCAGAGCCTTCGAGTTCGGGCATTGAAGGAAAAAGGACGATTGTACCGTCCATGCTGCCGATGAAATTATAGCCTGCATCGTCTTCGTATTTCAGGGATTCGACAACGGTTTTTATCATATATTTCAGCTTTGTCTCATCGATTTCATATTTGTTGTTTTCGAAAAGAGAAAGGGCGATACTGTGTGCTTCTTCAACCATGGATTTTGTTTTTTTCTTGATAGCTTGCTCTGATAAAGCCGATTCGTCTTCAATATAGGCATTTATGTTTCGGATTTTTGCCCGGCTTGCATCAAGTTCCCTGCTCAGGTATGATTTTTCATTCATAGAAAGATCTGTCTGGTAAGCCCTCACTTGGCCGAAATATGTCATTATGCCGTTTGAGAGAGTTAGAAAAAGAATTACAATTATTGAGAATATGAGACTTTGCCGGGTAAGGCTTATCTTGCTATTGTTTTTTTTAGTCATACTCGGCAAACCTCCTCACACATTGTTTTGTAAATAATTGAAAATGGCCGCAAAAAACCTTATATGCATATATCTTTGTTTACCCAAAAGCCTGCTGGCGCAATACATTATTTTATGGAATAACAAAATATATTCACACTTGATTAAAAAGGCTGAAAATGAGAATAAATAATAAACGAAGGTCTTTGTGTCTGGCGGAGGGAAAGTGGTGATGAAATGAATCAAAAGGAATTGGATGCTTTTTTCAAACATCTCGACAGGACTTTTTTTCTTGAAGGTGAAAATAAGCGTTTTGCTGAATTCGACGGGCCACTGCCGATTGGATTCGGGCAGACAATCTCACAGCCAAGCCTTGTGCTTTACATGACAGGGATGCTCGATTTGACAAGTGATTCATCGGTTCTTGAAATCGGTACCGGAAGCGGATACCAAACAGCTTTCCTTGCGCATTTCGGAGGCAGGGTATATACCGTCGAGCGAATAGGTGCCCTTTCCGAAAAGGCACAAAGAAGATTGGCATTTCTGGGGTATAATAATATTGAATACCTTGTGGGAGATGGAAGCAGAGGTTGGAAGGAACATGCTCCTTATGACAGGATAATGGTAACGGCGGCGGCTCGCCATCTTCCAAAAGCGCTTGCTGACCAATTGGCTCCCGGGGGGATAATGATAATACCGGCGGGCGCCGGTTTGCTTCAATCACTTTTGAGGGTTGAAAAGGCAAAGAGTGGAGAATTGATTGAAAAAACCCTTTTACAAGTAAGATTCGTAGACCTTGTGGGAGATTATTAAAGATATTGAAACATATTTGAGGAAAGGGATGAAGAACTTGAGCACACTCCAGGAAAAGGTTGTTTTGGCAAAAGGCGATCCGGCCAAAAGGGAGGAATTAGTCAGAGAATACATGCCCTTTATATTGAGCTGCGCATCAAAGCAGTCGGGCCGCTATATAAAAAAGGGCATAGACGAAGAGTCGGGTATTGCAATGTTGGCTTTTGATGAGGCAATCAGAAAATACGAGCCAAAAGAAGGCGGTTTTCTTTCCTTTGCCAAGCAGGTTATAGGAAGAAGGCTGATAGACGATTATAGAAAAAACAATTCGAAAAACAATGCCCTGCCGATCGACACAAGCGATGTAAACGGCCGCAGGGGGAAATCCCTCGAAGTTGTTTCTGCTGAAAATATATACCGGCTAAATAAGGAAGATGAAGAAAGAATGGAGGAAATTGAAGCGTATAAAAAAGAATTGCATGCATGGGGAATTTCATTCGGCAGATTGGTTGAAAATTCGCCCAAGCATGAACGCCTCCGCAGAGAATATAAGAACTTGGCTGTTTTGATGACGAATGATGACCAAATAATGGAAGAACTTATGAGAACCCATAGACTTCCCATAAATAAAATTATGGATAAAACGGAAATACCCCGTAAAAAACTTGAAAGGGGCCGAATATATATATTGAGTCTCATAGTTGTTTTGACAGGAGACTACAGATACATAAGGGATTATATAGAGTGGAGGTGAAATCTTGAAGGGTATTGTAATGGAAATAGACGGGGAAAATTTGGTCGTTTTGAAGAAAAACGGAGAGTATATAAAAACCAAAAAGGAAGGAAGAAGTGTTTGCGTAGGCCAGGAGATAAATTTTGCGGGTGACAGAAGCAAGAAAAAATGGGCGGCAAGGCGTTTGATTGCCATGGCTGCTTCTTTTCTAATTTTCATCGGCGCGGGAGCTGGCGGATACGCCTACTATACACCTGAGGGATATGTCGATGTCGACATCAATCCGGGAATAGAACTTGCAATTAACAGATGGGATAAGGTTATTAAGGTTTCGGGCGCAAACGAAGATGGCCAAAGAGTCCTCAAGGCGGCCGGAAAGATCAAGAACAAGGGAGTGGGAGATGCAGTCAAGATGATTCTTGAGGCCGCAGAGGAAGAGGAATTCCTTTGTGAAGACACGGAGAATTTTGTAAGTGTCTTTGTGAGCGGAAAAAACAATTTGGAGAATCTTGAAAAGGCCCAGAACGCTATAAAGAACCACCATAATCAAAGTGGCATTCAAATTTCATACAACGCGGAAAGTGGATCAATGGAAAAGTACAAGGCATTCAAAACAGAGGCCGAGGGACTGGGTATAAGCCCAGGAAAGCTTAACCTGTTGAAAAAGGTCTACGGAGATTATGAAATTGGTAAAATGGAAGGAAGCGGTGACAATGCCTATGCCGAATACAAAGACTTGTCTGTAAAGGAAATAATGCAAACATTCAACATGAGCAAGGGAAAAGGGACGGTTAAAGACAAAGATGATGAAGTCAAAGAGCAGGATGAAGAAAAAGGAAACGAAAAAAACGGTAATTCGGGAAAAGGAAACAATTCCGGAAAAGGAAATAAATAAGGAGGAAGATTTGTCATGAAAAAATTGACGGCATTTTTATTGATATTCATGTTGGTGTTCTCGACCGTGGCGGTGGGTTACGCAGCGCCAAAGGGATCGGACTGGGTCCCGCCGGGCCAGGCAAAGAAGATGGGCAATGTAGCTATGTTTGACGATGTGTCTGATGACTTTTGGGCGGCGCAAACAATATATGAACTCACTTCAAGTGGAATGCTCAAGGGTTACGGCAACGGCAAGTTCATGCCCAACAAACCCGTTACCAAGCTGGAGTCCCTTGTTATGCTCTTTGAAGCTGCGGATGGGGATATTGAAGACTTCGAAGATGCGGATTACGGTTTGTACAAGGGGCCTGAATGGGGCATTGGATATTACGCATGGGCGGCACAAAACGGCGCCTTTGGAGACACAAACAAGCTTTTCAATTCAAATGCAGCCATAACTAGGGCGGAATTCGCGTTTTATGCAGCTAATCTTGAGGTAAACGATGAACAATTCGATTGGGACGCATTTGGAAACCAGGAAAACAGGTTCGACGACGAGGAAGAGCTTGGTGAATATAGGGAGCAAATCAGATGGATGAGCGCGAACAGACTCATGATCGGCGACGACGAGAACATGTTTCATGGAGGAGGCTCTCTTAAACGCGCTGAAGCTGCAATGGTGATGCACAGGCTGACATTCTTCGACTACGGAGAGGTTTCCCAGCCTTGGGCAAGAATTTCAACAGATGAGGAAGACGGATGCCTGTCGAGCCTGAATCCAGTTTTCAAGATTCGTTTCAGCGAACCGGTGTTCGAGGATCAAGAGAATGAAGACGAATTTGATGTTTCAGGAGCGGAAGCTGTAATCAGTTTTGAAGACGGCGAAGAGACTGGTGTGGTCTTCAGCGTTACAAAAATTGAAAGGACTGCCAGCAAGGAAACATGGACTATAGAACCGGATGACGAGCTTGAGATTGATGAGGAGTATACAATCCGGCTAGACGATGAAGAGATTTTTGATAAAGGCGGAAACAAGCTGGAAAATGATGCGGAAAAGACTTTCGAAACCTGCGAATCCTATGACATGACGGCAAGTTACGATGTTGATCAAAAGTTTGCAGACGACTGGATTGGCTTCACAATTAGCTTTGACGGCAACGACGACGAGGGCAAGGATGTAAAAATTGTTTTCGACTTTGCAGACCTTCCCAACTGGTTCGAGATTAAGTATGATGATGAAGGATGGAAAGATCTGACGGAAGAAGGATATACTCATATATATCCGGAATTTGAACTTGATGATGGAGACGAAACAATCGGATTCAAGGCATATATTCCAACTCCGGGCGCATACGAAATTCCTGTCGATTTTATGACTAATTCGTCTCCAGGAGCATCGCTGTTTGATCTTGAAATGGAAATGGGGCGTGTGGCATTGGCCGAAGGATCCGAAGGCTTAGCCGGAAACGGAGTTATTTATGGGCTTTCATCTGCTACGGCATACAGGGTTACGGAAATTGACGGCGATGAAGAGACTGTTTACTACACTAACGAAGACGGCGAGCTGGAAGAAGACATCGAGGACATGGAAGCCTTGGGTCAGGATGTTGAAATAATCAAGGGTCTCGACAATTCCCTAGAGTATATGGTAGAGATTCCGCTTTCGATCGAAATCCATGATGTCACCGAGTCGGCAACTGAAGGCTGGGACTTTGAGTTTGAATTGACATCCATACCGAATGATGACCATGGCAAATCGGTGGAAGCTTATCACGTGCTTGAAGGCGATGAGGATATTCTGTTTGAAGACGGTGACGACGCTATGCTTGAGCGCAATCTGACGAGCGGATGGGAAAGAGTGGATTCCGTACTGGGTCCTTGGGATTTGCAGGATGAAGATGTCGAGGCATCCATGGAATTTAGGATTTTCCTGGGGGAAGATCGTGATGAAGGAACTTACACGGTAGAGTTCAAACTCCAAGGAGAAGACATGGTGATTGGCGAGGTGAGCTATACTTTCGCCAAAAGCGAAACCGAATAGACTTAAAACCGCTTAAAATGATTGGCAAGAGAATAAGCATAGAAGTTTAATGGATAAAGCCGTACGGGAAACCGTCCGGCTTTTTGTTTTGCCGTTAAGCAATGGGGTAAATAAATACAAGGACAAAAAAAGGAGGTACTTTATGACTAATATAATGGGCATTAGAATCGCAGACAGGGAAAAGGACGCCGAAACGGTACAGAATATGCTTACGGAATACGGTTGCTACATAAAGACCCGTTTGGGGCTTCACGAGGCGGACAATGTATGCAGCAGCTCCGGAATCATACTTTTGGAATTCGTGGGAAACTCGGACGAGAATTCCAAAGAGCTCATGGAAAAGCTTCAGGCAATAGACAGCGTGTCAGTAAATACTATGATTTTCTAGCTGATATCGGAAAGGAGACTAAAAGCTATGTATGAAAAAGAAATGATGGCCATCAAGACCGCTATAATAAATGAAGTCGAGGGATATGAGTTTTACAAAATGGCGGCGGCAAATGCAGGTGACGAGGAGACCGGGAAGGCTTTTTTGGAGCTTGCACAGCAGGAAAAAATGCATATAGATTGGCTCAATGAATTCAAGTGCGGATTGGACGAGGGAAGGGCGTGCGATTTCAATTTGGACAAACTTGAAGCGGCTCCTTCGCCAAAAATATTCAAATGGGAAAATCTTGACAGAAAATCGGTAGGGATCGCAGTGTCGGTATATGGAATAGGAATGCAAATGGAAAAAGCATCGATTGAATTTTATGATAACAACGCTGAAAAGACTGAAATAAAAGAAATGAAGAAACTTTTCAAAGTTTTGGCGGAATGGGAACGCACACATTATGAACAATTCGCAGCGCAGTATGAAATGCTTAAGGAAAACTGGTGGGCCGAGCAAAATTACGCTCCATTTTAGCATGAAAGGCAGCCTGTGACAACTGTTTTTTCTGAAATTATTGACAATATTTTCTTCTTGTGATAAAATACAAGCGTGCTTGACACAAATATATTAAGTTTTGGAGGATTTGCAAATGAAAATCGGTACAGTTAAATGGTTTAACGCAGAAAAAGGATTCGGTTTTATCTCAATCGAAGGTGAAGATGATGTTTTCGTACATTACTCAGCCATAGAGATGGACGGATTCAAAACATTGGAAGAGGGACAAGAAGTTCAATTTGAAGTTGTTCAAGGCGAGAGAGGACCTCAAGCCGCCAGTGTTACAAAAGCATAGTTGAGCTTATTATTATATTGAATGATATAAGACATAAGCAGCGCCATCCATAGCGGATGGCGCTTTATTTTTGAATTTTCCCAATACGAAAAAGAGTCATTTCTCTTGTATTCAGCATGAATATGGAGGCGAAAACCAAAAGAATTCCAAAAAATTGAACGATGTTGATGATTTCCTTGAAGAATACCAATGATACAAGAATGGCAACAGCAACTTCTATTGTGCTTACCACCCCGGCTTTCGATGCTTCTATCCCACTTCCCATGCCGGTGTAATAAAATATGTATGGAAGCGAGGTCGATGCAGTTACAAGAAGAGCAAGATAAAAAAAAATGCCAGGTGAAACAGTGAAAAGCAATGCGTCGTTTAAACAGGCAACTGGAAAAAAGAAAATGCTGCCGAAAAGCATTGAATAAAAAGTGAGTGTATAGGGGTTGTTGCCGGGTGGAATGCTTTTGCTTATTATTGGGAACATTGCAAAGCAGAATCCGGAAAGCAATCCAAGCAGTATTCCTGTGAAATTAATATTGCCAACTGTCAGCTGTCCGCCTGTAACAGTAAGGAAACAACCGGCAAGACAAGATAAAAGAGCTGCAATCTTTTTGGGCGAAAATGATTCGCCATAGATGAATCTTGCCGTTACTGTTGAGAATACAGGAGCTGTATACATTAGTATTACGGCAAGGCTGAGAGAATTGACCTCAATTGACCGAAAGTAGAAGTAATTAAAAAGCATTTGGCTTACCATACCTATGGCCATTGTCTTAAAAAGTGTTTTTGTTTTTATTTTAAAACTGGTGGAGGGTTTAATCAATATAAGAAAGCCAAGAAATACAGATCCAAGAAACATTCTGTAAAAAACAGTTTCATAGGGAGTAAGCCCCAAACTGTATAAGTTTTTCACAAACAGACCTATGAAGCCCCAGCAGCTGCCGGCGGCCAATATGTAGGCTGTTCCGCAATCGGCTTGTTTTTTCATTATACTTGCCCTTTCATGTATTGTATATGTAAAATAATCCAGAATCATTTTAACACGAATATTATATTAAAGACAGAAAAAGTCTCAATCTCACAGCTATAGAATAACTTTTATTTAAAAGTGTCGCTACACAGGCAAAAGCCAGTAGTGGGAGGGATTAAGACATATGTGACCAAAGGGTCTTTTAAAAGGCAAAAATTGGTACTATTTTACAGATTGAAAGCCCCATTGAATATGGGGCTTTGCAAGCTTTGCTTATATTTTGTATTGTTTAGCAGCTGCATCCGCAAGTGCTGCAGGAACATTCGCAGGATTCCAATACTTTGCATATGTTTTCTTCGCATAGATTCTGATCGATTTTTTCGACGATCTTTCCGTCTTTAACTACCACTACGCACGGGAATTCCTCGACACCGAGTTTTTCGGCGATTCCTTTGGACTTGTACACATCTACAGGGGTGCATACATATCCTTCACGCTCTTTTCCAATGTTTTGGATTTTAGGAAGGAAGTCACGGCTGAATTCATCTATTGCATTGTATACATAAACCAGGTTGTCAACATCGTCTCTAATGATGTAATTTTCGAATTGTTCGGTTTCTGCAATGAATTTTTCCGCACCGAACCCTGCAACAGCACCGTCGCCTACCGCTGTGGCAACTTGTTTGAGGAACTTATCCCTAACGTCGCCCACGGAGAACACACCGTTAAGGTTTGTTTCCATTTTTTCATTTGTTGTTACATATCCGCGGTTTGTCATATCGACCTGGCCCTTGAAAAGTTCTGTGTTTGGTATATAACCTATGAACTCGAAGCAATTGTCAACCTTTACAGGAATGAGCTCCTCAGTTTTGAGGTTCTTGAGAACAACATGCTCAAGATAGTCTTCGCCTTTAAATTCGTGAGTAACTGTGTTCCAAATGAATTCCATCTTTGGATTTGCAAGTGCCGCCGCTTTAGCTATTTCATTGCAATCCATTTTCCCATTGTCATGCATTACTGAAACAATTACCTTATCGGCGAATTTTGTTAAGAACATGCCCTCTTCGATTGCAGCATCGCCGCTTCCTATGACCATAACCGTCTTTCCTGTATTTGAAGCTGCGTCACAGGTTGCGCAGAAAGAAATTCCTTTGTCAAAAAGGAACTTGTCCTCGTTAAGGGCACCAGTTATTCTGGGTCTTCCGCCTGTGGCTATTATAACGACCTTCGATTCGAATCTGTTTCTGAAGGTTTCAACTATCTTAACATCTCCGGTCAAATCGACATTCTTGACATCCGTTAATTTGAAGTCGACACCGAATCTTTTAGCTTGCTTGTGGAAGAGTTCCATAAGTCCCCCACCGCTTGCGCCTTCCGGGAACCCTGGATAGTTTTCCATTTCGTTTGTGTATGTTGCAAGTCCGCCGACAAGCGATTTTTCTATGAGGAGTGTCTTGAGACGAGCCCTTCCGCTGTAGATTCCGGCGGTAAGGCCTGCCGCGCCGCCTCCTATGATTACCACATCATATTTTTCAACTTTTTTTTCTCTAGCCATTTAAATCCTCCCTGTATCGTTTTCGGCCGAGGCCGGTTTACATGAAATACTTGACCAACAGCTTGCTGCCCACTATTGCTCCAAGGAACATGAATACTGCAAACACCCATCCTGAAAGTGAAAGGGATGCTATTCCGCTATAAAGGGCTCCGATGTTGCATCCGAAACCGATTCTGGCTCCATAGCCCATCATGAGGCCACCGAATATAGCTGCAAAAATTTGTTTTTTGTTTTTGATTTTTTTTATTTTGAATTGAGAAGCGGCAAAAGAAGCAAACAATGCGCCGAAAATAATTCCTATGT
>CAZXWC010000055.1:0-1949 GCA_964644525.1 uncultured Peptostreptococcaceae bacterium
ATCAGGGCTCTTTTGTTTTTAAATTTGCTGTTCCTTTGTATATTTATCCAGTCCGCTCATCCACCTGTTTGTTTTATCCGGAATCAAGGTGGTTGATTCCATCAGTTTTTTGACATCCTTTTTAAGCATCAAGGTCTTGTCTACTATGCAAATTTGCATATCGCCGTATTCGGTGATTAATCTGTCACTTGCTTTATGAATTTCTTCTTGAACTATTATGTCTTTTCTATCGAGCCCCTTGTCTTCAATATATCTTTCCATTATCTTGTCTCCAGCACTTATGCCTGTAGTATAGGCTACAAGTTGTCCTTCTCTGCCATAAGCCACCAAATAGCTTTTGCCTCTTCTGAAAAACTCAAATTTTTCGCCTGTTTTTTCTTTTTTTGTAAAAAATGCATCCAGTATCCGCATATTCTTTCTTCTCCCTTGTTTTTTAATATTACTTTTTCTTTATTCGCCCTTGTATTGGTCACTTTCGGCAACGTGCAGGGGAATCTCCCTGTTCTTTGAATAGTCAACCATTTGCTCGGGCAGTTCTTTTTTTGTCTTTAGTCCCAATTCTTTGAGTTTGCTTGTTTGGCGAACAAGGTTGTCCTTGCCCGTGTATAGCTGCTTGTAGGCATGGAGGTATCTGTCCTGTGCCTTGTTGATAGACTTTCCCACCAGCTCCAGGTTATCCACAAAACCCACAAATTTGTCATAAAGTTTTGCGCCGCGGTCTGCAATCTCAAGCGCGTTCCTGTTTTGATACTCTCTCTTCCACAGGTCCACTATTATTTTAAGTGTGGTAATTAGGTTTGTTGGGTTTATGAGAAGTATCCTCTTGTCGTAGGCGAAGTTCCAAAGGTCGGGGTCGCTCTCGAGAGCGGCAATGTATGCGGGTTCGCTGGGTATGAACATCATTACAAAGTCAAGGGACTTGTCATAGTCGTCGTATCCCTTTGTACTAAGCGAAATGATATGGTTTTTTATTGCTTTTACGTGGGAATCGATCTCTGTCTTCTGTTCTGATGCATCCTCGGCTTCACTGTAGCGGACATATGCGTTAAGCGAGACCTTTGAGTCTATTATAACGTTCCTGTTGTCGGGATATTTTATTACTGCGTCCGGCCGCATCTTTTTCCCTTGTGAATCTGACTTTATCGCATTGCCTTTTTCATCCTTGAGCTCCATCTCCATGAAGTATTGCTCGTTTTTTCTGAGGCCGGATCGCTCAAGTATGCTTTCGAGAATCATCTCTCCCCAGCGCCCCTGGGTCTTAGCTTCTCCCTTGAGTGCTTTTGTGAGGTTCCTTGCCTCTTCGCTTATTGTCTTGTTTAGCTCGGCAAGCTCCTTTACCCTTTCCCCAAGCGAGAATCTTTCCTTGGACTCGCTGCTGTAGACATCATTTACCTGCTTCTTGAACTCTTCTATATTTTGGCCCAGGGGATTGAGTATTGTCTTCATGTTGGCTTTGTTAAGCTCTGTGAATTTCTCGGTCTTGCTTTCGAATATTCTATTTGCTATATTTTCAAATTCCATATTGAACTTGTTGCCTATTTCTTCGATTTCCGCCTTTTGGGTTTGCAGTTTTTCATTCAGAGCCTGGTTGTTTGCCTCCGCCCTAGCCAATTCGCGGTTAATCTTAAAGCTCTCCATTTTAACCGTTTCCAGCTCCTTGTTGCATTTGGCTATTTCCAAATTCTTTTCTTCTATTCTCTTTCTTGCAACCTTAAGGTTTGCTGCAGATGCAGCCAATTCACTATTGGATTTAAGCTTGGCTATGAGCCAACCTATTAAAAAGCCTATAAGAATTCCACCTACAATATAAAGCAAATCCTCCATGTCTCATTTCTCCTTCCTCGTTAAAGCCCAAAAATCATAGTTAAATGTCGTTGTAAAGCCCCCTGTTTTTTCCCCGGGGAGCGTCAAAAATGGTGGTTCTTTTTAATTCTACCACAGCAAAACAT
>CAZXWC010000055.1:2049-10875 GCA_964644525.1 uncultured Peptostreptococcaceae bacterium
TCCGTCAAATCTTTTTTCATGGTGTCACCCTCCTTTTCTTTTATGGCTTAAGAGTAACACCTTTGACCAAAAAATTGGTCGCATGGAAAGCGACAAATACCTTTTGGCATTTGCCGCTTTAGATAAATAAAAAATTTTTAATGTTTTTATAGCTCTTTTTCCCCAAAATGCAGGAGCACTTCGTTTATCTCGTATATGTTGAAGTTTTTATTCTCTATGAAGTACTGGATTATTACATCGGATTTGCTGCTGTTTGAAAGGGCAAAGCCTGCCCTTAGCAGGAGGTCCTTTGTCTCGTCAAGGTTTAGCCTTAGGGCTAAGGCAAGGGAAACGGCGGTGCTCTTGCCGGGTCTATAGCCGGAATCGCTCCTTATTTTGGAAAAGAGCCTCCTGTCAATGTTAGCCCTGTGGTAAACGTCGGAATCCTTCAATCCCCTATCGTCAATCTTTCTGAGGAGAGCCTGGGAAAAGGTCTCGTCCAGATGGCCTACAATATGCTCCAGTCTGCTCTTTTCGGCTGCTCGCGGCCTTGTCCCTTCTTCTTGCCCTGAGTATGTTTTATCGGAATCAAGCTCCTGGACCAGGATTTTTGTATTGGGCTCCACTATCCGCCTGGCGTACTTTTGGCAGATGTCAGGGTCTATATAGTTTTCTGCCAAATAGGCTTTTACTGATGAAAAAAGTTTATCAAGCGGCATTTCTCCATCCCCTTTTCATGATGTTGACATATGCGGCATAATAATCAAAAAGAACCGTCCCCAATGATTTAATGACTTTTTACATGCGTCTTTTGTATATGGCATCAGCTTTTGCTAGAAGGAAGCGCTCTCTCTTTTCCATGAGCTTTGTGAAGTAATTTTCTATTTGAGGGTTTTCCAGGTTTACAATTTCGTTTATGTTGTCGAAGTTGTCCATGTTCTCCATGCCCATGAAAAGGTATGTGGCCGCTATTTCGGCCTGGCACCAGTCGAAAAGGTCGTCGGAAGCGTCCTCATACTCGTTTATTATTCTCTGGTATACTTCTATTGCGCTTGTGTAGTCCTTGAGGCCTTTGTAGCCAAGTAGGTCGGCAACGGCCTTTAGAGCCGAGTAGTAGACCTCCTGGTCCACTTCTTTTGAATCTTCAAGAATGCCCTTGTAAAGCTCAATTGCCTCTCTGTATTGGCGTCTTCCTGTGGCTTCCCTGGCTTCTTCAAATCGTTTTTCCCATTCCATGATTATTCCTCCCCGATTATTTTTTTTACTGTCCCCAGTATTTCTGTGTGTATCTCTTCTATTCCTCTGACTCTTCCGTTTTCCACGCAGGATATGACTATCCAACCTCTCTCTTTTGCCACCTCAAGTGCGTTGTCGTAGGATTTCTTAAGGTAGCCTTTGTCTTTTTCATGTATGTCTTTTTCTTTTTGGCCTGTTATTTTGTTGTTTCTCTCTTCCATAAGCCGTCCGCTGATGTCGGGAGGCATGTCGAGGAAAAGAACGCAGTCCGGAACCGGAAGACCCAGCTTGACAAACTCCAGGTCCCACAGCCATTTTAAAAATTCCTTCCTTTCTTCTCTTTCCGAAATCTTGGATGCCTGGTGGACCATGTTTGCTGTGGTGTATCTGTCCGCTACTATCCACCCTCCTTTTTGGTAGGATGTTTTCCATTGCTTGTTGTATGAGGCAAACCTGTCAACGGCGTAGAAAAGCGATGCCGCGTATCCGTTCACATCCTCCGGGCGGTCTCCGAACTCTCCCCCCAGGTACATCTTGACAAGGCTGGACGAAGGACTCTGGTAGTTGGGGTATGAAACTTTATGGACGTTTCTGTGTTGGCTTTTTAAGGCTTGATAGAGCTTTTGAGACTGGGTCGCCTTTCCGCACGAGTCGGTCCCTTCTATAACAACGAGTTTGCCTTTCATTTGCATCCCGCCTCCTTTTCATCTATTATGTCTATATTTTCCCATTCCAAAGTATGGCCTTTATAATTTTTCATACGCTGGTCGTCAATTTCAGTCAAGTGCTTTATTGTTTCCCCGGGTATCCTTTCTCCCGGGCAAACCAGTGGAATGCCTGGAGGATATGGCGTTATGTAGTCGCCGGATATCATACCCCCTGCTTCTTTAAGGGGAAGTTTTGTAAGTTTTTTATGGAAAGCCTGCCCCGGAAGAAGCGCCATTTCGGGTATTCTGTAGCTGTATTCGTTTTACCTTATGCTTTTTCTCGGAATTGATTTGTCCCCCCATATGGCTTGGAGAGCTGAAAGCACCCTGGCGAAGTCGTTTTGTGAATTGGCTACGCTCGAAACAAGCAAAAGGCTTTTAAGTCCCGCCATCTCGGCATAAATTCCGTATTTTTCTCTCAGTATTTCCTCCACCATGAAGCCTGAAAGTCCTGAGCGCGAAAAATCGAGCAGGAGCTTGCTTTCATCAATGTCGAAGTCGGGATACTGCAAAAATGATTGTCTGCCCAATAACCCTATGTCCGTATTGTTTTTAAGTTTTTCGGCAAATGTTTTTATTTCTCCGGAAAGTCTCTCCAAAAGGAATGGTCCTTCCCTGTCCATTATTTGCAGGGCCGAATCTATTCCCGCCATCAAAAGGTAGGATGGGCTTGAGCTTTGGTAAACCGCAAGCATCCTGGCCATTTTTTCGGTGTCGACTCGTTTGGAATCAATATGAAGTATCGACCCCTGAGTGAATGCGGGAAGGGTCTTATGGGTGCTTTGCACGACCACATCAGCCCCGTTTGAAAGAGGCGATGCAGGAAAAAGTTCTGAAAAGCCCAGGTGCGCCCCGTGGGCGCTATCCACCAGCAAGACAGCTCCCTTGCTGTGTACTGTTTCCGCTATCTTGTCCAAACATGAGCACACTCCGTCATATGTTGGATATGTCAATACTACAAGTTTTATTTCCGGGTGGGAAGCGAAGGCCTCCCCAATTTGTTTTTCCGTTATTGAAAGTTTCCTGCCTGTTGACGGGCAGAATTGGGGCCTAATGTAGACCGGATGGAGCCTGTTTACTGCAAGCGCGTGGAATACCGATCTGTGGCAGTCCCTCTGAATCAGAATTTTGTCTCCCGGGTTTGCCATTGCTGAAACCGAGGCAAGTATTCCTCCTGTTGTTCCGTTTACCAGAAAAAAGCTTTCTCCCGCTCCGTAAAGTCCGGCCGCCCTCTCCTGGGCGTCTTTTATAAGGCCAAGGGGATTATGCAGATTGTCTGTTTCGGCAAGTTCTGTAAAATCAAGCCTCCCCATTTCTTTGAAAAGGGGGCTCAGGCCCTGAGCCTTTCCATTTTTATGGCCCGGGACATGAAACGACACCGGATTGCGCCCTGCCATAGCGGCAAGCTTGCTGTAGATTGTCTTTTCATACATTATTTGAGGCTCCTTCCCCGATATATCCTATTATAATTCAAACACTCTTCCTTTGAAAGTAAAAAGCCCTTTACAAAAACGGCGCCTTGCCGTAAAATATAAAAAAGAGGCATAATTATGCAGTATTATGTATATTGTAAAGGGATGAAGATTATGAAAAAGGCTATTGCAGTAAGAGAAACTCTTTTAAAAAACAAATACAAGGTCCGCAAGGTGCTTAGGCTTTCACGCTCTAAAAACTGTTTCGACATGAACGATTCAATACGCAACAACAGAAAAAAGAGAATCGATTCATTCAAAAACTTTTGATTCCAAAGTGCCCCGGAAGGGGCATTTTCGTTTGCATTCAAGCAATAAATAATCTATAGTGAAGTCTATAATATAAAATTTCTGGAGGTTTTAACATGTTGGCCAACAAATTGAAATTCATTACACCGTCCTACACCCTGGGCATTGCTTCCAAGGTAAAGGCCCTTAGGGAATCCGGAGAAAAAATAATAAATTTGAGTGTCGGGGAACCGGATTTTTACACTCCCGAAACAGCCAAGGATTGGGCAAAAACAGCACTTGACGGCAACAAGACCAAGTACGATGCCGTTTCGGGACTGTCAGAGCTTAAGAAAGCCATAATCGAAAAGTTCAAGGCTCAAAACGACCTTTGCTACGGGGAGAGCGAAATTGTGGTTTCAAGCGGGGCAAAGCATTCCATAACAAACGCTCTTATAGCTATTCTCAATCCCGGAGACGAGGTCATGATTCCCAAGCCTTATTGGGTTAGCTACCCCGAAATGGTCAAACTTACTGGAGGAGTCCCCGTTTTCGTCGACACCAAGAAGGACTCAAACTACAAGGTAACTTCGGCTGACCTTGAAAAATCGCTGACTGCAAAGAGCAGGATTCTTTTCCTTACCAACCCGTCAAACCCCAGCGGAGCGGTATATAGGCGGGAAGAGCTTATGGATATTGGAAACTGGTGCGTAAAAAATGGTGTGTTAATAATTGCCGATGAAATATACGAACGCATCACATTCGACAGGCCCTTTGTTTCCATAGCCTCATTGTCCGATGAAATAAAGGAAATGACAATAACCGTAAACGGAATGTCGAAATCCGCCGCGATGACGGGCTGGAGAATAGGCTACACTGCATCCACAGAGGAAATTGCAAAGGCCATGTCGACTATACAGGGCCATTTGGTCTCGCATCCGGCAACTGTTTCCCAATGGGCTGCATACGGAGCAATGGCCTTTTGCCAGGCTGAAACCGACAAGATGGTTGAGACCTACAAGCAAAGAAGGGACGCCGCTGTCAAGATTTTGAAGGATATCGAAGATATTTTCCTTGTGAAACCGGAAGGCGCCTTCTATCTTTTTATTGATCTTTCAGCCTACAAGTCCTTCTTCCCTGAAGGCGAAAGCTTTTCGGTGGCCTTTTGCGAAAAACTGCTTTCGGAAAAGAAGATTGCCGTGGTTCCGGGAAAAGCATTCGGAATGGACGATTTCATAAGAATTGCCTATGCCTGCGACACAGAAGAGCTTGCTGCGGGCCTGGAAGGCATTAAAGCCTTTCTTTCGGAACTCAAGTAATTTATTGCAAATAAGACCCGGACTTTTCAGTCCGGGTCTCTTTGGGCAAAAAAAGGCCCGAACCGCAAGGTCCGGACCGCTTTATTAATTTCTACTCTTCTTCTTCTATTTCTTCTTCCTCTTCAAGCCCTTCTTCAGTCTCTTCTTCTTCTACTTCAACTCTTGATGCCATTCCGAGCGAAACAACAATGTCGTCAGGATCGGCAAACACTTCAATCTCCTCATTTTTAAATACCGGAAGATCCTCAACTGTGATTGTCTCTTTTTCATTGAGAAGCTTGCAGTCTATATCTACAGACTGGATGAGGTTCTTAGGCAATGTTTCGATTTCTATCTCGCTGAGTTGCTGCTGAACAACCATATTTCCGCCTTCTGCCGCTTCCCTGTTGTAGAGGTGTACAGGAATTTTGACCTTGATTTTTTCACCGCTGGTCAATTCTTGAAAGTCGATATGGATTACGTTTCTGATAACCGCATCCCTTTGGATTTCCTTGACTATTACAAAGATTTCCTCTTCTCCAATTTTGATGTTCATGCTTGAGCCCGGAGCCATGCTGCTGTCATAACGCTTGACTTCGTTGCCGGATATCGTTATTAAACGATTGTCCGAATGCTTTCCGTATACAACTGCTGGAACCAAGTCGTCTCTGCGGAGTTTTTTCAACGCCGGCGTAGAGCTGGTCCCCCTTTTTTCCGCTTTAAGAATAATGTCTTTCATTTGTATTGCTCCTTTCGTTTAGGTTCTTTTTTCATTATATCAGAAATAACGCAATTTCTCCCTCTATCTTTATAATTCCCTGCGGCCTTCAACAGCCTTTGCCAGAGTTACTACGTCTGTGTACTCCAGGTCTCCTCCGACGGGAATTCCATGGGCTATTCTGGTTATTTTGATGCCTGTCCCTTTAATAAGCCTTGAAAGATACATGGCCGTGGCTTCCCCCTCAATTGTAGGATTTGTGGCCAGTATGACTTCACTCACTTCGTCCGAATGCTCTTGGATCCTCATTATGAGCTCCTTTATGCGGATTTCCTCCGGTCCCCTGCCTTCCATTGGAGATATTGCCCCATGCAAGACATGGTAGAGCCCTTTGTATTCTCGGGTCCTTTCCATGGCCGCTACATCTTTTGGCGATTCGACCACGCATATGGTGCTTGTGTCCCTTTTGGGATTGGTGCAGATATTGCAGGGATCACTCTCTGTTATATTGCAGCAGACCGAACAAAAAACTATTTTCTTTTTTGCGTCCACCATGGCTTTTGCCAATCCGTATACGTCCCTCTCTTTGGCTTCCACAATATGGAAAGCAAGCCTTTGTGCTGTTTTTCTTCCTATTCCCGGCAGCTTTGACAACTCTTCAATCAACCGGGTTATTGGAGCAGCGAATTCTTCCATTGATACACCTCTTAAAAGCCCGGTATATTCATTCCCCCGGTCAATTTTCCCAGTTCCTTCTGTTGGTATTCGTCAGCCTTTCTTACTGCTTCGTTGACTGCGGCCACTATAAGGTCCTCAAGCATCTCTACGTCATCCGGGTCTACGACCTCGGGAGCTATTGTCATTTCAAGAATTTCCTTTTTACCGTTTATCTTGATGTTGACTGCTCCGCCACCTGCTGCGACTTCCATTTCGGCCGCGTCTACTTCGGCCTGCTTTTTGGCCATGTCCTGTTGCATCTTTTGTGCCTGCTTAAGCATCTTGCTCATATTCCCCGACATTCCGGGCATTTTGTTCTTAGCCATTTTTTCCCTCCATTTGAATATATTCAGTCTTCTATTTCTATGATTCCTTCAAACCCTTTAAAAACCTCTTTTATCCTGGTCTCCTCCTCGCCCGGCGGCATACTCCCGCCCCACGAGTCCTGCATTAGACAATCTATTTCAAGGCAGCAATCCGTTTCTTCCTGAATTACGGATTCAATCATGCTCTTGTTTGCCTGACCGTTCAATTTATTCATATGCACATCATAACCATCCTTGAAAAGCAAAAGCAACTTGCCTTTCACTATATCCTTGGGAATGGCCTCCCTGAGAAGGGCGTGCGTAAGCTTGCTTTTTTCCTTTACCCCGAGCAGAATATCATTCCATTTGTCCATGAGGTCTGAAAAATATATTGTTTCACCTGACAGCATTTCATTTGGGTCAGCGACGCTTTTAACAACTTCACTTTTTATCTCTTCACCCTTTTTTACACTTTTCTTTTCTGGCAGGTCTCTTTTTAAGGCAGTTTTACCGGACTTGGGTTTTTCTGGCTTTTCGCCACTTGGCTTTTTATATTTTGCCTTTTCGACTGCGGAATTATGAATTCCGCTTTCCTTTAGCTGCGCCAGGTCTCTTTCCGCTTTTTCGAGCCTTTGAAGCACCGAATCGAGGGAATTGTCGTATTCCGGCCTCAGCATTCTTAGAATCAGCATCTCTATCAGTATCCTGGGCTCCGGCGCATACTTTACCCTGTATTCGTAATCCGAAAGAAGGTCGAGGCTTCTCAGTATAAAGGGTGTCCCGGCTTTCTTTCTTTGTTTTCTCAGCCTCGTCAGATGTTGGTCCCCCAGTGCAAGTATCTTTGCCGCCGATTCCTTGAGCCCCGAAATCATAAGGGCCCTCATATGTTGGGTAAGGTCCCTGAGGAACTGGTTTGTCTCTTTTCCTGCCGAAAAAATCTCTTCAAGCTTTTCAAACGCTCCGTCTGCGTCCCCATTTATTATGCTGTCCAGGAATTCGAATATTAAATCGTCGGCTGAAACGCCCAAGACCTTCTGCACGACTTCCTTTGTAACCGCCCCCTGTGTAAAGGCCAGGCACTGGTCTAGAATGCTGAGAGCATCCCTTACTCCTCCGTCGGCCTTCCTGACTATTATTTGCAGGGCCTCTTGCTCTGAATCTATTTCCAGATCCGCCAGGATGCATTTGAGCCTTTCAAGCAGTTCATCCTGACCGACACGCCTGAAGTCGAACCTCTGGCACCTGGATCTTATGGTTTCAGGTATTTTTTCCGGTTCGGTTGTCGCCAATATGAAAACCGTATGCGACGGCGGTTCTTCGAGTATCTTGAGCAGTGCGTTGAATGCACCCTTTGAAAGCATGTGCACCTCGTCTATTATATAGACCTTGTTCCTGGCTTTTGACGGAGCATAGCGCGCATTTTCCCTGAGCTCGCGAACATCGTCAACGCTGTTGTTTGACGCCGCGTCTATTTCAACCACGTCCATTATGGACTCTTCCAGTATGCCTTTGCAAATTTCGCACTTGTTGCAGGGTTCGCTTCCGTCGGGCTTTTGGCAATTGATTGCCCTTGAAAGGATTTTTGCCGTGGATGTCTTTCCTGTTCCCCTTATACCGGCAAAAAGGTATGCATGTGCTATTGTTTCCTGGCTTATTTGATTTTTCAAGGTTTCAACTATGGATGCCTGTCCTATGACATCCTCAAAAACCATTGGCCGATACCTTCTGTACAAAGCAGTATAAGACAAGTGCCACACCTCCTTGCAATCTAATAAGATTATACAATAAAAACAGCTTCTCTACCACTTGATGCCGCCTTTAGACTGCAATCTTCATAAAGAAACCCGTCCGTATGGACGGGCAAGCTCTTTTTTATCAAATTAATGCCGCGCACCTTACTCCGACATAATCTCCCGAGCGTTACCTCAGCAGTTGGCTCCGACCAGGAACCCCTGCGGCACATGAAAGATCCCGCTTATGGCTGCTTCCTTCCGGACCTGACCAGGTTCACAAGTTTCCATTGCGCAGGACCCAATCTTCAACACTACTTGCTGCGGGCAGACCCCGAAAAACTGATGCCTCGGAAAGGAATTCGATCCTGCTGTAGCGGATTGCAGGTTACAGGGCACCGCTATCTCCCCATCTAGCGCGGCAAACCTCAAATCC
>CAZXWC010000056.1:0-10788 GCA_964644525.1 uncultured Peptostreptococcaceae bacterium
CGTATTTGGCTTTTCCCATTTCTTTTCGTCCTCCTTTATTTGGTTGATTTATTTACCTGTCAATACTTTCTCCATTATGGAATTCGGAACTTCTTCAAAGTGGCTGAATTCCATCGAGTAGTTTGCTCTTCCTTGAGACTTGGATCTAAGGTCAGTCGAATATCCAAACATTGCCGAAAGCGGCACATGTGCCTTGATTACCTGAACTCCTGCTCTCATTTCCATTCCTTCAAGCTTGCCTCTTCTTGAGTTCAAGTCTCCCATTACATCCCCCAAATATTCCTCCGGAGTTGTAACTTCAACCTTCATGTAAGGTTCAAGCAATGCTGATCCAGCTTTTTTAAGAGCTTCTTTTAGCGCCATTGACGCCGCTATTTTGAAGGCCATTTCATTCGAGTCGACTTCATGATAGGAACCATCATAAAGTTCCACCTTTACGTCAACCACCTCATAGCCACCTAAAACTCCGGCCATTAGGGCTTCCTGTATTCCTTCATCCACTTTACCGATGTATTCCTTCGGTATCGCGCCTCCGACAATCTTATTAGTAAATTCATAGCCTTCACCCTTTTTATTGGGTTCGACCTTTATTTTTACGTGTCCATATTGACCGCGTCCACCACTTTGCTTGGCATACTTCTTGTCAACATCGACGAATTCTTTAATTGTTTCTTTGTAAGCAACCTGAGGTTTACCTATGTTGGCTTCAACTTTGAATTCCCTGAGTAGCCTGTCTACAATAATCTCCAGGTGGAGTTCTCCCATGCCTGCAATTATAGTCTGACCGGTTTCGTCGTCGGTATAAGTCCTAAAGGTAGGATCTTCCTCGGCCAATTTCACCAGTGCAAGCGACATCTTTTGCTGCCCGGCCTTTGTCTTGGGCTCAATGGCAACTGAAATGACTGTTTCGGGGAATACCATGGACTCCAGAATTATCGGTTCTTCAGCACTGCAGAGAGTGTCTCCTGTAGTCGTGTACTTTAGTCCTATAGCCGCGGCTATATCTCCAGCATAAACTATATCCAAGTCCTCACGGGTATTTGCATGCATCTGAAGTATCCTGCCGACTCTTTCTTTCTTATTTTTTGTCGAATTAAGGACATATGATCCCTTTTGCAGAAAACCGGAATATGCTCTGAAATACGTCAATTTACCCACATAAGGATCAGCCATGATTTTGAAAGCAAGAGCTGAAAAAGGAGCTTCGTCCGAAACTTCCCTTGTTGCTTCCTCTTCCTCATCCATGAGCGTTCCCTTGACAGCGTCAACATCAAGGGGAGACGGCATGTAGTCAACTACAGCGTCAAGCAAAAGCTGTACTCCCTTATTCTTGTATGCCGATCCACAAAGCACTGGGAATATCTCGTTTCCTATTGTAGCCTTTCTGATAGCCGCCTTGATTTGGGCAACGTCAATTTCCTCTCCCTCGAGGTACATCATCATGAGCTCTTCATCAAAATCAGCTATGCTTTCAAGCAACTTTTCCCTGAATTCCTCGGCTTTTTCTCTATACTCATCCGGGATTTCCCTTGTTTCGATTTCTGTTCCAATATCATTGGTGTAAAATTTGGCATGCATTTCTACAAGGTCGATAAGACCCACATACTCTTCCTCCGCACCAATTGGAATCTGCAACGGAACTGCATTCGCCTTCAATCGTTCCCTCATGGTATCTACGGACATATAGAAGTCCGCCCCCATCTTGTCCATTTTATTGACAAAACAGATTCTGGGAACGCGGTATTTGTCAGCTTGTCTCCAAACGGTTTCGGATTGGGGTTCAACCCCGCTTTTAGCATCAAACAAGGCTACCGATCCATCAAGAACTCTCAGGGACCTTTCAACTTCAACTGTAAAGTCAACGTGTCCCGGTGTGTCTATAATGTTGATTCGGTTATCCTTCCAAAATGTGGTGGTAGCCGCAGAGGTTATTGTTATACCTCTTTCCTGCTCTTGTTCCATCCAGTCCATTTGAGAGGCGCCTTCGTGAGTTTCACCTATTTTGTGAGTTTTTCCGGAATAAAACAGAATACGCTCTGTAGCTGTCGTTTTTCCAGCATCGATATGAGCCATTATTCCTATATTCCTAGTATTCTCCAAACTGAATTTTCTTGGCAAACTCATTCCCTCCCTTCATAATTACACTTTTTATTTTATTATATTGGTTCATATTTATATTTACCTTACCACCTGTAATGTGCAAAAGCTTTGTTGGCTTCAGCCATTCTATGGGTGTCCTCTTTTTTCTTGACAGATGCTCCAGCATTGTTGGCTGCATCCAAAAGCTCCTTAGCCAAACGGTCTGTCATATTCTTTTCGCCTCTTGCGCGCGTAAATTTGACAAGCCATCTGATCGCCAAAGTCTCTCTTCTTTCCGGTCTAACTTCAATCGGAACCTGGTAGTTGGCACCACCTATACGTCTGGCCTTTACTTCCAAAACCGGCATTATGTTGCCCAAGGCCTCTTCAAATACTTCAAGCGGCTCTTTCCCGGTTTTTTCTTTAAGAATTTCAAACGCTCCGTAAACAATATTTTGCGCAACACCCTTCTTACCGTCAAGCATAATCGAATTTATCAATTTCGTAACGATTTTCTTTTGGTATATAGGATCCGGCAATACTTCCCTTTTAGGTATATTTCCTTTTCTCGGCACGTCGCTTCCCTCCTCTATTATTTATTGAAATTTTTTTCATCGGTACTCGACAGCCTCCCGGCCGCCGCTGTGTCGATATATGACAAACCGCGTCTCCTTGATCTTATAGGAGACTCGGCATCATTTTATCATTACTTTTTCTTCGGTCGTTTTGTACCGTACTTTGACCGGCTTTGCATTCTTGAATCCACGCCTGCTGTATCGAGTGTTCCTCTGACAATGTGGTATCTTACACCCGGCAAGTCTTTGACTTTTCCGCCTCTTATAAGGACAACACTATGCTCTTGAAGGTTATGTCCGATTCCAGGAACATAAGCTGTAACCTCGATTCCGTTTGTCAATCTGACTCTGGCTACTTTTCTCAGTGCCGAGTTAGGTTTTTTTGGTGTTACAGTCTTAACTGCTGTACACACACCCCTCTTTTGCGGCGAACTGACGGAAACACTTCGTCTATTGATCGAATTGAATCCCTTTTGCAGTGCCGGAGCCGTAGATTTCTTGACGGAAGTTTCCCTTCCTTTACGGACCAGTTGATTGATAGTTGGCATTTTCGCACCTCCTTTTGCTTGTTATGATTTTATAATCATTTTATTATTACTGCTGTAGCAGCACCTACATCTATTTCGCATGCCTTTCCAAGAAATTTCATCGATTCGCAATACTCGATTATTACTCCGTGTTCTTCGGCAAGCTTCAAGACACCGCGGGTTACATATTGATCCGCATCACGAGCAATAATCAACTTTTCGGCAGATCCATCCGTAATTGCTTTCATGGATTGTTTCAAGCCTATCTTGAGTTTATTATTTTTTTTGCAATCAGCCAGGTTCATGACATCCACGTTCCTTCCAATCACAGCCCTTATGTCTCAATTACATTAGATCAATACATATTGCAATTTTACACACTAGACCATTTTAGCATCATTAAATGCCAGTGTCAACAGTTGTTATATTAAGAGTGTCCATGTCTATTTTCTCCAATTCTTTCTGTATGCCTATGTTCCTGTATTTCTTCATTCCAGTCCCCGCCGGAATCAATTTACCGATAATGACATTTTCTTTCAAGCCGATCAGCCTGTCCTCTTTTCCTTTTATGGCAGCTTCCGTCAAGACACGTGTTGTCTCCTGAAATGAAGCCGCAGAAAGGAATGAATCTGTAGCAAGCGACGCTTTTGTTATTCCAAGCATTATTCTTTGTTCAACAGCTTCTTTCAAGCCGGCTTTCTGCATTTCTTCATTGGTATTATTGAAGAAATTCACGCTTACAAGCTGTCCTGGAAGCAATTTTGTGTCGCCCGGATCGTCTATTTTGAGTTTTGACAGCATCTGCTTGATTATCACTTCGATGTGCTTGTCGTTTATGTCAACACCTTGAAGCCTGTAAACTCTCTGAACTTCCTTTACTATATATTGTTCCACAGCGGTGATTCCATTTATTTTGAGAATATCATGCGGATTTACGGAACCTTCCGTTATCTTGTCTCCGGCTTTTATGAAATCCCCTTCGCTTACTCTAAGACGCGATCCGAAAGCAATTGGATATACCTTGCTCGATCCATCTTCTTTCGTTACTGTGATTTCACGCTTTTTCCTGGTCTCATTCATCGTGACTTTGCCCTCGATTTCAGAAATCACAGCCATTCCTTTCGGCTTTCTGGCCTCAAAAAGCTCCTCGACCCTAGGTAGACCTTGCGTGATATCCGCTCCTGCTACGCCACCTGTGTGAAAGGTTCTCATGGTAAGCTGAGTCCCCGGTTCACCTATTGATTGTGCCGCTATTATTCCTACAGCTTCGCCTATATGCACAGGTTTTCCTGTGGCAAGGTTGAGTCCATAGCATTTCGCGCAAACCCCATGCTCGGATTTGCAGTGAAGAACAGATCGTACAAACACCTTTTCTATTCCCGAATCTATTATTCTTTCAGCGAAATCCGCAGTTATCATTTCGCCTTCTTTGACAATAATTTCACCGCTTTCAGGATTGCATATGTCTTCAATGCTAAAACGGCCAACAATCCTGTCATAAAGCGGCTCGATCATTTCCTGTCCGTTCTTTCCGGACTTGAAAGCCACCATTTCGACTCCTGTTGTTGCTCCACAATCCTCTTCACGCACAATTACATCCTGACTCACATCTACAAGCCGCCTTGTCAGATAGCCCGAGTCGGCTGTTCTAAGTGCCGTGTCTGCCAAACCTTTTCTCGCTCCGGTAGTGGATATGAAGTATTCCAAAACCGAAAGCCCTTCACGGAAATTCGATTTGATTGGAATTTCCACAACCTTTCCGGTCGTGTTGGCCATAAGGCCCCTCATTCCTGCCAATTGCCGAATTTGGTTTCTGCTTCCCCTGGCTCCCGAATGGGCCATGATTTGTATATTGTTCATTGTTCCAAGGTTTTGCATGAGGGCCTCTGTTACATCCTCTGTTGTGCGCTTCCATGTTTCAATAACCTTGGAATATCGTTCCTCATTCGATATCATGCCTCTCCTGTATGCTTTGAGATGCCTCTCGACTTCAACTTCCGCTTTGTTTATCAAGCTCGCTTTCTCATCCGGGATTTCCATGTCCGTAACGCTTACAGATATGGCTCCTTTTGTAGAATACTTGAATCCTAAAGCCTTTATATGGTCAAGCATAAGAGCAGTAACCGTGTTTCCGTGCCTTCTAAAACATTTATCTATTATTACACCAAGTTTTTTCTTTGTGCAAAGGAAATCGATTTCGAGAGCGTATTCGTCTTTGCTCCTGTCTATAAAGCCGAGATCCTGTGGTATTTTCTCATTGAAAATAAATCTTCCTACTGTTCCCTCGACTAGTTTGCCCGGATCGTCTTCGTTCAGGCGCCTTCTCACTTTTACCTTTGTATGAAGGCCTACTATCTTATTGTCATAAGCCATGAACATTTCTTCAAAATCCTTGAATATCATCCCATTGCATGTTTCATCGCCAGTATCTATAGTAAGATAGTAACTTCCTAGTACCATGTCCTGGGTAGGAGTTGTAATTGGTAAACCGTCCTTAGGAGCCAATATGTTGTTTACCGAAAGCATTAGGAATCTGGCTTCGGCCTGGGCTTCCACAGAAAGCGGCAAGTGAACCGCCATTTGGTCCCCGTCAAAGTCTGCATTGTATGCTGTACATACAAGCGGGTGAAGTTTTATAGCCTTTCCTTCTACCAAAACAGGTTCAAAGGCCTGTATTCCAAGCCTGTGGAGCGTAGGTGCCCTGTTGAGAAGAACAGGATGACTTTGTATTACCTCTTCCAGCACGTCCCATACTTCTTCCTTGCCTCTTTCAACCATACGTTTAGCGCTTTTTATATTATGAACATAGTCTTCATTTACCAATTTTTTCATTACAAAAGGTTTAAAAAGCTCTAGTGCCATCTTTTTCGGCAATCCGCATTGATGGAATCTAAGCTCCGGCCCGACCACTATTACAGATCGACCTGAATAGTCAACCCTCTTGCCGAGCAGGTTCTGCCTGAAACGTCCCTGCTTTCCTTTAAGCATATCCGAAAGCGATTTCAGTGGTCTGTTTCCGGGCCCCGTTACAGGTCGCCCTCTTCGCCCATTATCAATGAGCGCGTCAACAGATTCCTGAAGCATACGTTTTTCGTTCCTTACGATTATTTCAGGCGCACCCAATTCAAGCAATCGCTTGAGCCTGTTGTTCCTGTTTATAACTCTTCTATAAAGATCATTCAAATCAGATGTCGCAAAACGCCCGCCGTCAAGCTGGACCATCGGCCTTAAATCGGGTGGAATTACGGGAAGAACGTCCAATATCATCCAATCCGGATTATTGCCGGATTTTATGAATGCTTCCACAACTTCAAGCCGCCTTATTATCCTTACCCTTTTCTGGCCTGTGCTATCAGCCAATTTAGTTCTCAGTTCCTTGGTTAATTCTTCCAATTTAATTTCTCTGAGAAGTCTTTTTACCGCTTCAGCGCCAATTCCGGCTTTGAATGCATTTCCGTATTTTTCCTTGTTCTCACGATATTCTCTCTCTGTCAACAATTGCTTTGCTGACAGGGATGTGTCCCCACCGTCAAGAACTACATATGAAGCGAAATAAAGGATTTTTTCCAAAGATCTGGGAGACATATCAAGTAAAATACCCATTCTGCTTGGAATTCCCTTGAAATACCAAATGTGAGATACCGGCGCGGCCAATTCTATATGGCCCATCCTTTCTCTTCTCACTTTGGATTTGGTGACTTCGACACCACACCTGTCACAAATAACCCCTTTATACTTGACTCTCTTGTATTTTCCACAATGACATTCCCAATCCTTTGTCGGGCCAAATATCTTCTCGCAAAAGAGGCCTTCTTTTTCCGGTTTTAAAGTTCTGTAGTTTATAGTTTCGGGCTTTTTAACCTCGCCTTTCGACCACTGTCTTATTTTTTCCGGAGACGCCAAACCAATTTTGATGGAGTCGAAATTGTTCAATTCAAACAATGAGCTTCTCCCCTTCCTTCATAGTTGTACCTGTGATTCCCAATAGTGCCGTCTTATTCTTCCGAACTGCTGTCCGCTTTTAAAGCATTAACCTCTCCAGGCTCTTCTTCATCTGTCGATTCTGCCTGTTTTTCACCTTCAAGGGTTTTTTCTACATAATCCTCTTGTCCATTTTCAATCAAGTTTTCAAGATCATTGGATACATCGTCTTCCAGGCTTTCCTTGATCTCGACTTCCCCTTCTTCTTCCTTGAGAATCTTAATGTCCAGGCACAAACTTTGCAATTCTTTTATAAGAACCTTGAACGATTCAGGAATACCAGGTTCGGGGATATTTTCCCCTTTTACTATTGCTTCATATGTCTTGACCCTTCCGACTACATCGTCGGACTTGACTGTCAATATTTCCTGGAGTGTATATGCCGCTCCGTATGCCTCTAGCGCCCATACTTCCATTTCTCCAAATCTTTGTCCTCCAAATTGAGCTTTTCCTCCAAGCGGTTGTTGGGTAACCAGGGAATAAGGCCCTGTGCTCCTTGCATGTATCTTGTCATCAACCAAGTGGTGAAGCTTCAGCATGTACATGTATCCCACTGTTACCTGGTTGTCAAAAGATTCACCGGTTCTTCCGTCCCTCAACTTAAATTTGCCATTTTCAGACAATTTGTTCTCCCTGAACAACTTCAATATGTCGTCCTCATGTGCTCCGTCGAATACAGGAGTCGCTATCTCCCAACCTAAATATTTAGCTATATACCCCAGATGCACCTCAAGAACCTGTCCTATGTTCATTCTTGAAGGAACCCCTAGTGGATTCAAAACAACTTGAAGAGGTGTTCCGTCTTCCATGAAAGGCATATCTTCTTCCGGAAGTATCCTTGATATTACACCCTTGTTACCGTGTCTTCCGGCCATTTTGTCACCAACGCTTATTTTTCTCTTCTTAGCTATATATACTCTTACAAGTTCGTTTACTCCAGGAGACAGTTCATCGCCGTTGGCTCTTGTAAACACCTTAACGTCCACGACAATTCCCGATTCTCCATGTGGAACTTTAAGTGAAGTGTCCCTCACTTCTCTGGCTTTTTCACCAAAAATCGCTCTCAAGAGCCGTTCTTCGGCAGTAAGCTCTGTTTCCCCTTTAGGAGTAACTTTTCCTACCAATATGTCTCCTGATTCAACCTCTGCTCCAATCCTTATGATTCCACGATCATCCAGATTCCTGAGTGCGTCCTCTCCAACATTTGGTATGTCTCTTGTTATTTCTTCCGGTCCTAGCTTTGTGTCCCGCGCTTCAGATTCATGCTCTTCAATGTGTATTGATGAAAGCACATCATAACTCACGAGCTTTTCGCTCAAGAGTATGGCATCCTCGTAGTTGTAGCCTTCCCATGTCATAAATCCAACCATAAGGTTTTTACCGAGTGCAATTTCTCCCTGGTCAGTTGACGGACCGTCTGCTATTATTTCACCGGTTTTAATCTCGTCGCCTTTTTCAACCAGCGGTTTCTGGTTTATGCATGTTCCCTGGTTGGATCGTTTGAATTTTAGCAGTTTATGTCTCTCGCGCCTTCCGTCAGAATTTTTCTTGATTACAATTTCATCAGCACTGACTTTTTCAATTATCCCGTCGTTTTCAGCGGTCACCGTAATACCCGAATCCTTGGCAGCCTTATATTCCATTCCAGTTCCTATAACCGGCGCTTCCGGTTTCACGAGCGGAACCGCTTGCCGCTGCATATTAGAACCCATAAGGGCCCTGTTGGCGTCATCATTCTCAAGGAAGGGAATCATCGCTGTAGCTACTGAAACAACCTGCTTTGGCGATACATCCATGTAGTCTACTCTATTTCTGCCAAAAAGGCTTATCTCTCCGCCTATTCCCCTTGCTGCGACTTTTTCGTTTACGAAAACGCCATCTTCAAGAGGTTCATTGGCCTGGGCCACAACGAATTTTTCTTCTTCGTCAGCCGTTAAATAATCTATTGTCTCTGTGACTATATTCTTCTTCTTGTCTACTCTTCTATATGGAGTCTCAA
This sequence comes from uncultured Peptostreptococcaceae bacterium, assembly GCA_964644525.1. GTDB lineage: Bacteria > Bacillota > Clostridia > Peptostreptococcales > BM714 > BM714. Next base: position 9,162 of record CAZXWC010000056.1, read on the forward strand.
TGAATCCGTACTGGTTTACACGCGCGAAACTCGCAAGACTGTTTATGAGTCCGATGTTTGGTCCCTCAGGTGTTTCAATAGGACACATTCGGCCATAGTGGGAATGGTGCACATCCCTTACCTCAAATCCGGCTCTTTCTCTGGAAAGACCTCCTGGTCCAAGAGCTGAAAGTCTTCTTTTATGAGTCAATTCAGCCAATGGATTTGTCTGATCCATAAATTGGGAAAGCTGACTGCTTCCGAAAAACTCCTTTACAGCCGCCGCAACAGGCCTTATGTTTATAAGAGCCTGGGGAGTAATTGCATCCATGTCCTGTATCGTCATACGCTCTTTTACTACGCGTTCCATTCGCGAGAGTCCAATCCTGAATTGATTCTGCATCAATTCGCCTACGGACCTCAGTCTCCTGTTCCCCAAATGGTCTATGTCGTCAATTTCACCGACTCCATAAGGCAAATTGAAAATATAGCTTGCTGTAGCAAATATATCATCAATTATAATATGCATGGGTACAAGACGGTCTGTTTCACTAATAATAGCCTTTCTCAAATCCTCAGGCTCAGAATGCGCTTGGAGCAATTCCATGAGCACCGGATAATGCACTTTTTCAGCGATTTTTATTCCTTCAAGAACTTCAGCATCAACATATTTGTCTATCCTGACAAAATTGTTTCCTATAACCTTTACCGTGAATTCTCCGTCGCTTCCAAAAACTTTTACAGATTTAAGCCCGGCGTCTTCAATTTCTTTTGCTTTTTCAACGGTTATTTCTCCATCTTTTTCAATCAAAATTTCTCCCGTTGCAGGATCTACAACGGTTTCAGCAGCAATTTTTTTTGCAATCCTGTTGAAAAGTCCCAATTTCTTGTTGAATTTATATCTTCCTACCTTTGCCAAGTCATAACGCTTGGGATCAAAGAAAAGGGAATCAATCAAGCTCTTTGCATTTTCAACTACCGGAGGTTCACCTGGTCTCAGCTTCTTGTAAATTTCTAAAAGAGCTTCTTCCTGATTGGTCGTACTGTCTTTACCCAAAGATTTTTGCAAACTTTCCGTCTCATCAAAAAATGCCAGTATTTTTTCATTTGTTCCATATCCCAATGCTCTAAGCAATACAGTTATAGGCAATTTTCTGGTCCTGTCTATTCTAACAGAAACAATTCCATTTGAATCAGTTTCATATTCAAGCCATGCGCCTCTGTTAGGTATTACCGTTGTTGAAAAAAGATCACTACCGGATTTATCGATTTTTTTGTTGTAATAAGGGCCGGGTGACCTTACAAGCTGGCTTACAATAACTCTTTCAGCTCCATTGATAATAAAAGTTCCCTTGCCTGTCATCAAAGGAAAATCACCTAGAAAAACTTCCTGTTCTTTGATTTCACCCGTTTCCTTATTGATAAAACGAACTTTTGCTTTCAAGGGAACAGAAAACGTAACATCTCTTTCCTTGGATTCTTCTTCGCCGTATTTGGCTTCGCCTTCCAAATAGTAATCGACAAATTCCAAAATCAGATTGCCAGTATAATCCTGAATGGGAGATATGTTCTTGAAGGACTCCATTAAACCCTCCTCAAGAAACCACTTGTACGATTGCTTTTGAATCTCAATCAAGTTCGGCATATC
>CAZXWC010000057.1:0-1460 GCA_964644525.1 uncultured Peptostreptococcaceae bacterium
GTGCAGTTCCTTTTTAAAGGGACTCACCCCTTTCTATTATAGACCATGTTTTAGGCAAAAGTGTTTCAAAAATATTTCAAAGTTTTAATATTACTACCTTGTATTGCAAGATAGCTTGTGCTATTATGTATTTGTCAAAGGGTAGAGCTATGGCCTAAAGCACAATGAAAGGACGGTCTGGACATGAACATTCAATTCAAAAAAGGCGTTTTGGAACTTTTGGTTTTATCAATTCTAAAAAGCCGGGACTGCTACGGATATGAACTGGTCAATGAAATTTCAAAAAACATAAGTATTTCGGAGGGAACCATATATCCCCTTCTAAGGCGTTTGACAAAAGAGGGTTATTTCGAAAGCTATCTTAAGGAATCCAGCGGAGGCCCTCCAAGAAAATATTACAAATTGACCAAGCAGGGTGATTCCACAAGAATGGATTTGGAGTCGGAGTGGTTTGATTTCACCGAAAAGGTCAACAATATTGTAGGAGGCGAAAAAAAAGATGAATGAAAAAAAATTTCTTCAAATTCTTAAAAATGAACTTTCGGGAATGCCGAAAGAGGAAGTAAGCGACATACTTTTCGACTACCGGGAGCATTTCTCAATGGGAAAGGCCGACGGAAAATCAGAGGATGAAATAGCCCAGGCTTTGGGCAATCCTACTGCACTCGCCAGGAAATACAAGGCCGAGTATTATGTGAAAACCGCCGAGAACAGTCAGACGGCGGGAAATCTGTTTCGGGCTGTGCTTGCTACGCTTGGACTGGGCTTTTTCAATCTTGTTTTCGTTTTGGGCCCCTTCATAGCCCTGACGGCTTTAATTTTCGCCCTCTTCGCCTTATCGGCCGGGACGGTAATTTCCGGCATTGCTGTATTTACTGAAGCAACACCGCTTCCGTTTTTTTGGGGAAACGTTTATTTTCCGTCATTTGTTGCGGAAAATACGGCGGCATCGGCATTTCTTTCGATTGGCCTTGTATCCCTGGGCTGCCTTATGTTTGTTTTGCTTGCATACGTATCTAGGTGGGTGCTTAAGATTACTTTGAAATATCTGAAACTCAACATAAATATAATTGCGAGGAGGTAGAAAAAATGAAGATCAATATAAAACAATTAATGCTTTGGCTGCTTGGCATCAGTGTGGTCTGTCTGGGGATTTCTTTTTTTCTGTTCAGGCAGGCGGGAATAGGACCCTCCGATTTTGGCCATTTGGGATCTTCATCGGAAAAGGTGTGCTCGCGTAAAATCAACGACTCCATGAGCCTGGGAAATGAAAATTACAGGACAATAAAAATAGAAACGACCAGCGCTAAGGTTGAAGTGATTCCGACCCATGGAGAATTTAAGGCGGAATTCACTGGCAATTTCAATGCATCGGGTGAAGAATTCATGCCTTACCTGGACGTGTCCTCAAACGAAGACGCTCTTTCTGTCGAAATAAAGCATCCTAAAGGGCTTTTTGC
>CAZXWC010000057.1:1560-2820 GCA_964644525.1 uncultured Peptostreptococcaceae bacterium
CCTCAAACGAAGACGCTCTTTCTGTCGAAATAAAGCATCCTAAAGGGCTTTTTGCCGGCGCAGTTTCAAGCGCAAACCTGGGCTCGGTTTCGGGCGATATAAATGCCAGCCGCTTGTCCCTTTCGGAGGGAATATTCGAGTCTTCATCGGGCAAAATAAAAATCGATTCGCTTTCGGGCCAGGTGCTGTCTAAAACGACTTCGGGCGATATTGACCTTGTTTTCGAAAAATTTGAAAACACTGCCTACATGGAAAGCATTTCAGGAAGTGTTAATATTTCAATTCCTGAAAATGCCTCATTGACGCTTAAAACTGAAACTGTTTCGGGAAATCTATCTTGTGACGCCCCCTTGACAATCAAGGGCGGAAAGGACGAAAATCTGCTTGCAGACATAGGCGGAGGCGGGCCCATCATGGAGATAAGAAGTGTTTCGGGCGACATTAAACTGCGTTAGCATTATGTGAAAAGGGTACTTTATAGTATAATCTATAAATGACCCTTGAAAATAAATACAAGAAGGAAAGTGATTTGATGAATTACCGCAAAGAATTGAAGAACACAAAGAGGCTGGTAGTAAAATTGGGAACCTCTACATTGACCCACCCAAACGGGAAACTCAATTTCGGAAGGATAGACCTGATAGCAAGGATTCTTTCGGATTTGAAAAACATGGGTTTGGAAATCGTTCTTGTGACATCGGGCGCAATAGGAACTGGAACCATACGCCTCGGGATGAAGGAAAAGCCCAGCGACCTCCCGGGAAAACAGGCCGCAGCCGCTATAGGCCAGGCTGCCCTTATGAGAATTTACGAAAAGTTTTTTCAAACTTACGACCAGGTTGTGGCGCAGGCGCTGATAACCAAGTCTGTTTTGGACAATCCTCATACTAAGAATAATGCCGAGAACACATTCAACAGGCTTCTTGAGTGGGGAACGATTCCAATCGTAAACGAAAATGACACCATTGCCACAGACGAGATAGAGGCCGGATACAAGGGTCGAATGGAATTTGGAGACAACGACACTCTTTCAGCCACTGTCGCGGCCCTTATTAATGCAGACTTGCTTGTTCTTATGAGCGATATAGACGGTCTGTTCACTGCCGATCCCAGGAAGGATCCAAAAGCGAAAATATTGAGGATTGTGGAAAAGATAGACGATGAAATCGAAGATGCCGCCGAAGGAACAGGGTCAGACTTCGGAACCGGCGGAATGGTTACCAAGATAAGGGCGGCCAAAATATGCAAGAGTGCCGGAAT
>CAZXWC010000057.1:2920-10592 GCA_964644525.1 uncultured Peptostreptococcaceae bacterium
AAGCTTCTTGAGCGATGCGACTATATTCTCTATGCTGTATCCATAAAACTGGCTCGATATGGCCGGGGCCACAAGAGCATATACATTGAATACTGCCCCTTTGCCTGACTCCCTTAAAAGCCTTATCACATCTGTCACAAAAGATTTGTCCATTATTGCGCCAAAGGGGCATTGGTATACGCAGGCTCCGCACAATATGCACTTCTCTTGGTCTATTATGGCCTTTTTGTTTTCATCCATGGAAATTGCGTCGACCGGGCAAGCCCTGCGGCAAGGTCTCATGACGTCGGAAATGGCATTATAGGGGCAGGCTTTTCTGCATGCTCCGCATTCTATGCATTTCTTTGAATTTATAAAAGCCTTGCCTCCTATGTGGGCTATTGCATCCACGGGGCAAGCCTCTGAGCAGTAATGGGCAAGGCAGCCCCTGCAGGCCTCGGTTACAATGAAACGGCTTATGGGACATTCGTCGCATGCGGAATCTATAACCTGTATTATGTTTTTCTCTCCTTCTTTTCCTCCACCCGCCAATTTTACGCGGTCTTCTATTATTGCCCGCTCCTTGTATATGCAACACCTGGTTATGGGCTCTGGGCCTCTTATTATTTTTTCGGGAATCTCATTCAGAAGCTCGGGTTTTTCTGAATATGCAGCCTTTGCCACTTCTTTAAGCACGCTGTGTTTTATCATCTGAACATTGTTTTCGAAGTTTCTCATTTTATCTCCTTTTTTCATAACCAACAAAGCCGTATGAGGGCTTGCTTTAAAGCCTTTTGCATCTATATATACTTAAACGACACTTCCTTGCCAAGCCGCCTCATTATGTCGGCCAAACGATTGACCTCCTGCATCTTTATGCTGAGGTCTATTGGAAGGTCCGGATTCTGGTGTGCAGGGTTTATTGCCTTGCCCACCCAAAGTGTAAGATTGGTGCAGTCCTCTATGAGTAGTCTTGCAAGCTTTGCCGCTCCATTCTTTTCTTTGAGTTTTGCGCTCTGCCCTTCGTTTCCGGCTAGAAAGCCTTTTAGTATTTCGACCGTCCGCCTAAGGGTGAGCACTCCCTCTGTTACAAGGTCGAAGCCGCTTATGCTTCCAACCGGGGGAATCTCGGGGCTTAAGGTGTCATAGTCTACATCTATTTCCTCCTTGAGCTCCCTTGCAACTATATTGGCGGCTGTGCCTCCGCAAATTACCCTCTTTCCGCTCGATTCCACAAGCTCGCGCACAAGCCATCCGTCGACCCGGCAGTCTTCAGGCGGGCCTGTGAACAAGTGGAGCGTTTGAGGACAGCGTATTTTTATGGTCGCCACCGTCGTGTCGTCCCCGGGCTTTTCCATGTAAAGGCAGCTGCAAGCCTCTACGAGGTCCTTTGAAATTATCTTTGCGCTTTTCTTTTGTATTCTTCTGTCTAAAAACTCCTTAACCTGGGGCCATTGCCAACCCAGATTCATGAAGCCTCCCACTCCAGCATGTATGACTCCGTCCGATACCAGTACAAGAGTGTCTTCTTCCTTGAGTTCAAAGCTGCTTTCCTGTATGGTCTTGCCGGATATGACAAGATTTTTTCTGGGCAAATCCTCATATTTTCCTTTTCTGTAAAAGAAAATCGGGGGGTTGTCATATTCGGCTATATATGCTTCCCTGTTGTCTTGTATCTTTACTATTGCGAATGTCGAATATGCCAGCTGCCTCTCCTGGCAAACGGGAAGGGTCTTGACTATTGTGTCAACTGTTTCATATATGTCGGCCCCTTCCCTGAGCATTGTTGCGGCTATTTTTGTTGTGAGGGTTGCCAGTATGTTGGCCTTCACCCCGCTTCCCAGACCGTCGGCCAGAACGACTATTGTGCTGTCCTCTGTGCGCACTATTTCCACCTTGTCTCCGCAAAGCTCCTCGCCATTCTTGTTAAGGCTGTCCACCGAAACATCGGCAAAGTATTTCATCAGTATCCTCCCCCTTCTTTTTGAGAGAGTTTCTTGAGCTTCATCAGTGTTACCTTGGTCTCGGCTGTCGTCTCTCCCAAAAGGGACGCTATTTCCTGGGCAACACGCATTTGCTTGTCTATAACCTTTTGGGCGGCGTCTATTGTGTTCTTTTTCATTTCAGACATTTCCATCTGGTGTTTTTCCTGGCGGGTAACGTCCGACATTATGCAAAGAACTACTTCCTGCTCCTCTATATATAGAACACTCTCCAAAAGCGTCAGGCCATACTTTGAATAAGCCCTCCTGTGGTTGTAAAGGTTTTTTTTCGTTTCAAGCACATTTATGAAAGTCTCGGGTTCCAGGAGGTCCGATACGTCCCTTCCCTTCCAGGCCTTGGCGTCTATCTGAAAAGCAGACTCGGCCCTGGGGTTTGCCTCTTTAATCTTCAGCTGCTTGTCGAGCATGAATATTATGTTGGGGCTGTTGTCGAATATTATGTTTTTGAGGCTTTCCGCCCTGGCCCTCATGTAAGGCAGACACATGGATGTTTCGGCCATGCCTTCAAAGACAGCAACCGCCTTTTCCCTGCAATTGGCGTATCCGCATGACTCGCAATTAAGCTCATCCTTTTCGGTGCGCTTCCACATGCGCTGAAGTATTTTCTTTATGTCTTCTTCCTCTGGCTCGGCTTTTTTAACTGGCCTGGCCGGATAGGAAGCAGAAATGTCAAAGGCAGGAGGAAATATCTTGTCAGGATTTTCTCCTATTCCGCTTATTCTTCTTCTGTAGTTCTGTATGCATTTTTCTCTTCCGTAGTAGTTTGGAGAGCCCTTGGGCAAAACCGGGCCGCCTATGCAGCTGCCCCTGCAGACGCTTATTTCTACAAAGGCCGCCTCTTCTTTTGCGCTCTGAAGATACTCCAGCATTTCCTTGGCTTCGTCTATGCCGTCGACCTGGTGACAGGCTATAATGTCACTTAATCCTGATGCAATTCCGCCCTTGAGGGGATAAGCCGCCCCCATGGCAGTACTTCTGCTGTCAAAGGGCAGGGGCTTTAAATCCTGCACGGATATTTCACTGTCGTCAAACCAAGCTTTTAGCTCCTTGAAGGTAAGGACAGCGTCCACAGGACTTTTATCCGCTTCATCGGCTTCTTTCTTCTTGGCAACGCAGGGCCCTATGAAAACAGTAAACGATTGCTTTCCGTAAAGAAACTTGATAAGTTCGGCGTGAGCCATCATTGGGGACTTGACAGGCAGTAGCCTGCAGGCAAGGTCCGGATAGTACTTTTCGATCATGTTGACTGCTGAAGGGCAGGAAGACGAAATATAAAGTCCCTCACCCTTGCTCTTGATTGCTTGGCGGTAGGCCCTGGTAACCAATGCAGCGCCCGATGCCGTCTCTTCCACATGGCTAAAGCCCAGTTTCCTGAGGGCGGCGGAAAGCTGTTCGGGTTTTTTTTCCTCAAAAACTCCTGCAAATGAAGGGGCTATGCTTGCCACCACTTCCCTGCCTTCAGCAATTGCCTTCCTTATATTGAAAAGGTCACTTTTGACAGAGATGGCTTGCTGGGGACATATGGTCTGACAGTTTCCACAAAAAATGCACCTCTCTTCCACAACCTCCGCCCTGTCATGGAGCATTCTTATAGCCTTTGAAGGACAGGCCCTCAAACATTTATAGCAATTGTTGCATTTTTCCTTGTCTATTTGGAACAAGTTCATTTTTCATCCTCCATTTCCTTTGCCTTTGCAAGGACATGGTCTTCAAAAAACTTACCGACAGTTTCCTTCCTCACTGAGTAAATCTTTTCTTCAAATTTGACTGAAACAGCTTTTGTACACTGGCCAAGGCAGAAAGCGGCCTTGATTGTTATTTGTTCTTGCATCCCTTTTTCCTCCACCAGCTTTTCCATAGCCCTTATAACATCGTAAGAACCCTTTAGGTGGCACGCACTTCCAACACATATGCTTATTTCCATGGCGTCTCCTTTTTTGTTATATTTTTAACAATCTCTTTCAAAAAAATGTATCTCCAACCTGAAGCATTTCACCATCTGCAGGCTGAAGATAATAAAAATTATTACGAGGAGTTGCTTGAAAAAGATTTATCATTTAGCTTGTATACAATATACTATATCCAATAACTATTGACAAGCCCTTTTTTATAATTTTTATATTAATTATTTATTTATTTTTTAATTTATATTTTATCTATGTCGAAAAACCTCCCGGAATCAAACTTGTTTTTCCCGGGAGGCAATGTGGATCAAGTATTCTATTTTGCTTCTTGCACTTCTGAAACTGTTTCTTTCAAGGATGCCGCCAATCCGGCAAGGCTTTGTATTTCGGACGGTATTATGAGTTTGGTGGCTTTTCCGTCAGCTACTTTGGCAAGAGCTTCCAGGCTCTTGATGGATATGACCATGTTGTCGGGCCTCGCCTCCTTGATCATCTTGAGTCCTTCTGCTGTTGCATTTTGCACTTTCAGTATTGCTTTGGCCTGTCCCTCGGCTTCACGTATGGCCGCCTCTTTTTTTGCCTCGGCGTTAAGTATTGCGGACTCCTTGTTTCCTTCGGCAACGAGTATGGCAGACCTTTTCTCTCCCTCGGCCCTAAGTATGGATTCCCTTCTTCCTCGCTCAGCCTTCATCTGCCTCTCCATTGCATCCTGAATTTCTTCAGGCGGCATTATGTTCTTTAGCTCCACTCGGTTGACCTTTATTCCCCATGGGTCGGTGGCCTCGTCGAGTATGCTGCGCATTTTGGTGTTTATGACATCCCTGGATGTCAGGGTCTGGTCGAGCTCAAGCTCGCCTATTATGTTACGCAGTGTGGTTGCAGTAAGGTTTTCAATTGCGCTCATGGGATTGTCTACTCCGTATGCGTATGCCTTTGGATCGGTTATCTGATAGTAGACAACTGTGTCTATCTGCATGGTTACATTGTCCTTGGTTATTACCGGCTGCGGCGGAAAATCTATAACATGTTCCTTTAGCGAAACCTTCCCGGCTATGCGGTCTATTAGGGGTAGCTTGAAATGCAGACCCACTTCCCATGTTCCGCTATATCCTCCCAGCCTTTCAATTACATATGCCTTGGCCTGTGGAACTATGCGTATGTTGGGCACTATAAGCGCCAGCACAAGCAGTACCAATACGACCGTTATTATGAATTGTGCCATTTTATTTTCCTCCCTGTATGTTTTTTTCTTTGACGATGACCTTAACTCCCTCCACTCCCCTTACTATTACCTCTCTTTTTTCTTCAATTTCTTTTCCATCCTCTGAAACTGCAGTCCATATCTGGCCTTTTACTTTTACCTGCCCCGTTTCATGCGGAAGAATTTTTTTCTTGACCACTCCCTTTTGCCCCAGGATCTCCGATACGTTAGTCTTCTGGGCGCCTATTTTAAGATACTCCTTTGCAATAGGCCGCGTAAAGTAAAGCAAAAGTATAGAAGCCACAAAAAAAACAGCCGTTTGCATATAAAAATTAAAGCCCATTGCGGATGCGGCTATTGCAAATACGGCTCCCACTGCAAACCATATTGTGGCCAGTCCAAATGTAACAGCCTCTATTACGGCAAAGACAACCGCGGCCGCAATCCAAAACCAAATATCCGTTATGAATCCAAAAATGGCTCTCGCCTCCTTTCTTTATAGAAACTTAATACCCCCTTTGCGGTAAAAGTATCCCGCAAGTCGATTATTTGTCTCCCTGCTTTTTAAAATTGTTAAATATGTATTTGCAATTGTCCTCTTCGTTTTTTCACTTTAAAGTCGTCATTTTTGCGACTTTGGCCTTCTATGAAATTTTATCAGAAATTACAGCATTAATATTTACGGAATGGTTTCAATATGCAGGCGACTTGTAATATACTGTAATTAATATCCTTGTATTTCAATTAATTAAAGGAGTCCTTGCTCATGAGAAAATACAGTCGTTTGTACATTCAACATGTTTTTATAGGCGCTTTTCTTATAGTATCTTCCGCAATAATGCTGGTTTCAAATAACTTATTGCCCTGGGGGAACTCTTTAATGTCCCGATTCGGCATTTTTGCCTTAATTGTTATTTTTGCGCTAAGCTACACCCTTTTATATACCAGGCACCTTTTAGAAGATGCCGACCGAAAGCTTGCGCGTTCGAAAAGAAAAACCGACAAATTAGTAGACAACGCCCAGGTGCAGGAAAGGATACTCGCCCTAACACACGAACTCATGGATGTTCAGAGCACGGAAAACGCATTCGATAAAATTCTTGAATACGCCATCAGTTCCATAGACCACGCTGTTGTTGGAAGCATAATGATTGCAGACGAAGACAACAAATTTTACTTTGCGGCTTCAAAAGGATACAAGCACGAAGCTCTGGAAGATTTAAAAATTGACCTGGAGGAAACCTTTCTTTGGCAAAAGACAAATGGAAAAATAAAAGGTCCTGTGATCATAAACGATTCACGCGATTTCAGCAAGTCAATAGTCAGCAAAGGTGTTTTTAAAGCCTTGCAGGAAGCAATCAATCTCTGTTTCGAAAGCACCATCAGCTCTCCTCTTTTTATAGACGGAAAGCTCTACGGAATGATAAATGTAGACAGCACGCGCAAAAACGCATTCGACGAAGATTCTCTCCGCTTTATGCAGTATTTCACAACCCAGGCGGAGTTTGCCATAAAAAACAGAAACCACATAGAGCACTTTTACTACCTTTCCCGCTTCGATTCTCTTACAAAGATTTACAACAGGCGGTATTTCAGTGATATTGTTCAGATGGACATAGAAAAGTCGGTACGCTATCCCATAACTTTTTTAATTGCCCTTTTTGACCTTGACGAGCTAAAGTACATAAAAGACACCCACGGACATTTGGCCGGAGACAGGTGCCTCGCATATTTCGCAAGCGAACTTAAAAAACTTGTCAGAAAGCAGGACATTCTGGCCCGTTTCGGAGGAGACGAGTTCATAGCGTCCTTCTATCTTTGCGATTGGAAAGACCTTGTTGTTCGCATAGAAGAATTCCGCGAATATTTCAAAAGCCACCCCTGCATATTTGAAGATGTTGAAATTCCATTGTCATTCAGCTACGGAATTGCAGAATTTCCGCAGGACGGAGAAAAATATAACGATTTGATAAAAAAAGCCGACGAGCTAATGTACGCATCAAAAAAAGAATACAAGCAGCTCAATTTTTTGAATAGAAATACCGATTTGCCAGAATAGATGCAATCCCCATGGCGGCAAACAGCATTTCCATAGAAAATCTGTCGGCTATTAAGCCGAAAAGTGGAGCAAGAACTACAACGAAAATCGATTTCAATTGACTGTCAACGGAAAGGGCCGTAGCTCTTTCCGTTTTTTTCATCAAATCCCCCGAAGCATCAACAAAGAGAGGCCGCCTTGCATCCTTCAATATATAAAGCAAGAAGAATACAGCTATGGCAAGAAACTTTTGTCCTGTCCATACCGCAAATGCTGCGGCAAGGGCTCCCATTCCCATTATGTCGAAAAATATGTCCATAAGCCTCTTGGAGCCAGCAAACGCTTTGAGTCGGTAAACATTTCGCGATGCAAGCGCACTGAAAATATAGAAAACACCATACGTTGTCCCCAAATACACCTTGAGAGCATCTGCGCCGGCCTGTTCCGAAATTTCAAGGGCCAGGCCACCCAAAATGATGACTTCGAGTATAGGCTGTATGTAGTCCTTTATGGACTTGAATATTCCGTCGTAAAGCGAGGAGCTCAA
>CAZXWC010000058.1:0-10332 GCA_964644525.1 uncultured Peptostreptococcaceae bacterium
GCCACTCTATCCTATCTATAAAATTAATTACATTTTCGTTTTCACTACCCATAATATTATACAAGCCGTCAATGTAAATTTTTTCGATGTCATAGTTGTTTGCGATTATGCCATAAATAAATCCTATGAATTCTTCCGTTGTTTTTAAGGGGAATTCCTCCAGATTTACAAACCGCACATCGTGATTTAAATCATACATGTGCCTGTTGTCGTCGTCGATATAAACAACATTTCCTTCAACAATTTTCATGTCGGCATTTGCCATGTCGATTATTTTCTTAGTCTTGCCAGTTCCCTTTCCGGATGCAATTATACTTATCAATGTAATCTCCTCCTTTTATTAGCGAAACCAGTTCCTTGATGTCTTAAGTATATATTTCTATTTAAGAATCCTTATTCCTTTAAAAACAATTATTTTATTTATCCCTTAAATGTTCGTCTTTAAACTGTTGCGCAATTGCCCGCACGCCGCGTCTATATCCTCTCCAAGTGTCCGCCGTATGCTTGCCGCTATTCCTCTGGACTCCAAAAATTCTTTGAATTTTTCCTGCGTGGCCCTTTTTGAAGTTGTAAAATTCCTTTCTTCAACAGAATTGTAGCCTATAATATTTACATGACAATTTATGCCCTTTAGAAGTTTTGCGGTTTTTCTGAAGCTGTCGATGTCGTCGTTTACACCTTTCATAAGTGCATATTCGAAAGTTATCCTTCTTCCTGTCTTTTCAACATATGTTCTGCAAGCTCCTATGAGCTCATCTATAGGGTATTTTTTGTTTACTGGCATGATTCGGCTTCTATCCTCGTCATCGGGAGAATGAAGAGAAATCGCCAAGGTTACAGGTAATTCCTCTTCCGCAAGCTTATATATTCCCGGTACAATCCCGCTTGTGGAAACAGTTATGCTTCGGTAGCTTATTCCCAAACCTTTTTCTTCGTGTGCAAGGCGTATGAAACGTATAACATTGTCATAATTGTCAAACGGTTCCCCACTTCCCATAAGAACAATATTTGAAATCCTTATGCCTCTGTCATTTTGCGCCGCTAAGACCTGTCCCATCATCTCTCCTGCTGTAAGATTTCTTTCAAGGCCCCCTATTGTTGAAGCGCAAAAGCTGCATTTCATCCTGCACCCTACCTGTGTCGATATGCAAATGCTGTAACCGTGATGATATTTCATTAAAACCGATTCAATTATTCGACCGTCATGTAATTTCATTGCATACTTTACAGTTCCGTCGGATGAAACTTGCCTTGCGACTATTTCATCTTTTGTCAGTTTGAAGACTTCATTCATTTTTATTCTTAACGTTTTGGGCATATTTGCCATTTCTTGGAACGAGTTGACGCCTTTTGAAACCCAGTTGAAAATCTGGTCTCCCCTAAAAGCCGGTTCGCCCATTTCTACTGTTTTATTTTTTATTTCCTCAGGAAACATGCTCTTTAGATCCAACAATTTTTTTCTCCTTTACAGTTCTTATCATTGAGTTGGAATAAACGCCTGTAACGATCATCAGCATTCCAGCTGCATTATACCAGCCTATGCTTTCATCCAATATTATGGCCGCAAGAGCCATTGAAAATACCGGCACAAGATTTATGAATATATTCGTCTTGCTAGGGCCTATTTTTCTTATCGCAACCTGTTGTATAAAATATCCCACGCAAGATGCGAATACTGCCATATATACAATAGAAAGCCACGCCGCAACCGAAGTGGTTCCTATGAACATCCAGGGTCTTTCCATCAATGAAAACGGCAAAAATATTATTGTGCAAATAAGGAAGCTGTAGCTGGTAAGAAAGATTGGCGTATGATCTTTTGCTGCACGCTTACTCAAAATTGAATACGCAGCCCAGCACACAACCGCGCTTAGCATTATCAAGTCTCCCTTATTGAAACTAAGCTCCGTAACTGTTTCAATTCTTCCTCCCGAGATCGACAAAACCACTCCGCCAAAAGCCAAGAGCAGAGCTCCCATTCTTTTTATTCCGAATGCCTCCTTAAGGAATATCGCTGCCAATACGCTTGTCATTAGGGGGTTTGTAGCTCCAATCATTGATGAGTTGACAGCTGTCGTATATTTCAAAGCAGTAAAAAACAATGCATGGTAGCCAAACATTCCCACCAGACCAAGAGCGATAAGCATAGGCAAAGATTTTCTGTCCATCCTCCATTCGGATTCTTTAACTACCATAAACGGGAAAATTACCGCAGTGGCAATCAAAAACCTTAAAAACGCAACCGTAAAGACAGGCAGCTCTGCAACTGCAATCTTGCCGGCTATAAAGGCCCCAGCCCAACAAAGTGCGGCAAAGGCCATTAAAATGTAAATCTTTTTTTCTTTCAAAAAAATCTCCCCCATTCAATTTAAGCATGTAATTCAAATAAATAGCCCGCGCTTTTTTTCTATGCTCCGGTCAGATCGTTAATCCACTTGTCTGTCCTTATTCTGGAATATCCGACAATAGTTTTGCCCACTTCCTCAAGATTTACCAAGACTACCACCATATGCAGAGGAAGGCCCCAATAGAGGGCTCCCGCAAAAGCAAGCGGCACTCCAATCAAATAAATACTGCCCAATTCGAGGAAAAGCGAAAATTTCGTGTCTCCACCACCCCTGAACAGTCCAATAACATAAACATTATTTAGGAACTTGACCGGCATCATTGCTCCGTAAATACATAATACATGCTTAGCCATTTCCCTTACTTGCCCACTTACATTGAACAACAAAGGCACAAATCCGGACGAAGCGTACATGACTATCCCCAGAAGCAATCCACTTGCAACAGACAGTTTCATCAATCTATTTGCGTAAAGCCTTACTTCCCCACTTTTTTCTCCAATCAAATTTCCGGTTATTACAGCGCCCGCATTTCCCAATCCCACAGCCGCTATAAAAAATATATTCATTACCGTCTCTGAAATTCTAACCGCAGCAAATTCATCTGTACCCATTCGGCCATATGCCACAACATAAAGACTCATTCCCACAGCCCATATGCCTTCATTCATAATAACCGGCCATATCTTTCGATATACGGTCTTTATATAAATAAAATCAAATTCAAAAAGTTCCTTTATCGATGCAGAAATGACAATGCCCTTCCGACTTATCATCAATACCGTCAAAACCATTTCAAAAAATCTGGAAATCAAGGTCGCTATCGCAGCCCCCTTTACCCCCAAAGCCGGAAAGGGTCCAATTCCAAAAATCAAAAACAGATTAAGTACGGTGTTTACCACAAGAGAAAGAGCACTTATTGCCAAAGGCAATTTAGGGTTTCCGATACTTCTCGATGCTATTGAATAACTGAGAGTAACAGCAAGCATGGCAAGAGAAAAAGAAACGATTCTCATATAAACCGCTCCCTCTCTTACAACACCGGTATCCTTGGTAAAAATCCCCAATATCGGCTCTGTGAACAATATGCCTCCAATTGCAAACACCAGAGCAAATGCAATTCCAGAAAATATTCCAAGCCCCAAGGTCTTTTTTATTTTTCCTGTTTCCTTGCTTCCCCAAAACTGACTTATGAAAATAGAAATTCCGCTATTTATTCCAAAAAGCAACAGAATTAGTATAAAAAAATACTGATTTGCAATTCCTACGGCTGCAATTTTCTCTTCTCCCAATCGACCAATCATCAAAGTGTCTATTAAACTCAGAGCAGTAGTAACCAAATTTTGCATAGCAATAGGAACCGCCATCCATACTATCTTCTTATAGTTTTTCGCAACCATTCCCAATGTTTCTTTCACCGTTTTCCCCCAAGATGCAGTCTTCAATTACCCTCTGGATATTCAAATATGTTATTCGAATGTTTTTTCCATTCTTTTGTGTTTGAAAACCTTTTTCTTGCTTGCGTAGTCTTCCACAATGTGTCCATTTCCGAGCATTTTATATTTGTATATCATAAGCCCGTCCAAGCCAACAGGTCCCCTCGCATGTATCTTGCTTGTGCTTATTCCTACTTCAGCTCCAAATCCATACCTGAAGCCATCGGCGAACCTGGTTGAACAATTCCAATAAGTGCTTGCCGCATCAACCAAAGCCATAAATTTTTTGGCGGCTGTTTCATCTTCAGTTAGTATGCATTCTGTATGTCTTGACCCGTATTTATTTATATGTCTTATGGCCTCATCTATGTTGCCAACAACTTTTACAGACACTTTATAGTCAAGATATTCCGTTTCCCAACTGGATTCATCCGCAATCTCGACATCGATATATTCCCTTGTTCTTTTGCAGCCGAAAATCTCCACTTTACCATCAAAAATCCTCTTGATTTCAGGAAGAAATTCTTTTGCAACTTCTTCGTTTACAAGAATAGTCTCGGTCGCATTACAAGCTGCGACGTATTGTGTTTTAGAATCGTAGATAACTTTTACCGACTTGTCCATTTCAGCATCCGAATGAACATATGTATGGCAAATGCCATCCGAATGTCCCAATACCGGTATGTTTGAATTGTCCATTATATATTTGACAAATGCATTCGAACCCCTTGGAAGAATCAAGTCGATTTCCTCGTCCATCCCCAACATTTCAGCAACATCTTCCCTTGTTTCCATAAGCTGTATCCATCCTTCAGGAGCTCCCGCAAGGGCAGATGCCTCCCTTATAACCTCATACAGCTTTCTGTTGGTTTCCATCGCCTCGCTGCCGCCCTTTAGAAGAACTGAATTGCCGCTCTTGAGGCATAATGAAGATATTTGAACAAGTGCATCCGGCCTTGATTCAAAAATTACTCCAACCACTCCAATTGGACACGTGACCCTGAATAATTCCAGACCTTCGTCAATTTCCATTGAATAAGTTGTCTTCCCTACCGGATCCTCCAAGCCAACAAGACTTTCTATACCATCTACAACGCCATCTATCTTATCTTTCTTAAATTTCAAACGTTTGAGTATCGGCGATGGCAAATTTTCCTGCTCGCTTCTTTGCAAATCCAAAGAATTGGCTTCCATAATGGAATCCATATTCTCATGCAAAGCTTTTGCAACCGAATTCAATATTTTGTTTTTAATCTTTCCGTCAAGTGCCGCCATTTCAAGAGATGCTTGTTTGGCAGCTATTCCCTTCTGCTTCATATCCATTGTTTTACTCTCCTTATAATCACTTTATGGTATATTCTATCATACGGCCTTAAAACACACGCTATTTTTGTCCGGTTTTTTTGGAAAAAACAAGATACAGCCCGAAAGCAATCAAAATCAAAGGCCAATAGCGGTCCATGAATATAAGCCACTTTCCGATGTCCCAATTCCCTGCAATAAACACAAATATGCCAAAAGCAGCAAGAGCTGTTCCCACAACAACACTCCAACCAGCCTTTTTCCCTTCACCTTCATTTCTCGCATTATGTATGAAAAAAATCATATAAAAAGCAATTGCCATGAAAAAGAAAAAAGCTGAACCAGCCACCTTTTCATCCAAAAAAAATACACTTGGCTTTTGCATATTTGAATAAAGACCCAACATGATTAATATAGACGCAGGAATCAAAAAGCCAATCGGCCTTTGCCTTACAAAATACGCAAGAAGAAATACCGCCCCAAGACCAATCAAAAAATAATCTCCTGAAATCCAACCTTGCCTGGATGCAAAATTCACAATTCCTATTGCCAGAAGTATAAGTCCAATAATTTTTTTGTCTTTCATTTAATCATCCTTCTTTCTTGAAATTTTTAAGCAGTAAAAGCTTTTCGGCCCTTTTCATTTTTTTTATTTCGGCCTCTCTTTTGAGAGCCTCTGACTTGTCTTGGCAAAGCTCAAAATATTTAAGAAGCACAGGTCTTTTTGAGCGGGTGTATTTGGAAGCCTTTCCCTGATTGTGCCTTTCAACCCTTTTTTCCAGGTTTGAAGTCCACCCTGTGTATAAGCTCCCATCCGAACATTCCAATATGTATACAAAAGCCATAAACTCAGTCCTCTCTGAATTATTCCATTATATATTATATCCCAATTCATACCAAAAATAAACATAAGGCACAAATGCATGTTTGCATTCGCGCCTTTTAAAATCAAACTCAAAATTAACCTGTGCCTATTTTGCAGTAGCAGGTTCAATTTGTATCGGCTTGCCCTTTATAGTATTTCTACCCATTATTCTAAGAACTTTGTCCGCATGTTTTACCGGAACTTCTACAAATGTATATTTGTCGAAGATATCTATTGATCCTATAAGGTCTCCGGGCATTCCTGTTTCACCGGCAATTGCTCCAACAATATCCCCCGGACGCACACCCTGTTTCTTTCCAATATTAATAAACAGTCTGGCCATTCCAGGCTCCGATCCGTTTTCTTTTATTGATGCTGAGCTTTTTTTGTTGTCCTGTTTGCTGTCACCCATAACCATTTTCAGAAGCGCAGCGGCAATATCCAATGTTGAATAATCATCTTCAAGAAGCTTCTCTATTATATGGGTTTCCTTGCGTATATTTTCGTTTTCAACGATTTGCCCAACCTGCTGGGCCAACCCGTTAAAACGCGCTTCTTCTACATCATTTATTGAAGGCATTTTTTCTCTTTTGATTTTTGTTTTTGCGTATCTTTCAATACCCTTTAACTTGTAGACTTCTTTTCCGAATGCAAAGGTTATTGCCTGCCCTTCCCTTCCGGCTCTTCCGGTTCTTCCTATTCTATGGACATAATACTCCTCATCTTGGGGGACATCATAGTTGAAAACTATTTCCACGTCATCAACATCTATGCCCCTTGCAGCAACATCTGTTGCAACAAGAATCTCTATGGATCCATTCCTGAAACTATTCATTACTCTGTCTCTTTGAGATTGCTTAAGGTCACCATGCAAACCATCCGCGAAATACCCTCTTCCTTGAAGTTCCTGGACTATCTCGTCTACACGTCTCTTGGTATTGCAAAATACAAGCGACAAATTAGGATTGTTTATATCTATCAGCCTTGTCAACAACTCGAATTTATTTCTTTTCTTAACCTCAATATATGATTGTCTTATTTTGGGAACTGTCAACTCTTTGTGTGCAACTTTTAGAGTCTTGTATCCTTTGAGGTGTTTTTTTGCTATCTGGAGTATGGGTTTAGGAAGAGTGGCCGAAAACATCGCCGTCTGCCTTTCGGACGGTGTATCCTTCAATATGGTTTCTATGTCTTCACGAAAGCCCATGTTGAGCATTTCGTCGGCTTCATCCAAAACAACCATATTGATGTGTGAAACGTCTATTGTGCCTCTTCTCATGTGGTCCATGAGTCTTCCAGGTGTTCCCACTACAACCTGAACTCCTTTTCTAAGCGCATGAATCTGCCTGCCTATGGGTTGTCCCCCGTAAACCGGCAAAACATTTATTCTCTTCATGTATTTTGAAAGCCTTTTTATTTCATCAGACACCTGTATCGCAAGCTCCCTTGTTGGGCATATTACCATCGCCTGCAAAGCTTTTTTGTTTGGCGATATTTTTTCAAGCAATGGTATCCCGAAGGCAGCCGTTTTGCCTGTCCCTGTTTGAGCCTGGCCTATAATATCCGTACCCTTCATAAGATGGGGGATTGATTGCGTTTGTATGGGAGTGGCCTCTTCAAAACCCATATCATCCACAGCTTTCATAATCTTTTCTGAAATTGTCAACTCTTTAAAATTAATGGTTTGCATACATTTCCTTTCTGCTTCTTATTATACTTTCCATAAATAAAGCCACAACTGAATCGGCATTCTTATGCAGCTTCAATGAAATCTTATCTACAACTTTATAATTATACACTATTAATTTATGAATTACAAATATTTTACCAATCAATTTTTCTCTCCGACGGCTTGCCTGACAAAAGCAGAAATCTGACCCCTTGGCTGCTCGCGACAACATCAATCTTTTTCCCCTCTTCAAAATTGGCAAGACTCCCCTTTGATACAAAATCATTCTTGTCATTATCAAAAAAGCCCTTTCCTTCAATGACAAAAACCGACACATTAAAGTCAAATTCAGTTTTATATTCAAATTCCTCGTAAGGTTTTATTTCGACATCCAGTAATGTAGTGTCCGGTCCTATGCTTTCGAAATTTACTGAAGCTTTTCCGTACCTGCCTAATATGACCTTGACTTTCGCTTTATCTATTTCAACCAACTTTGTCTCGGAACTTTTGATGCTATGATATGCCGGCTCCACCATATTTTTATCTGATAGCACGCATATACATAATTGGACCCCCGAGAGACGCATGTTTTCAATAGGCTTTTCCTGGGGCGCAATTCCGTCAATCAAGTATGCCATTCTTACAATTCCACTATCTATCTGCCATGGAAAGCCTTTTATATATTTCTCTGAATCTTTTAAATCAAAAATATCCAAAAGTAAAAAAGGATCGAAATCCGGATACTCCAATTGACCGAACATTCTCGTCAGTTTCACTCCAGCTTTGTCCTTCAATTGTCTTCCTGGGTAAATTCCTTTTATTTTTCTCGTTAAAACCATTCCTACCCCCCTCTGCAAAAGTATTCTACACTTGCAAAATATTGATACCCACCACAAATCAAATCTAACTTCTTTGGCAAATTGTACGCTGTAAAATACAATTTGCATAAAAAAGCGAGAGGTTTTTAATATATAATGAAATGAAATAATAAAAATATATAGCTTTGGGGGATTTATATGAATTCAATAAACATAAACAATTTTAAAAAAGTTATTTGCATTTTTCCAAAACTGATTTTAGGTCTCTTCCTCTGCGGATTGGGCATTGTCACTATGCTTATGTCAAATATAGGCCTCCACCCATGGGGGACACTTAATGCCGGATTGGTTAATGTCACTACCATAAGTTTTGGACAATGGTCACAAATAATTGGACTTGCAGTAATTGTTTTTACCATGTTCCTAAAAGTTGTTCCCGGAATTGCCACAATACTGAACATGTATCTGATAGGTTTTTTTATGGATCTCATACTTGACTCCCAACTTATGCCTTCTCCTGAAAATATTATTTTTCAAATCCCCATGAATCTTGCTGGATTATTTATATTCTCATTGGGCGTATACCTTTATCTAAGTTGCGGGCTAGGAGCCGGTCCACGCGACGGACTCATGATTTCTCTTATGCATCTTACCGGCAAAAGCGTCACTATAATTAAAACAAGCATTGAAGTCACAGTAACGGTCTTGGGTATAATAATGGGCGGGCCCCTCGGAATAGGAACCATTATGGTCGCTTTGATGGGTGGGAGAATGCTGGATTTGGTTTTCAGCTTTTTTAATTATGATCCCAGACTAAAGGGTCAGATGAATTTCATAGGACTTTATAAATTCATTACTGAAGACAAGAAAAAAGAAGGCATTTCTACAAAATAGGGAAATGCCTTCTTTTTTTCTTGCCATATATGCTACAGATATAGCCATAGCCTGTCCTTTTACATTTAAAACTCTATGACATCCCCAACGCCAAAAGGAATACTGTCAAACGTTTCATAAAAGGCTGTAAGAGCCTCGAAGTCCGTACAATGACTGGTTGATATGTAATCGGGTCCCACGCCCTTCAAATAGGCAATCGTATTCCTTGTTCGCTCTCCATTGCCTTTCAAATGGAATCCTCCAAGAACAGCGTGAACTTTTTCGACTCCAGTCACTTGCCTTGCCCTTTCAACCATGTTGCATATTCCCGAATGGGCGCAACCCGAAAGCACTGTGAGCCCTTTTTCTGTGACCATTGCCAAACCGGTATCATCCATAACAAAATCATCGCTTCCGTCAGCCTTGTTAAAGGGTGTGTATTTGGATTCAAAGTCGGTTTTTCTAGGAATTTCTCCCAAGAAAAATACATTCCTTTCGATTTCCAAAGGCTCTGCACTCATTTTTATTGACATCTTATGTGAAATTTCATCTTTCGAAAAAGGCAGACCCAAAACTTTATTTTTTCTATACCTTTCTGTAAAAACATCGGGATGGCAAATCAATTGACCTCCGTTTTCCCAAAAGGCAAGACCCGTCCCATGGTCCCAATGCCCATGGCTTAAAACACACCTTCTCACATCCTCCAAATCAATGCCCATTTTGCCTGCATTCTTCAAATACAAATCCGAGCTTCCGAAATCGAAAAGCGTTTTGCCCTCTCCTGTTTCCAAAAGCATAGACAATCCCCACTCCGCCTGGAGTTTTCCCTTTGCATGATTGTCAACCAATACTGTGAGTTTCATCACAAACCACCTTTCTTTATTTTCAAACAAACTTCTTCTTTATTATAATACTATCCCGTAAAAATACAAAAAATGAAAAAACCCCGGCCAAATGACCGGGGTGAACATTTCTGTATTATTTTACAGATGTTACGTTTTCAGCTTGAGGGCCTTTAGGGCCT
>CAZXWC010000059.1:0-10244 GCA_964644525.1 uncultured Peptostreptococcaceae bacterium
ATGTGGAAGCAAAATCTTAACATAAATACCACAATAGCAAACCAGGAGTTTGGAGTTTTCATGGAAAACAGATTTCAAGGCAACTTTGAAATCTCCGCAGGGGCATGGTTCGGGGATTATTCCGACCCTATGACATTCCTTGACATGTTTACATCATATTCGGGAAACAACGTGGCGTTTTGGAAAAATGAAGAATTCGACAAAGCTGTTGAAGATTCAAAAACCTTAAAGGGAGCCGAACGCGACGAAAAGCTTTACAGGGCGGAAGAGCTTATGATGGGCGATTCCATCCTTATGCCCTTGTTTTACTACACGAGCCCTCTCATGGTGCAAAACAGGGTTTCAGACTGGGAATACACAAGCATAGGTCAATGGTATTTCGGTAATACCGAAACAGACGACTCAAGGCTTGTTTGGAATCTTTCCGCAGAGCCGGACACATTGGACCCGGCATTTGTCAGTTCAAAAGACGGAGGGCATATAATAAACAACACCTTCGAGGGTTTGATGAGAGAAATTGACGGAGAGTATCTTCCTGCAATGGCCGAGAGCTATGAAATCTCCGGTGACCAAACGACATATACATTTCATTTGAGGGATGCCGCATGGTCGGATGGAAAGCCCGTGACGGCCCACGACTTCGAATACGCATGGAAAAGGGCGATGAGCCCAGAAGTGGCATCATGGTACGGCTACCAAATGTTCTATATAAAGGGCGCAATGGAATACTATGAAGGTTCCGCAACAGCCGACGAAGTCGGCATAGAGGTAATTGACGACAAAACTCTCAAGGTTGAGCTTGCCGGACCAACACCTTATTTCCTTGAACTTACGGCTTTCTTCACATACATGCCTGTAAGAGAGGACATAGTTGAACAGGACCCCGAGGGATGGGCAATGAATCCTGATTTGGCAGTATCCAACGGACCTTTTGTAGTAGCGGACTATAAATTAGGAAACATGATGCTCAAGGCAAATCCGGATTACTGGAACAAGGACTCGGTCAAGCTCGAAGAGGTGGAAGTGTTGATGATAGTGGACGAATTCACACAGCTTGCGGCGCTTGAATCCGGGGAAATAGACGTAATAGAAACTGTCCCCAATCAGGAAATACCAAGACTGATGCTTGAGGATGACAGGTTCCAGATAAGGCCTGCGCTGGGGACATACTTCTACGTGTTCAATCTCAAGGAATAGAATATTAAGACAGGGATGTGTTGACCTTGTCATGCCGCAATAATCAACCGGTTGAAAATGAAATCGCCCCAGTGCTGAAAAGGTTCTGGGGCTTTTTTATGGTTAATTTTCGGTGACAATGAGCCCGGCTCGATTGACTGTGCCCCCTTCGAGTGATATAAATGGAATGAGCATTCAAACAAAAAGAGAAAGCGGGGATAAAGACGATGAGAAAAAGGGCCCTTTTTATAATAGCCGTAATGCTTCTTTTGGCTGCAGTTCCTTCATTCGGCGCGCGCAACTACGAAAGCGGAACGATTTTGCTTACCGACGCAATGACAGGTGAGGAGTTCGAAGTTGGAACAGTAAATGTGATGATGAGTGGCCAGGACGTAATATCAGATGTTCCGGCGGTCAATTTCAAGGGAAGGACCCTTGTCCCCGTAAGGTTCATAACAGAGAACCTGGGAGCTGCGGTTTCATGGAATCAGGATGCAAGGGAAGCAACGGTTGTAACTGATGAAAAAACCATAGTGATAGGGATAGACAAGTCAACAGTAACGGTCAACGGCAAAAGCAAGACCCTTCCGGACGGAATACCGGCCAAGCTCCTCAATTACGGAGGAAGCGCAAGAACTCTTGTGCCAATAAGGTTCATGTCGGAGGAACTGGGAATGGACGTAGGATGGATAGACGAAACCAAGACAGCAACCATAAACAAGCCGGCCCAGTCAATAACCGGCATTTCATTCGACGGAAGCAAAAAATTTCCCGAATTGCTAATTGAGTCCACAGGAGAGATAGAAACAAATTCATACATACTCGAGGGAAGCGCAGTCGGAGATCGGGACAAGCTTGTAATCGACATACCCAACGCTGAATTTGCCATAAAAGACCCCAAATTGCTTGTTGGTTCCAATCAAGCGGAACTTAGCATATACGAGGACGGAATCATAAGGGCCAGAGCATCACAATTCGACGTTAATCCCCTCGTGACCAGGATAGTCGTTGACATCAACGAGCGGCGCGGCTATGAAACCGAATACAACAAAGCATCAAAAACAACGACATTTCGCTTTATAAATTCAATAGAAAAAATAAGAGTTGAGGAAATATACAACTCGGAAGCAGTAATAATAGAGACGGGTGAAGAGCCTGCAATAGCAAACATAATGCCGCTTGAGAGTCCTAAGCGATATGTAATAGACATAATAAACTGCCTGCTTCCGCAGGGCTCAGAGAGTATGGCGGTCCATGCCGAAGGCATAAGGAGTATAAGAGCCTCCCAGTATGATGCGGCTGCCGATTACGGACCTGGAGAAGCCGTTTCCAGGGTGGTTGTCGATTTGGACGAGAGCATAGACTTCGAAAACATATACTTCGAAATAGTCGAAAACGACCTATATGTATATGTTTCAGGGAATCCCCTGGGAGGAATAAACTACGCAAAAGAGGATGTAAATTTCGCTACCCTTACCATAAGCACTCAGCAGAGACAAAGCCACAGCCTAAGCTACTCCAGCGGAAGCAGAATGCTCACGGTCAAAGTGCCAAAGAGCATATTGGAGCTGGAAAGCCTGGACCTTCCGATTGAGGACACCCTCATCGAGACCATGCAAGTGGACGCTTCCAGGACTGGTTACAATTACTTTAAAATAAAACTGGCCAAGAATGTCGAGTACCAGGACATATCTTCATCTGGAGGCAATGAAATAACAATTGCCTTCGAGAACAATGCCATAAAGAATTCCATTCACAAAAATACCCTCATAGTTCTTGATGCGGGTCATGGAGGGAAAGACCCGGGAGCCATGAGCCCGACATTGGGACTCAGAGAGAAGGATGTCGTGCTCGATGTTGCGGAGAGTCTTTCAAAGCTGCTTGAGAGGGAAGGCTTCAAGGTCTATCTCACCAGGGATTCGGATAAATACGTGGGACTCTACAACAGGGCGGAAATAGCCAACGAGCTTGACGCCGACGCATTTGTCAGCATACATGCCAACGCCCACAACCGGACTGCCGTTTCAGGGGTCGAAGTCTTGTATTATCCTGACACCGACGGAAGAAACAACAAGACATTCGCCAGAATCATGCAGGATGCGCTGATAGAAGAGTTGGGATCGGTAAACCGCGGAATCGTAAGCCGGCCAAATCTTGTAGTCACGCGTGAAACCGAAATGCCGGCGGTACTTGCGGAAATAGGCTTCCTTACCCACATAGGCGGAGAGGAAGAGCTACTCAAAACATCGGCATACCGCGACAGGTGCGCAGAGGCTCTCTACCAAGGCCTCATGGACTACTTCAAATAAAAAGGGACAGACATTCCGGTCTCCAAATCTGCCCATAAATCCAAACATGAAGAAAAACATACCTAAAACGATATGGCCCCGGAAATTCGGGGCCTGATATCGGCGGTAATCGAAGAAAAATGGAAGGAAAGACATATGATACTTTTAAAACTTGTTGCGGCTTTGGTCGTAGTCATACTGATGTCAAACAAGAAAGTAAATCTTGGAATAGCCTTGACAGTAGGGGCTGTTCTTGTAGGAATAATGGCCGGCAAGGCGCCGCTTTGGCTTGCGGAAACCATTTGGGGCGCTGTAAGCAGTTCTTTTGCAGTAGAACTTGCACTGATAATAGTCATGATAACGATTCTGGGACACGTGATGAAAGAACTGGACGTTTTGCAGAGGATGGTCGCCGGCTTCGAAGGGGTTTTGAGAAGCACAAAGCTGACAATACTGATAATACCAGCAGTAATGGGTTCTTTTGCAGTTACGGGAGGAGCTTTGATTTCATGTCCTATCGTTGACGAACTTGGAGATAGGCTTTCAATATCAAATGATAAAAGGGCAGCCATAAACCTTATCTACAGGCATATTTTCGGAATGTTCATTTTTCCATTTTCCGCATCCTTCATAATGGCTTCAAGACTTGCCGAAATTTCGGCGGGATCATTCATAATGATGTTTCTTCCCATAACGGCATTCATGCTTGTTGCTGGATATGTTATTTTTTTAAAAGGGATAAAGGAACCTCAAAAGAAGCCCTTTAAATGGATCTTTTACGGCCAGTCCGTCAGGGAACTGCTCCTGTACTCATCGCCCATTTATACGAGTTTGCTTATGGCTTTAGCGCTGAAGATACCATTCTATGCTTCACTTGCTATGGGGATAATTCTAACCATGCTTATTTTTAAATTTTTAATCGAGAAAAGCCCTTCCTACAAAGTGAAGGGCGGTGCAGACTACGGTTTTGCCGATTTTGCAAGGCTTGCATGGAAGGGAATTAAGCCCGGCATGGTCGCCGCAGTAATGGGTATAATGGTTTTTAAAGGAGTAATAGAGGGGATTGAAGAGATACCCGAGGTGCTTCAGGCGCTTATGGATGCAGGCATTCCCATAGAAGCGGTTATAGTCGTATTCGGTTGGCTTGTCGCATTTGCCTCATCGTCAACTCAGGGGACAATAGCCCTTCTTTATCCCATAATACTTCCTTTGGCGGAAACCGAGGCAATAAAAGAGCTCTATGTAATGCTTATATATATGTCGGGATTCATGGGTTATTATGTCTCGCCGCTGCACATGTGTCAGGTTTTGACACTTCAATACTTCGAAGTAGAGTCAAAGGCGCTTTACATGAACTATAAAATAATTTTGCCGGCAGCCATGGCTCTTGCCATGCTCATATACGTTGTAAAGAGAGGATTGATATGATGGAAAGAAGTGGAGAAAGAAATTTTGAAGAGTTGAGGGACATAAAGATAACACGCAACTATCTTATGCATCCGGACGGATCGGTGCTGATGGAAACAGGCAACACAAAAGTCATATGCACGGCCATAGTTGAGGACGGCGTTCCAAGATTCCTTAAGGGAAAAGGACAGGGTTGGGTCACTTCCGAATATGGAATGTTGCCCGGTTCAACTGGACAAAGAAAGAAAAGAAGCGCATCAAGAGGAAAGGTTGACGGAAGGGCCAGCGAAATACAAAGACTCATAGGAAGAACGCTCAGAACAGTAGTAGACATGAAAAAGCTGGGCGAGCGGACAATATGGATCGACTGCGATGTCATACAGGCAGACGGAGGCACAAGAACCGCATCCATAACGGGTGCCTATGTTGCACTTTTAGATGCGGTTAACAAGTTGACGGAAAAAGGCGAAATTGATGAAAATCCGCTTAAGTCCATGGTGGCCGCCGTAAGCGTAGGAATAGTAAAGGGAATACCCATGCTCGACCTTTGCTACGAAGAGGATTCCCAGGCGGATGTGGACATGAACGTTGTCATGACAGACAAGAATGAATTCATAGAGATACAGGGAACCGGCGAGGCGGCTCCATTCTCGCAGAATGTCTTAGACGAACTTCTAAGGCTTGCCAAAAAAGGAATAAAAGAGCTTAACGAATTCCAAAGACAGGCTTTGGAAGCTTAAGGAGGCCCTCATGAAAAAAATGGTTTTGGCATCTCAAAACAAACACAAGCTCAAGGAAATAGAAAAAATAACAAAGGATTTCGGAATAAGCCTTATTACCATGGCGGAGGCGGGCCTTTCCGACCTAGATGTCGTTGAGGACAGTGACACATTTGAAGGCAACTCGGAAAAAAAGGCCAGGGAAGTTATGGAGGCCTCGGGCCTGTCTGCCATAGCTGACGATTCGGGACTAATGGTAGACGCTCTTGGAGGCGATCCCGGAGTCTATTCTGCTCGTTTTTCAGGACCCGGAGCGACATACGATAGCAATAACAAAAAACTTCTGAAACTCTTGAAGGACCTGCCTCAAGATAAAAGGACAGCCCGTTTCGTTTCGGTCATAACGGCAGTTTACACAGACGGAAGGAAAATCGTTGCAAGAGGAGAAGTAGAGGGCAGCATTGCCTTCGAGGAAAAAGGCCAGGGCGGCTTCGGATACGACCCGCTTTTCTACGTGCCCCAAAAAGGGAAAACCTTCGCCGAGCTTTCGGAAGATGAGAAAAATGCAATAAGCCACAGGGCCAATGCCCTCATTCTGCTCAGGGACCTGCTTGAAGCTGAGGAGGCTGGAGACAAGTGAAGATTCTCATCATAGGGGACACCCACAACCATCCCATGGGAGTTAAAAAGGCGCTCAAGATGACAATGCCGGTAGACATGTTGATTCATACGGGTGACGGATGGAAAGACGCGGAAGACATTCCTCAAGGAGTAGAGCTTGTAAGGGTTACCGGCAATTGCGACAGGAGCATCAAGGGTGAGGCGGAGAAAACAATCACTCTTGAAGGCGTAAAAATACTCATTACCCACGGCCATAAGTATAATGTCAAGCATGACCTCAACCGCCTTTACTACAAAGCCCTGGAGTCCAAGGCCAACATAGTCATCTATGGGCATTCTCACAAGCGGGTAAGCGAAAAAGTCGGGGACATACTCTTCATCAACCCTGGAAGCGCATGGAGGCCCAGAGACTGCGAACCGCCCGGATTCGTTTTAATGAAAATTGATGACGGCAAAACCGTTTTTAGATTTCTGGATCTTGCAGAGCCAGAATGCTGACTTGAAAAAACATGGAAAAGGGGACAGTCCCCATTTCCATGGAATGTCTGTTATCAGACAAAAAATATAAGGACAAGTGTCCGATATCAAACAATACAAACAACATCACCGCTGTTTCCTTTTGGAAACAGCGGTTTTTGTTTTGGCACGAAGCTTGCAATATATATGGGCATAACAATTATGGGAGGTTCAAAAATGAAATTGGTTGAATGGATTAAAACAAAAAGGCTAAAAGGCAAAAAAAGTATTTATGTATACACAGCGTTGGTTCTCGTTGCCGTTTTTTCTATTGTGGCACTGAATGCAAACGGCCAAGGCGATTCTGAGGATACGGATATCATGTACACTCTCACGAGGGGTGATATAGAGATATCCATATCTGGAAACGGGACAATATTTTCTGCTGAAACCCAGGAACTCGACCCCGATGATTTCGAGGCTGAAGTGAAGAAAATCAACTTTTCAGAGGGCGACACGGTCAAGAAGGGCGAGCTAATATATGAACTCGAGAGCGACGACCTTCTTGCGGAATGGACAAAGGTTAAAATCGCTTACGACAACGCATCTTTGGAGTACAGGACATCAAGCGGAGATGTGGACGATTTGACGGTGAGAGCTCCATTGACAGGAACAATTGAGGAAATGGATCTTGAGATAGGCCAGACTCTTTCTCAAGGCCAAACGGTTGTAAAGGTATGGGACAAGAGCGAAGTATATATTAAAACGCCCATAAATCTTTCAAACGAGGGGAAAATAAAAGAGGGACAGGCGGCAAGCGTCACTTTCCCTTCCAGCTTTTTCACTACAAAAGGAGTTGTCGCAAAGGTTGAAGGCACTCCATCATCTGACGGGAGCGGGGGCCTCTTCCAATATGTTTACGTGGCGGTTGACAACCCGGGAGGATTTATGGAGGGAGATGCCGCAAGAGTCGAGATTTACGCCGGTTATGAAACCATAAGGGGAATCACAGAGGGAACCGTGGAATACAAGGATACCGAAATTGTAGAATCCCCAGGAAAAGCCACTGTAGTCAAGCTGTACAAGCAGGAAAAGGATGCGGTAAATGCAGGGGAAATAATCGCAGTGCTCGAAAGCGACCCTCTGGTTGTCTCTCAAATGAGCAAGAATGTAGACCTTCAGGAGGCCAAGATAGAATTGGACGAGCTTTCTGAGAAAATGGAAGGTCTTAGCGTAAAAGCCGGGAGCGACGGTATTCTTGCCGGTTCCGACGTTTCGGTGGGGAACACCGTCGGGGTCAACACAAGCAATGACAATTCCTCCTCAAACAATACGGGAGTTTTGGGACAGGTGATAAGCTTTGACAAGAGAATGACTATTGCTGTCGACGAGCTCGATATAAACAATGTTGAAATCGGCCAAAATGCCGAAATCACAGTTGACGCCGCTCCGGACGAGGCATTTGCGGGGGAGGTCGTCAAGATATCCGAGATTGGAGATGTCCAAAGCGGAGTTGCGACCTACGATGTTACAATTTCAGTACCTTACAGCAAGCTGGTCAAAGAAGGAATGAGCGCTGATGCTAAAATACTTCTGGAAAGTGCGGAAAATGTAATTCTTATTCCAATCGAGGCAACCGTGGAAATGAGAGGCAAAATAATGGCCACTGTCTATGATGAGGATGCCGGTGAAGGTGAAGAAAATACGCTTGTCCCAATCGAGACAGGGCTTAT
The DNA here is from genome assembly GCA_964644525.1 of uncultured Peptostreptococcaceae bacterium. Taxonomy (GTDB): domain Bacteria; phylum Bacillota; class Clostridia; order Peptostreptococcales; family BM714; genus BM714. The sequence continues at coordinate 8,401 of CAZXWC010000059.1, forward strand.
GGATGAAAGATACTATGAAGTTTTCGGAGGGCTCGAAGAAGGCGACCAGGTGGTTATGACAGGGCTATCAGGCAATTCCGTGTCGGAGGATGAACGTCCCGCAGGATTAATGCCCGGAATGGGTGGAGGAAGCGGAACGGGAACAAGGCAAAGGCCTTAGGGAAATTGGGAGGTGCGGCATGTCTTTAATAAGAACAGAAAACATATGTAAAAGCTATGTTATGGGACAGTATGAGCTCAAGGTCCTGAAAAATGTGACATTCGAAATAGAAAGCGGGGAATTCGTATCGATAGTCGGACCATCAGGTTCCGGCAAATCGACACTGATGAATATAATTGGCTGCCTCGATGTTCCGTCCTCGGGAAGATATCTGCTTGACGGCATAGATGTAAGCGGAATGAATGTTTCCGAACAGGCCGACATACGGAACAGCAAGATAGGCTTTGTCTTTCAAAGCTTCAATTTGCTGCCCAAACTGACGGCGCTCGAAAATGTGATGCTTCCCCTTATTTATAGAAGGGTTTCGGAGAAGGAACAAAGGGAGCGCGCACTTTTGGCTCTTGAAAAAGTCGGACTGGGAGACAGAAGCCTTCACAGGCCGAATGAACTGTCGGGAGGCCAGCAGCAAAGGGTTGCCATTGCCCGGGCAATAGCCGGAGACCCCCCCATTATACTTGCAGACGAGCCCACTGGAAATCTCGATTCCAAGTCGGGAATCGAGATAATGGAAATACTGACGGACTTAAACGGCAAGGGGGCTTCCCTTGTCATGATAACCCACGATGACAAGCTTGCCAGGGAAAGCGGAAGAATGGTGATGATAAAGGACGGCATAATAGGGGAAGGGGTTTCTATATGAAGATAAACTTCAAACAGACCTTCAAAATGGCCATGTCAAGCATATTCTCAAACAAGATGAGATCCTTTCTCACAATGCTGGGAGTCATAATCGGAGTAAGCGCAGTCATAATTCTAGTCTCCATAGGCCAGGGAACGACAAAAAGCGTCACTGAAAGCATAGAGGGAATGGGTTCCAATCTTTTGACGGTAAACATAATGGGAAGGGGGGCTGAAACCTCGCTTGACATAGATGATGTGGAAATGTTCGACGAATTCATAGGAGTGGGGAAGGTTTCCGGAAGCTCGACAATGAATGCCGACATAAAAAGCGGCACTACAATACTTGAAGACATTTCAATAAACGGTACAGACGATGACTATCTTTCAATACTTAATTACGAGATGTCCGAGGGAAGATTCCTGATCGATTCGGACCTCGACAACCGCCAGCGCGTCGCAGTAGTGGGAAGCGAGATTAAAAGCGAACTTTTCGGAAACGCTTCGGCGGTGGGAGAAGAGATAAAGATAAACGGACAGACATATACCATAGTGGGCAGCCTTGCGGAAAAGGGATCTTCCATGATGGGGTCGAACGACGAGGTGGTTGTTATACCGCTTACAACTGCTCAGAGGCTTTCCGGAGACACCAGCATAAGAACGATATATGTTCAGGCTGAATCGGCGGATACGGTCGATGTGGCAAAAGCCTACATGGAGAACTATCTGGAAAGAAAGTTCGGCGACGAGGATGCCTACAGGGTATTCGACCAGAGCGAGGTACTTGATACAGTGGGCAGCGTTACTGGTATGCTGACCGCAATGCTCGGGGGCATTGCCGGAATTTCACTGCTTGTGGGAGGCATAGGCATAATGAACATAATGCTTGTGTCAGTCACCGAAAGAACAAGGGAGATAGGAATAAGGAAAGCAATTGGAGCCAAGTACTCGGACATACTTGTTCAGTTCATTATCGAGTCCATTGTCCTCAGCGGCATGGGTGGTA
>CAZXWC010000060.1:0-9868 GCA_964644525.1 uncultured Peptostreptococcaceae bacterium
AAACAATAAAAAAACGGGCATCTCCGCATTCTTGAAAATGAACCGGGGATGCCTGTTTTAAATTGACATTTTTATGCTTTTACGAGGACTAAATACTGTGTTTTTTCGGCTGCAGTTATGCATATTCTTCGCGACTAGAAAAACAGTTGTCAGTAGTCAGTTGTCAGTTGTCAGCAAATACAAAAGCGTTAAAGCTTAAATACATTCAAAACATAAATGCATTTCAATGATTTTTTGCTTTTAATCACCGTTCTTCTGTCTTTGCCTTTGTTCTTTTCTTTCTGATTAACTTGTTATTTGTCCTTAGTGTTTTTACTGACATCTGACATCTGGTATCTGTTCTTGGCTTTTTTTCCACTTTCCACTTTCCACTTTTTCCTGCTGCTTTATTTCTTAACCTTCATTATTGAGGCTACTTCATTTATCATTTCAGATTCTTGAATTATTTCAAGCGCCTTGTCAAGATCTTTCCTTTCTACTTCGTGTGTTATGAAAACCAGAGGCACGGATTTTTCTCCAGGTTTGCCTCTTTGAACAACAGACTTGAGGCTTACTCCGTTTTCGCCCATTATTGTGGCTATATTGCCCAATACGCCGGGCTGGTCCTTGACTTGGAATCTGATGTAGTATTCGCTCAGGCCTTCTCCCACGCTTTGAAGCGAAGACATGTAGCCGTTTTTATTTGCATGCGATACTGATGGCTTTTCCGATATACGCTTTCCTATTTCCAACACATCGCCCATAACAGCGCTTCCAGTAGGCATGGAACCGGCTCCCTTTCCGTAAAGCATCAATTCACCGACAGCGTTGCCCTTTACGAACAATGCATTGAATTCGTTGTTTACGCTTGCCAGGGGGTGGTCTTTTTTAAGGAGGACCGGATGGACATGGAACTCGAAATTTTTGTTGTTTCTTCTTGCTGTGGCAAGAAGCTTTATGATGTAGCCCAGCTGTTTTGCGTAATCGATATCCTCTTTAGATATCTTTGTTATGCCTTCACTCGGAATGTCTTGGGGGGAAACTTCTATTCCAAAAGCTATATAGCTGAGTATTGACAGCTTGAAAGCAGCATCTTCGCCCTCAATGTCAGATGTCGGATCGCTTTCCGCAAATCCTTTTTCCTGAGCAAGTTTCAATGCCTGGTCAAAATCCATTCCTTCAGCGGTCATTTGAGTCAATATATAGTTTGTGGTGCCGTTTACGATTCCGATAATTTCATCAAACTTGTTTGCTGAAAGGCTTTGAATCAATGTGTTTATTATGGGGATTCCGCCGCCTACGCTTGCTTCGTACCTTATTTCAACCTCGTTTTCGTCAGCCAATTCGCGTAGTTCTTTTCCGTAGGTGGCAATTACTGCTTTGTTTGCGGTTACAACATGCTTATTCTTTTTAAGAGCCGCTTTTATATATTTGTAGGCGGGATCAAGTCCACCCATAAGTTCAACTACAACCTGTATGTCCTTGTTTTCCAGTATTTCCTCTATGTCGTCTGTCAAAACATCAGAGGGCATGTCTATAGCTCTTTTCTTATTCAAATCGCTTACAAGAACCTTTTTAACATCGATGCTTCTGCCCAGGTATGAGTCGACCTTCCTCTGGTTTTGGTCTAGTATTTTCCAAACTCCCGAGCCTATATTCCCGAGCCCCAGTATTGCAATATTAATATTTTTCATTTATTCCTTCCTTTCTATTCCATTGCCAGTAAATTCAGTTTGATTACTCCGTCCATGTTTCTTATTTCTTTTGTCAGTTCGTCAAATTCCATATCCATTTGGCTTATGTCGAATGTAAGGGTTACATTTGCGACTTGGTTCATTGGTATGTTTTGATTTATAGTCAATATGTTTCCCTTGCTTTCTGCAATCTTGTTCAAGATGCTCGACAATATTCCTGATTCGTGAGAGAGAAGTAAAGCTGTGGTGACTTTCTTTCCTTCTGCTCTTTCCGAGAAGGTGAATACATAGTCCTTGTATTTGTAAAAAGAACTCCTGCTTATATCTACAGCTTTGACAGCGTCAGTTATGCCTTTTGCCTGGCCGGTTTTTATGAGCTGTTTTGCGGTAATCACTTTTTCAAATATGCCTGGTAAAATCTCCTTATCTATCAACAGATATTTGCTGGACATTTATTCTGCTCCTTTCTGTCTTTAATCGAAAAACAAGTGTACGCATGAAAAAAACTAAAATTATTATAGCATGTAAACTGAGTGTATACAATATACTTTTTTTAGAAAAATACTAATATAACAATTCAAGAACTAAATTCAAAGCTATATATATTAAATCGCTAAAAAAGAAGAAAAAAAGAGACCTTATAATAGTTTTCGAATAAAAAAGATTGAATTGTCTGATAAAATCTTATCAATAGTTGAAATTCAACCCCCATGACAATTATAATGTAAATGAAAAGAGAATATATGTATTCGGATGATGATGGCGGGAGTCGATTTCAGTAGTGCATAATCGATGGTCGCCAACGGACGATACTCTGGAGAGATCGCCAATGGCGACACCGAAGGGGCAAGATGATGAAATACTCAAAACTCTCAGGTAAAAGAACAGAGGCGCTGTTATTGGCGTTCTCTGTTTTTGATTTTTTGCAAGTATTTACTTATCAGGCAGGAAAGACTTGTAAAAAAGCGGATTAATTGCTCGAAACTGTATGGTAAAGAAGTGAAATGACTCGTTACTATGGGTATAAACAAACTTGAGGGTGTTTTAAATCAACATTTTGAAGTCAAGGCACTAGATTAAACAAAGGAGAGAATCTATGAAAACTGATGTTCAAATTGCTCAGGAAGCGAAGATGAAACCGATTGTTGAAATTGCAAAGAATCTTGGAATAAAGGAGGATCACCTGGATAATTACGGCAAATACAAGGCCAAGATTTCACTGGATGTATTAAAGGGTCTTTCAGATAAACCTGACGGGAAACTGATTTTGGTTACAGCCATTAACCCTACGGCAGCCGGAGAAGGAAAGACAACCACTAACGTTGGTTTGTCCATGGGGCTCAATAAAATAGGAAAAAAAGCAATAACGACACTCAGGGAGCCGTCGCTCGGACCTTGTTTTGGCATAAAGGGGGGCGCTGCAGGAGGTGGATACGCTCAGGTGGTTCCCATGGACGACATAAATCTTCACTTTACCGGGGACATACATGCTGTCACTACGGCAAACAATCTTCTGGCGGCGCTGATTGACAACCATATACATCAGGGAAACAGGCTTGGCATAGACCCCAGAAGGGTTACATGGAAAAGGGCTATAGACATGAACGACAGGGCGCTCAGGAAAGTGGTGGTCGGCCTGGGAGGCAAACCAAACGGAATGCCAAGGGAGGACGGCTTCGATATTTCGGTGGCATCGGAAATAATGGCTATACTTTGCCTTGCTACCGACATGGACAACCTAAAGGAAAGGTTGGGCAGGATGATAGTGGGCTATAGCTTTAAAAATGAGCCTGTCACTGCCGGCGAATTGGACGCAACAGGGGCTATGGCGCTTCTGCTCAAGGATGCCATAATGCCTAATCTCGTGCAGACGCTTGAAAACACACCGGCCATAATACATGGAGGTCCTTTTGCCAATATCGCCCACGGCTGCAATAGCGTCGTTGCTACCAAGACAGCTCTCAAGATTGCGGATTATGTGGTTACGGAAGCGGGATTCGGTGCAGATTTGGGAGCTGAAAAATTCTTTGACATAAAATGCAGGGCGGCAGGACTTGTACCCGATGCGGTAGTTTTGGTGGCTACAGTCCGCGCGCTGAAAAATCACGGGGGAGTCGGCAAGGCGGATCTTTCCAAAGAAAACATGCAGGCTCTTGCTGACGGTTGGGGCAACCTGGAAAAGCATATCGAAAGCATAAGGAAGTTTGGAGTTCCGCTTGTTGTCGCAATAAATGCATTTCCAACCGACACAGAAAAAGAACTTGAATTTGTAGAAAAGAGATGCAGCGAAGATGGAGTCGGGGTCGTCCTGTCTAACGTTTGGGCTATGGGCGGCGGTGGCGGAGCCGAGCTTGCCGAAAAAGTTGTTGAAAAAATAGAAAAGGAAAAGAACAATTTTGCCCCCATATACGATTTGAATCTTTCTATAGAGAAAAAAATAGAGACCATAGTCAAGGAGGTTTACGGGGCCGATGGAGTCGATTTTTCCTCAAAAGCCCTTAAGCAGATAAAGCAATATAAGGAAATCGGGTTGGACAAGATACCTGTTTGCATGGCCAAGACCCAGTATTCATTGACGGATGATCCCAAGAAACTTGGAAGACCTAGCGGGTTTAGAATAAGCGTGGCTGAAATAAGAGCCTCTGCCGGAGCGGGATTCCTGGTGGCTCTTACAGGCAACATAATGACAATGCCCGGACTCCCAAAAGTTCCAGCTGCGGTCAAGATGGACATACTTGAAGATGGGGTCATAATAGGATTATTCTAATAGTAAGAGAGGGGGAGACAAAGGAAAACCAACTGGCTTTTTCCAAATGTCCGACTGCTTCCAAAAACAAAAAGGAGGAATAAGAATGGATTTGACAAAGGCAAGAAAGACGCCGCTTTTCGATGTATTTGAGAAGTATGGTGGAAAGGTGGTAGATTATGCAGGCTGGGCCCTTCCGGTAGAGTTTGAGGGCTTGATACCTGAACATGAGGCAGTTAGGAAGGCCGCGGGTCTTTTCGATGTGTCCCACATGGGAGAGGTTACAGTAAAGGGACCCGAGGCATTCAAGTTTGTTCAGAAGCTGGTGACCAATGATGTGTCCAAGCTAAAAGACAATCAAATACTGTATGCAATGATGTGCTATGAGGACGGTGGAACAGTCGACGATTTGCTGGTCTACAAATACGCCGACGACTATTATTTTATAGTAATAAACGCAGGCAATGTGGACAAGGACCTGGAATGGATTAAAAAGCAGAGCCAGGGCTATAATCTCGAAATGGTAAACCTCTCCGACCAAACTGCCGAACTTGCGCTTCAAGGTTCCGCGGCCCAGACCATTCTTCAAAAGCTGACTGACAAAAATCTTGAAGAGCTTGCATTTTTCTATTGCGCAAGGGATGTGGAGATAGCCGGAGTTAATTGCCTCATTTCCAGGACAGGATACACAGGCGAGGATGGTTTCGAAATATATGTGGATCCAGACAAGGCTGTACATATATGGGAGAAACTATTCGAGGTTGGAGAGGCCGATGGGCTTAAGCCAGTGGGTCTTGGATGCAGGGACACGCTAAGGTTCGAAGCGGCTCTTCCCCTATACGGAAACGAGCTGTCACCTGATGTTTCGCCGCTTGAGGCGGGACTCGGTTATTTTGTCAAGCTGGACACCGACTTTATTGGAAGGGACGCGCTTGCCAGGCAGAAGGAGCAAGGCCTTAGGCGAAAGATTGTGGGCTTTGAAATGAAGGACAGGGGAATTCCCAGACATGGATATAAGGTTTATGCGGGAGAAAATGAAATCGGCCATGTTACCACAGGATATTTTTCGCCTACCCTCAAAAAGAGTATAGGACTGGCATTGATTGATGCGGACTATGCTTCCATGGGCGGGACTATTTTGATAGGAATAAGGAAGAAAAAGGCCGCTGCCGAGATAATAAGCAAGCGCTTCTATTCCAAAAAATACAAGAAATAATGCCGGCAAGCAAATGCCCGGCGGTTAAAAACACAATAATAAAAAAACAAAAGGAGGACGAAAAATGAAAGTAATGGAAGGGTTATACTATACCAAGGACCATGAGTGGGTAAGCATTGAAGGAAATGTCGGAACAGTAGGAATTTCAGATTATGCCCAGCACGCTTTGGGAGACATAGTTTTTGTTGAACTACCGGAGGAAGGTGACGAATTTGAAAAAGGAGAGGCTTTTGGAGCAATAGAATCCGTAAAGGCCGCTTCGGATTCATATCTTCCTCTTGGAGGAAAGGTTGTTGAAATCAATGAAAGCCTTGAAGACGAGCCGGAACTTCTAAATTTGGATTGCTATGAAAACTGGATGATTAAAGTTGAAGCAAGTGATTTGGCCGAATTGAATGAACTTATGAACGCAAAAGAATACGAGGAATTCATAAGTGAGGAGGAATAGCATGTTCCCATATATTCCCAACACAAAAGAAGATGAAAGGACAATGCTCGAGGCGATAGGAGTGGATTCGCTCGACGATCTTTTCGAGGACATACCCAAAGAATTGCTCTTGAACAGGCCTCTTAAAATCAATGAGCCTATGTCGGAGCTTGAAGTAAGTAGGACCATGAAAGTCTTGGCAGGAATGAATAAAAGCGCGGATACCCACGTGAATTTCCTTGGAGCCGGCGCATACGACCACTATATTCCGTCGGTGGTAAACCATATGGCGGGACGTTCCGAGTTTTACACGGCATACACTCCCTACCAGCCGGAAATAAGCCAGGGAACACTGCAGGTAATATTCGAGTACCAGACCATGATAGCAAATCTTACCGGCATGGCTGTTTCCAACGCTTCGCTTTACGACGGGGCATCGGCTGTAGCGGAGGCGTCCATGGTTGCCTGCGCTGTAAGCAAGAAAAAAAGGATACTGGTTTCGGAAACAGTAAATCCCGAAAGCAGGGAAGTTTTGGCAACCTACGCCAGGTTCAGAGGTTTCGATGTTGAAACCGTTCCCGAGAAAAACGGTCTTACTGACCTTGCCAGACTTTCAGAAATGATTGATGACGAAACCGCGGGAGTCATTTTGCAAAACCCAAACTTCTTCGGAAACCTGGAGGAACTCAAAGATATAAAGGGAATGTTTACAAGCAAGAAAACAAACTTTATACTTTCTGTTGATGCCATATCGCTAGGCCTCTTCAAAAAGCCATCCGAATATGGTGTGGACATAGTCGTAGGAGAGGGACAAGCATTTGGAAACGCACTCAATTACGGGGGACCCTACCTCGGATTCATGGCGACCACCAAGAAAAACATGAGGAAAATTCCCGGAAGAGTTGTGGGACAGACTGTTGACGTGGATGGAAAGAGAGCGTTTGTACTTACCCTGCAGGCCAGGGAACAGCACATAAGAAGAGAAAAGGCCACTTCAAACATTTGCTCAAACCAGGCCCTGAATGCAATGATGGCTACAGCTTATCTTATTGCAATGGGAAAGGAAGGTCTCAGGGAGGCGGCTGTGCAAAGCACTCAGAAAGCCCACTATGCACATGAAAGGATATGCGGGCTTGACCGTTTTGAACCTGCCTTCGACAAGCCTTTCTTCAAGGAGTTTGCAGTAAAGACAGATATCGATCCCGAAGTTGTAAGGGAAGCTCTTTTCCAAGCCGGGATAATGGGGGGTTATGACCTGGGCAAGGCATATCCCGCCTACAGGGACACACTTCTTTTCGCAGTGACCGAAAAAAGGACCAAAGCAGAAATCGACAAGCTGGTTCAGGCATTGGAGGCGATCAAATGAAAAAATATGACAAAATGATATTTGAACAATCCGTAGAGGGACGAAAAGGATACAGATTGCCGGCCATGGATGTCGAAGAAAAACCGCTTGAGGATTTTTTCCCGTCAGACATGATTGAAGACAATCCGCTTGTACTGCCGGAAGTCAGCGAGGTGGATGTGGTAAGGCACTTCACGAATCTGTCAAACAAGAACTACGGTGTTGATACAGGTTTTTACCCTTTAGGTTCATGCACAATGAAATACAATCCCAAGATAAACGAGGACATGGCCGCGCTTTCAGGTTTTACGGCGCTGCATCCATGCCAGCCCCAAGAAACGGTGCAGGGAGCGCTGAAGCTGATGCATGAGCTTGACAGGCAGCTTGCGGAAGTTGCGGGCCTTGACCGGATGACATTGCAACCGGCCGCTGGAGCTCACGGAGAACTTACAGGCCTTATGATAATCAAGGCCTATCATGACGATAGGGAGGACTTCGGGAGGACTAAAATTATCGTTCCCGACTCTGCCCACGGAACAAATCCTTCAAGCGCGCATGTATGCGGGTTTGATGTAATCGAAATCAAGTCCAACCAAGACGGTTCGGTGGACATCGATTCGCTCAAGCAAGCCCTAAGCGAAGAGGTGGCGGGCCTTATGCTTACCAACCCCAGCACTCTGGGACTCTTCGAAACGCAGATAAAAGAGATAGCCGACCTCGTGCACGAGGCCGGAGGCCTTCTTTATTACGACGGGGCAAACATGAACGCAATAATGGGCATTTCGCGTCCGGGAGACATGGGATTCGACGTGCTTCACTACAATATACACAAGACATTCTCAACACCGCATGGAGGAGGCGGACCGGGTGGTGGCCCTGTGGGGGTAAGAAAGGACTTGGTCAAGTTCCTTCCCAAACCCCTTGTTGAAAAAGTGGGCGACAGATATGTACTCGACTACGACAGGCCCTTGTCAATTGGGAAGGTCAAGAGCTTCTACGGAAACTTCGGAGTGATGGTAAAGGCCTACGCATACATCCTCACCATGGGGGCCGAGGGACTCAAGAAGGCAAGCCAATATGCAGTCATGAACGCAAACTATATAATGCGAAGGCTAGAGGATTACTACAACCTTCCCATAGACCAGGTATGCAAACATGAATTTGTTTTTGGAGGCCTTAAAAAGTCGACTCTAGGGGTTCATACAATAGACGTGGCAAAGAGGTTGCTAGACTACGGATATCATCCTCCTACAATCTATTTCCCTCTTATAATAAACGAGGCAATAATGATTGAGCCTACAGAGAGCGAGAGCAAAGAAACCCTTGACGGATTCATAGATGCAATGATCAAGGTGGCTGAAGAAGCAGAAGAGAATCCTGACATTTTGAGGCAGGCGCCGACAAGTACTACAGTCAGAAGGCTCGACGAAGTCAAGGCGGCGAAAGACCTGATTTTAAAATACCAGGGCTGATAAAAAAACAAGCGTGTTACGACGGGAGGCAATCATGAGCAAGAAAATAATCATAATAGGCGGCGGTCCGGGGGGCTATGTCGCCGCCATAAGAGCGGCTCAGCTGGGTGCTCGGCCCATACTGATCGAGAAAAATCGATTGGGAGGCACCTGCCTGAACTGGGGTTGCATTCCCACCAAGGCCCTGTACCGCAATGCCGAGCTGATGAACAATTTCAAAGAGGCTGAAAGCTACGGAATAAAGGCCGGTCCGATAGAGCTCGACATGGAAAAGGTCATTGAGAGAAAAAATGAAATAGTCGACAAGGTAGTAAGCGGAGTCGAAAAGCTAATTGAGGGCAATAAAATCCAAACGGTCAAGGGCAGGGCCAGGCTGGTGGACGGAAAAACGGTTGAAGTTTCAACGGATGACGGGGAGAAGAGCCTTATATCCGGAGACGCAATAATAATCGCCACAGGCTCAAAAGCGGAGAAACCGCCGGTAGAGGGCGCAAATATCGAAGGGATACTCGGAAGCAGGAGCATCCTCGACCTGAAAGAGATACCAAAGCGCCTGGCCGTCGTTGGAGGCGGAGTCATAGGACTCGAGTTTGCAGGCATATTCAATGCATTCGGATCCCAAGTAACACTAACGACAAGGCAAAGCAAGTTGCTGAGGAAGTACGACTCGGACATATCCAAGAGACTGCCTTCCATGCTGAAACGCAGCGGAATGACCGTAATGACAAAGACCACTGCCAAGAAAATAGAAAAGAAGGACGGACTTTTCGTCATAAGCCTCGAAGGAAAGAAGGGCGAGACGACAATCGAAGCCGAAGCGGTTCTTCTTTCGGGAGGAAGGAAACCCTATTTCGACGGACTCGGGCTCGAGGAGGGAGGAGTCGAATTCGACAGAAAGGGCATAATCGTAGATGGAGGATTCATGACCAACATTGACGGGGTATATGCAATAGGAGATGTCAACGGAAAGGTCATGCTGGCTCATGCGG
>CAZXWC010000061.1:0-9694 GCA_964644525.1 uncultured Peptostreptococcaceae bacterium
CTTACAAATTATTACACCTTAATAAAATTGTCTAGTTTAGTGTTGACATTCCAGTGTATCATTTAAGCAGTTCATAGTGTTATGCCCCCTGTAATTGGTTATTTTGTGGTGATCTAATTATATTACAGTTGGTTGCGCACTATGGACTTTTTTATTGGTTCAATTTGATTTTACAATTAAGCCTTTACACTAGCATTTGCAAATTTAATGCTCGTATATTATAATACTGATTAGTGTCAAATCTGAAAACGGAAGTATATGTGTTGAGTAATTGATTGGTGAGACCTAAGATTCGATTGCAGCATGGGTTTTATATAGTGTAATTGAACAGCATTAGGCGTATTATAGAATGGTATAATGCAGCATCATAAAAATTGATGTGAAAAACAAATATTCTAACGCTTCACTTTCATGGAGGCGTTGGAATATTTTTTGCACAAATGCGAGGCAAATTATTGTTGCAAGCAAATATGGATCCGGATTGAGCGCAATTATTATAATATAATCATTTTGAAAGGATGGGTATGTATGGAAAATAGGAATATGACGAAGAAACTCTTTGACAGAAACTTCGTTAAATGGGGATTTGACATGAATTTGTTCGTGTCGCTTGTATCTGCTGTTTTGGTTCTTTTTTTTATAGGCTTTACTTTGTTGCGACCAAATTTTGCGGCAGAGACTTTTGGGTCCATAAACGCGTTTTTGAACTTGAAATTCAATTGGCTGTTCGTTGGTACTGTGAATGCATCGCTGGTATTTTTAATTGTAATTGGATTGTCGAAATTGGGAAAAATACGTTTGGGGGGTTTCAATGCCAAACCGGAATACAGCACTTTTTCATGGTATGCCATGCTTTTTAGTGCAGGAATCGGTATCGGTATTTTTTTCTACGGTGTAGCCGAGCCAATTTATCACCTGTCAATTCCAGATGCGTTGAAAAGCAGTTCCACTGTAGACAACTTTAAGATTATGTACCTACACTGGGGTGCTCACGCATGGTCATTATACGGTCTTGTTGCTGTTGGACTGGGTTATTTTACATTCAACAAAGGGTTGCCATTTTCATTCAGATCACTGTTTTATCCGATTATCAAGGACAAAGTATTTGGAATTTGGGGAGATATAATAGATACTTTCGCTGTATTGTCGGTACTATTCGGATTGGCGACATCCCTGGGTTTGGGTGCGCGTCAGATTAATTCGGGACTCAATTATGTGTTTGGGATTGAAATAAGCTCATCTGTCCAAGTCATGTTGATAACTGGAATAACATTTTTAGCGACACTTTCTGTTGTGAGCGGTATTTCGAAAGGCATAAAATTCTTGAGCCAGGCGAACACAATACTAAGTTCTGTATTTTTGTTGTTTATTTTGTTTATTGGACCGACAGGGTATGTATTGTCGACATATTTGAGCAGTATCGGAATATACCTGAGGGAATTTGCGCATATAGGCTTGTTTACTGGGACTGATCCCAATGATATTGCCTGGCAAGGGGGCTGGACAATTTTCTATTGGGCTTGGTGGGTATCGTGGACACCGTTTGTGGGAACTTTTATCGCCAGAATTTCGAAAGGAAGAACAATCAAGGAAATTGCTATTGGTACAGTGGTGCTTCCTACCATAATCATTACTTTGGCAATGACCATTTTGGGCGCAACGGGTGTGTACTTGAATCAGGCGAGTGGCGGCGCTATTTCTGATGCGGTTAATGCCAATATTTCCACATCAATGTTTGAAATGCTGAAGTATCTGATTAGCTCGGGAGTATTGAAGATGTTCATGTATTGCATTGCGATTATAGCCATAGTACTGTTTTTCGTTACAAGCAGCGATTCGGGATCTTTGGTAGTCGACAACCTTACAAGCAGCGGGAAAGAGGATTCCCCCAAAACACAGCGTGTCTTTTGGGCGGTCATGGAAGGCGTAATTGCCATGTCTGTATTGTTAATTGGCGGGGAACCGGCTTTGAAGACTCTTCAGTCGGCTGTTGTCATTACCGGCTTCCCTTTTGCAATTTTGCTGATCATAATGATGTTTTCGCTCACGAAGGAATTGAACCAAAGTTACAGGAAATATGATTACAACAGGGTGGTAAAGTTGAAGAGAAGACTTGATAAAATGTCAGCGGATGTAAAGTACAAGCGCTGACAAAATGATTGAATTTTTTCTCCGGCATTTAATCATTTTACAATCCCCCGAAGTTATCTGCGGGGGGTGAATGCAACTATACCGAATGATTTGCTGCAAAGGAATGCCTTATAAAAATGGAATTTCTATCTGTCTTACTTTATAAACTTCATTTTTTCTTATATTTCTTGTATAATAAAAAGCAAATCGTCTAAAGGAGCAAATTATGGAAAATACCAATATGATAATTATTATAGCAACGGCGCTTGCAGTCATTGTCGCGGCCATAGCGGCATACCATTACAAGAAGAAAAATTTGAACAAACTATTCGAACAGGCTTACGATTCTTCAAAACAAGTGCCAAAGCAAAAGAAAAACAGTTTTTTGTTGCTTATGTTTATGGAATCCGTATCCGCATCGATGAAAAAAACTAAATCATCTGCCAACGTCAATAAGCTTAACAATCCAAAATATCTTGAAATCCAATTGATACAAATGACAAAAATCATTAAAAGCGGTACAAAGGGCAAAGACAAAAAGACTAAAAGAGCTCTTAGGCTTTTGAAGGATTACCAGGCATGGGAAGTGAAAAAGAATTCTGATGATGTCAAATCAAAGAAAAATAAAACGACATAGAAATTTAAAAGCACTGGCTTATAAAGATAGCCGGTGCTTTCTGCATTATTTCAGATATATAGAACTAATCCATTTCAATTATGGCATATTCGCCTGCAGGGATTCGCTTAAGCGTTCCCCATCCGTGCCCCTCGCCGGAATGGAACAATATCCACTCCCCTATACTGCTTGGGTGTTCAATGGATGCGTCGCCTGTTATCTTTTCGGACAGGCCTCCGTCAAGGCCAATTCTGTAAAGTCCCTTGCCCGGGTATCCGACATCTTCGCTTTTCAATGAATAATATATGGAATTTCCCGCGACAATGAATTTTGACAGGGTCCTGTCAACCAGTTTTTCAGGGCTGCCGCCTTCTCCAAGCCGGTATTTGTAGAGATTGGAATCACGCCTGTCGGTATAATAAAGCGTATCGCCTTTCTTTACCAAGTCATAGGGCAGTATATTGGCTACCAACCTTACATCGTTCCCGTCTGTGTCCATGCTTTCCAGCACTCCCTGGCCGTCTTTTTCATGGCTGAAATATATGCGGCCGTCATAGATGGAGAAGTCTCCTATTTCTTTGTTGCTGATGGCTTGGAGATTCTTTCCGTTTATGTCCATCTTGTACAATCTGTAGCGATCGGAATGGCTTATGAAATATATCCAGTTGTCCATAAGATGGACGTCAAGCAGGTAACCCATGGAGTAGATGGTTTCCTGCCCGCTGCCGTCGGATTTCATTCTGTTCATGGTCTTGCCGCTTGTGAAAAAAATCCATTCACCGGCGGTGTTCAGATAGCTCATGCCTGTGCCGCCGCGCTTGTCGATCAAAGCAATCTCGTTTTTGAAATCCTTGTCGGAACGGCAAAGCTTGAGGTTTTCCTTTATGTAGAAGAAGTAGTCTTCGCTTTCAACGGCCCCGCCATAGCTGTTAAGGTTGCCTTCCGTGTTGCCGGGAAGTCCTGTTTCCTCAAGATCGAGTATGGCGACGTTCCTTGTTTTGTATTCGTCAATTCTTATTTTCAAATCTTTTACGAGACCGTATTCTAATAAGACGGGAACAAGCAGCATTATTGTCAAGACAATGTAAGCGGCGATTCGTACGGATCTTCTCTCCCACAGAGTTCTCTTGCCATCAATAAGAGCCTTAAGCCTTTTTATGTATGCCTTGGCTCCGACAAGTCGGACTCTGCTTCCGGACATGTCGACCGAAACATGTTCTCTCCAAATGAGGTTGTAGAGCATGTCGAATCTGGGTCTTAAAACCATGCTTTCTTCGCTTTCGCTAACTGTTTCCCAAAGGGACGATTCCAGCTTGTTTTTAAAGCTTGCGGTGAAATCTTCTGAAGCCTTTATTCCGGTTTCAATTACGCTTGGCACATAATGGTGAGAAGATGCGGCGCTGAAAAGCGGCAAAAAATAAAGCGCAAACCGCCAGTTTACAGCTATGTTAAATACGTTTTTATAGACCAGCAATAAAAGGGCTATTGGAATCGCAAATATGACCAGCAGTTTCATGGTTACCTTTGCGTATGGTTTAATTTTGTTCATGGCAAGCTTCCTCTTCATATTTTTTGATATCGGATGGACAAGACTTACAATGGCCAGGCTTCGGAAAATTTAGATCAAAAACATATATTGGCATCAAGCCACCCCTATTATAGTCCTAAAACATATGAATGTAAAATTACCGAAAGCGGTAAAAACATTTAATGATAATAGATATCATTTGCATAATATGGTAAAATATAAAGAAATAGATTTTCAGAATTACAAGCAATTGTCCGCGAACACAAATGTCTATCGATTATCGATTGGAGCAGGCAGTGGGGAAATTAATAAAGCACTTTTATTATAATAAAAAAAAGATTTTGGTTTCCATTATTTTCGGTTTAATTGCTTTCGCCGTTAATTTTTTATCTTTTTCCATATATGAGCATGAAGGTATAAGAATAGACATATTGATTGGGCTTTTGTTTCCAATGATTATTGCTATTGCCTGGGGATGGAGATATGGTTTGATTTCGGCTTTGGCTGGGGGATGCCAAACCATGTGGATCCTTTGGTATAATGACGGTTACGGAGTATTATATGCAGTTCCTGTATTTACATTATGGATAGTTTTTCATGGGATTGTTTCGGATTGCAATAAAAAAAACAAGAAAAGAGTATTGTGTCAGAATAAATACATTGCGGAGATTTTTTTCAGAGCAGTTGTTTCAATCGGTTTTTTCACAGTTTTCACTTTTCTGGTTTCACTCAATCCGCCGTTTTGGGATGGGAAAATATTAACAAATTCCATTTCTTATGAATGGCTTAAATTGGTAGTTTTAAAACACATACTTGAAGCTTATATGATTCTTCTTTTTGCCGACTTATTATTGAGACTGAACATTATCAGAAAGCTTTTGGATATAAAGGAGCGAAGCGAGGACACGAGCTATATAATTGTTTATTCAATTATTTTGGGAGTAATCATTTGGATTATCGATGCGGGAATAACAACAAAATATGCTTTGTTCCCCGGTAATAATTTTTTTGACAATTTGATACTTGATGTGCAACCCCAATATGTAATATCCAGGACTGTTATTGTCGTTGCATTTGCGGTTATAGGTATACTGTGGTCAGATGCAATTGAAAAAAAGAATATAAGCAAAAGGGAATTGAAAAAACAGTACAACAAGGTTTCAGATATTTTGAAACTTACTTCAAGCATTGAAAAAGCAAAAGAAATGGAAGAAAAAGAATTTATGGCTGAGCTTTTGGATACAGCAATGGAAGTGATAGAAGAAGCGGACTATGGAATAGCTTATATATATGGAAAATACTATGCAAGGATTACAGCTGTTTCAGGCCATAACGATTCAATAGTCGACAAGAAGTACAGATATTTATTCAGACCCAGCGTATACAAAGATGTATATATAATTAAAGAATTCAAAAAAAATTTTATGGAGAATCCCGATGAAAATGCAAAAAAAGTATTAAGCCGTATTGAAGAAGACAAGGAAACAATGATGGTGCTGTTGTCGTCGGAAGGTAAAAACGTGGCGAGTATCTGTTTGGGAATAGCAAAAGACAGCAATAAGGAATTCAGCAAAGAATCGATAGAATTGGCCGGATTGCTGAAAAATATTCCATCAGCCTTCTATACATTAATAAGAGACTATGAATCTAAACAGGTTTTACATAAAAAACTGATTTCTTCTATAGTAAAAATTCTTGATTTGCACGATCCTTATACAAACGAGCATTCAACAAATGTTGCAAATAAATCTGTTAAAATTGCTGAAGAAATGAAATTGGGATATGATAAAATCGAAAATGTCTACTGGGCGGCAATAGTGCATGACATAGGAAAAATACTTATACCTAAAGATATTTTAAACAAAAGGGGTAAACTTACAAAAGAGGAATATGAAATCGTAAAAAAACACCCTGTTTGGGGATATGAAACATTAAAGGAAGATGAAAGCCTCAGCAAACTGGCAAAATATGTTCTGCACCACCATGAAAGGTGGGATGGAAAAGGATATCCAGAAGGTTTGTCAGGAGAGAGCATTCCCATGGTTTCAAGAATAATTGCAGTGGCGGATGCATATGATGCGATGACAAGCGACAGAACTTACAGAAAGGCGCTTGGCAAGGATATTGCTTATAAAGAAATGTTCGGCAATTCAGGAACTCAATTTGATCCTGAAATAGTAGAAAAGTTTTTAAAAATTTTGGATTCAGAAACATAAAATAGCAAGTTGATTGATATCGAAAACCTGGTGAGTGTTGAATTTATGAAACACATCGTTAAATAAAGGAACATAAAACAAGAAAAATAAATAATCAAGGATGAAAAAGCGGGCGTTCGGCCCGTTTTTGTTTTGGCATACATATTGCATTATTAATTAATGAATTTAAACAGGAAAGGTAGACACATTTCTTGAATTTGTTAAAAAAGAAGAATTGTCACCGGATAAGGATTTTACCGTTCAATGAAACTAATAAAAAGAATGGGGGTATACAAAGCATGAAAGTTAAAGTGAGGCAGGAGAGATGCAAGGAATGCGGCATATGCGTGGCAAATTGTCCCAAGAAGGCCATTTCATTCAGCGAAGAAATAAGCGTAACAGGATACAGGCCGGTTGTTGTTGATGACGATCTGTGCATAGGATGTGGAATATGCTATACGATGTGCCCGGACTGGGTGTTTGAAATCTTAGGAGACAGGGGGTAGTAAAATGGAAGACATGATGAAAGGCAATCACGTATTTGCGGAAGCGGCAATAAGAGCGGGCGCAAGATTTTATGCAGGATACCCGATTACACCATCTACGGAGATAATGGAATATCTCTCAACAAGAATGGATGAAGTCGGCGGAGTTTTCATACAGGCTGAAAGCGAGCAGTCGTCAATGAACATATTGGTAGGAGCGGCGGCTTCGGGAGTGAGGTGCTTTACTGCATCTTCCAGCGTTGGAATGACCCTCAAGCAGGAAGCCATATCCCATTTGGCAGACGAGAACCTGCCCTATCTTGCGATAAATGTAGTAAGATACGGAAACGGGCTGGGAACACTTCTTTCAGGTCAATCTGACTATCACAGGGATACAAGAGGCGGTGGAAGCGGGGACTACAGGCACTTTGTATTCTCGCCATACAGCCTTCCTGAAGCTGTTGAACTTATTTCTCATGCCTTTGACCTTGGAGACAAGTACGGAATGGGAGCAATCCTCCACACCGAGGCGTCGCTTGGTCAAATGATGGAGCCTTGCGGTTTCCCTGAAATGAAAACTGTGGAAAGAAGGCCGGGATGCATTGATGGAACCTTCAGCAAGGAAAGAATATCCCCCCTTTACAGGGACAGATATGCGGAAGCGCTTGAAATGAAGGAAAGATATGACCGTGCAAGAGAAAACGAGCAGATGTGGAAGTCTGAGAACATTGAGGATGCCGAATATGTTCTGCTAGCCTACGGACTGGCAGGAAGATCTGTTATAGGAGCGGTCGAGCAGCTTAGAGAAGAAGGTCACAAAGTTGGTTATATAAGGCCCATAACCTTATGGCCCTACCCGGAAAAGGCTTTTGAAGAAGTCAATCCAAATGTGAAGGGCTTCATATCAGTAGAAGAAAATGCAACGGGTCAAATGGTTGACGACATTGCGCTTACACTTAAAAAATCCGAGCTTAGAGAAAAGCCGGTATATTGCCTTGCTTATGCATACGGTGTTCCGCCAATGAAGAAAATCAAGGCGGATTTCATCAAAATCAAAAATGGTGAAATGAAGGAGGTATACTAAAATGGCTGTAGCAAAAAAAGTGCCTGAAATACTTACAAATCAGATATCCTACTGTCCGGGTTGCGGCCATGGAGTAGTTGTGAGGCTTATCGCAGAATGCATAGAGGAACTCGATATGCAAAGAAACAGCATATGGAGCATAGGGGTAGGATGCTATTCCCTTATGGGAGCGTCTCTCGACCTCGACAAAATCGACAGCCTTCACGGAAGAGGGGCCGCGGTTTGCACTGGTCTAAAGAGGTGTAATCCCGAAACGCTGGTAATCTCATACCAGGGAGACGGAGACGCCTACAGCATAGGAATAGGCGAAAGCGTAAGTGCCGCCTACAGAAACGAAAACATAACTGTAATAACAGTGAACAATACAAATTACGGAATGACCGGCGGACAGATGAGCGCTACAACAATGCCGGGCCAGAGGACCACGACATCTCCTTTGGGAAGGGACTGCGCAAGCACCGGAATGCCGATCAAGTTCCCTGAGATGATAGCGGGATCCTTCCCCGACGTGGCATATGTTGCAAGAGGCGCAACGACAACACCTGCATATGTAAACAAACTCAAGGGCTATATAATGAATGCTTTCAAAGCCCAGCTGAACAATGAGGGCTATTCACTCGTCGAGGTCCTGTCTCCATGTCCCACCAACTGGAAGATGACTCCTCTCCAAGCAGTTGAAAGGGTCAACAATGAACTGGTCGAGTATTATCCTTTAGGTGAATTAAAGACAAGGGAGGACAAATAGATATGAAAGAAGTATTGTTTGCCGGATTGGGTGGACAGGGCGTACTGACCGCGGGCCTTGTCATTTCCCAAATCGCCGTATCCAAAGATATGAATGCAACATGGATTCCGCAATACGGCGCCGCAATGCGCGGAGGAACAGCCAACTGCACGGTTAAATTTGGTGAGGGAATGATCTACAATCCTTCACAGGAAGAGCCTGACATATTGCTGGCAATGAACAACCCATCCTTCCAAAAGTTTGTGGGTCTTGTCGCTCCGGGTGGAACTGTGGTTATAGACAGCTCTCTGGTAACATGCGACACAAATGTAAGGGACGACATAAAAATCGTTTCACTTCCGTCTTCTGAAATGGCGCTAGAAATAGGGCATGCAAAAGGAGCAAATATAGTAATGGCGGGAGTGATAGCAAAAGTATCCGGAGACTTCACTGAAAAAGAAGGCCTTGATGGAATGAATGCCATGTTCAACAAAAAAGGAAAAGGAAAATTTGAAGAAATGAATACAAAAGCCTTCAAGCTCGGATACAATTTCATTTAGTTGGTCATTTAGGAATGGCGGTTGCCGGACAATTCGAAAAAGGATATGGCAACCGCCAATACTACATATTGCATTAAGATTTAAGGCTTGCAAAGGATTATATACAGATAAAAGAAACAACAAAAAAATTGTGGGAGGAGTCAAATATGATATCTCGAAAAATGCAGGAATCACTTAAAGGAAGTTCTGTAATAAGACAGATGTTTGAAGAAGGAAACAGGCTTGCCAAGATTTACGGAGCCGAAAATGTATTCGACTTCAGCATAGGAAACCCAAACGTCAAGCCGCCTGAGAGAGTGAAGACAGCGATCAAGGAGATTCTTGACCAAGAGGATCCGAATTTCCTGCACGGATACATGAGCAATTCAGGAT
>CAZXWC010000062.1:0-9642 GCA_964644525.1 uncultured Peptostreptococcaceae bacterium
TTTGAAACTCCTTGGCCGTCAAATGCACCGGTTCGCCGTCGACCGTAAGCTGCTTGGCATCATTATCAAGAAGCAAGCCTCCGATTGCAATTTGATTAGCCTTTGACTCATTTCCCATGTCGCCAAGAAGCATATAACGCCTGAGCTGGCTTTTGACCCTTGCAAGAAGTTCATCCGGGTTGAACGGTTTTGTCACATAGTCGTCCGCACCCATGGAAAGCCCAAGTATCTTGTCGCTGTCCTCTGATTTAGCCGAAAGTATTATTATTGGAATGTTTCTGCTTTCCCTGATCTTTAGAGTGGCGGAAAGTCCGTCGAGCCTCGGCATCATCACATCCATGAGAATCAATTGTATGCCGCCTGAAACGAGAGCCTCCAGGGCCTCTTTGCCGTCATAGGCCTTTTGCACTTGAAAACCTTCACTCTCAAGAAGCTTTTCTATCGCACCCGCTATTTCCCTGTCGTCATCCACCACAAGAATTCCGGCATTGTCCATTTTGCGTACCCCCTTTCCCTTTAAGCCATATATACACAGTAGCGCATTAATCTTAAGGAGACCCCTATTATTTTCTTACGAATTTCTTAAAATCAATCCAATTCCTGTATGTTCATTTTTTCGATTTCACTTCTGTTCTTCGCCTTGACACGCTCCCTGCAGGCAAAATAGATTATCATATTGATTATTGCTGGAATTGAGAGCATCATGAATGTAACCAGTATAGGCAGTATAGGCAGTATATCTCCGGTGTAAAGCATTTGCCCAAACGAAGCAAAGAAAGCATACAGCAGATTGAGTAGCGGCAAAATCAGTCCCAGCCATTTGTTTTTTCTAAGTGAAAGGAATACCTGCAAAACAGCAAGTCCTCCAATAAAAAAAATCAGAAAAAAAATATTTTTCATGTCACTCACCATCCTCTCTCATTTTTCTGTACTCTGAAATTAAAATTTTCGCAGTGTCAAAATCCATCTTTTCGTTAACAGCCATCCTCTTTATCAGTGATACATATGGTTCCGCAGAATTGCTCTCGCTCAGCTTTATCTTTTGAATCAGTCTGTCCAATCTCAAACGCACGGTCGGATATGTTACTTGGTAGATCTTTGCAATTTCCTTCAGTGAACCCGATGCCAGCAAAAACTTTTTTATGAAAACAGCATCCTCATCGTCAAGATTCCTCATCCATTCGGGTAGAATTTGAATTGTCATGTTTGCACCTCCAAGAATAATCGAACTACCTTTAATATATTTTTTAATTATGTTAAAGTTAACATTTATTATTATTAAAGTCAACATTAGAAATAGACAAAAATCAAATTCCCGACTCCCACTTGCCATTTAATGACATATGCATGTTTTCTGTTCAAAAACAAAATCCAATCACTAACCTTTCATGACTGGATTATTTATCCCACAGACAACTGTAATTTTTTTAGTATAATACTCTTGCGGTTTTGATTTTTCTTCTCAAATATCAACAAAAGCGCTAATGGTGATTCTCTTTTTAAGCATTCTAATATCCCATTTCTCTAAGAAATCCTGCAAGTGTTTTCAATCTTTCCGAAAGAATCTCGTCATCATCGCTTAAAGCCTGATTAAAAAGCTTTATGTCTTCATCTATTTTTTCATTGTCCGTGCAAACAGACACAGTCATCGCATCTCCCTGAAGACCCACCCTTTCAATGATAGGATTCTCCGTATCATAGAGTTTTTCATACCTATATGATTCCTTGAAATGAAGCTTGCTTCTGCAAATCAGAATCGCCAAGTCAAGAGCTCTATGGAGAGGCATTTCCTCCGACTGCCGCGACCACTTTTCACCTGTATGCCTCCATACCTTTGCCGAAATATCCACTCTGCCCCTGTCGTTCCATTGTGCAAGTCCCACGGAAAGTCCCTTTGCATCTGAATCGTAGGCTTTTCTTCCATCAACATTTTCATAGTTTTCAGATACTATAACCGGTTTATGTTTAAGTGTAGTTGGTATTTTCATTTTCTTCTCCTCCCAATAAGTTCTCTTTATTGTCTAAAAACATCTGCTTTGCATTGATATATTATATTCATTATATTACTAATTTACTAAATTACTTCTATGCTTTTATCCTACAACATTAAATTACAAATGTAAAGGATTTATTCTGTAATAATAAAAATCGCAACATGCATTTATGCAAGCTGCGAAAATAAATTTCCTTATTTCCTCTTGAAATCATTCATCTGATTTAAGCGATTCTTAACATCAAAAATCTTTATACTATAAATTTAAGCACCAATACTATTATCGAAGTAACCGTAATTACGCTCAAAAGGGTAGTCTGGAAAACGGTTTGCGAAGCAAAGTGATGGTCTCCATCAAACTCTATAGCAAGAACCACCCCGTTTACAGCCCCGGGAAAAGCCGCCCCTATTATAAGTATCTGCGCCAGAATGCCCTCGAAACCAAGCAGCTTCACCAGCCCAAATGCAATAAGAGGCGATATAATCAATCGGAATCCATCTGCCCAATATACCATGTGATTCGTTACTTTTATCTCTGTATTGGCGAGCTGCGCTCCCAGAATAAACAAAGCCATGGGAACAACTGCCTGCGACATGAATGTTATAGCCGATATAACAGGCGGCCATAAGTCAATAGAAAATCCGCGAAATAGAAATCCGGCAATTATAACATATACAAGCGGCAACCTGAAAACATTCTTGAAAGCATCCAATCCGGAATATGATCCACTGCTTGCATTGTATAAGCCAATTGTGTTTATCAACAAGCTCATTGTCAATACCACAGTCATTTGTATTGAAACTGCATAATCTACTTGGGCTCCCGCATAAAGAAGAGTTATCAAAGGAATACCGTAATTGCCTTCATTAATGAGTGAACAAGAATTGACAAAGGTTTTTTCCATCGGCTTTTCTAGTTTCAACAGCTTTGCGACAATTGTTGATAGTATTATCAGAAGTGCAAACAGGCTAACGACAAAAAGTACAACATTAAAAATAACGCTTCCTGACAATTTGTTGAAATATATATTGTAAAACATCAGTGACGGCAAAAATACGAATATATGCACCTTGACCAAGGATTTTATGTCAAGCTTGAATTTTTTCTGCATTGTAAATCCAATCCCCGCTTGTATGAAAACCGGCAGCAATATGTTTGTCAGTATATAAATAAGTGTAGACATAGAATCTCCTTTGCTTGCTCTTTATAAAAATCAATTTATGTAATTTAAGCAATAATGAAATTTCGTTACATATACTATATATTATCATAAAATTATACCCCGAGTTATCGATTATGGCACTTATTTTCCCAATGCAACACCGCAAAAAAACTGATTAAATATGCAACCTAAGTATCTTTTCTTTCGTCAATTTTTATTGGCATAAAAAAACAATAAAATCTCCCCAAGTAATCTTGGGGAGATTCACAGAACCCATAATATTAAGATTGTTTTCGCAATTTGGAAACTGCAATTGCAATGAGGCCTATCAAACCGGCAAAAAAAAACAAGTAGGACATCGGAATGAGATAAAATGGTTCCACCAATGTGCCGTCGGGGGCAATTTCAGACCCAATAATCCTATATGCCACAGCGCAAATAATGCCCGCCAGTATTGTCGCAAATGTAAAATAATATTTTTTCATATGTGTTCCTCCATTATCTTTTCATATTCAAATATCGCTTATGATTATACAAGACTCGGTAATCCGCCTATCCTATTTCGAATACTCGAGTATGTCTCCCGGCTGGCACTCCAAAGCCTCGCAAATCTTTTCGAGTGTAGAAAAACGAACCGCCTTTGCCTTGCCTGTCTTCAGTATTGAAATGTTTGCCATCGTTATGCCCACCCGTTCCGAAAGCTCTGTCACGCTCATTTTTCTTTTCGCCATCATTACATCCAAGTTTATTATTATAGCCATGATATCACCTCACACCGTCAAGTCGTTTTCAGACTTGATTGCTATTGCACTGCGGAGCATTTCCTGAAGAATTGCAATGAAAAGAGCTATGGATGAAGCAATGAAAATGACTACAACTCCAATAACTCCAATGGATAGATGCAATGCGTTTTGTGACATCAAAAAAACCATACCCGCTCCATACATTAGTCCTATTGCGTTAGCGCAATTCTTAATGCGCTTAAGCGACTCTACCGCCAAGCTTGAAAAAGCTTTTTTATTCTCTATGTAATTCAACAGCCCGAACGCCTGATGAAGTGCAATATAGAACGGTATGACCGTTATGTATACGCCAATCAGAACCGGCAAGCCGTGATGTCCGTATTCGGGATACATCTCGGCAGCTAAATCTGCAATACCCGGCAACCAAAACAGACAAAAAAGAAAGGCGACCGTTCCTATAGTTATTAAAGCAAACTTCAAAATCGTTGTATTCCTTCGCATACTAATACCCCCTTAACTTATTATTCGATTCAGCATATCATGATATTTATTTTTTATCAATATATTATTAGTGTTATTTAATAAATATCAGTAATGCAACCATCCATCTGATGCAATCAGTACACAACATACATATAATAAGCCCACTGCACTTAGTGCAGTGGGCTTATTGACAGTTTTCCCATTTTTATTAATTTCATGGCAAAATACGAATATCCATCCGTCATTTTCCTATCCAACCCGGAATGTCATCATTTGGTTAATTGGTAGGCAAAAACCGTCAGCGCAAGCATGTCTGCCGCGCCTCCGGGACTTATGTTCTTACTTATCATGTCTGAATCAAATTCCCTGATTGCCCTAAGTTCCTCATCTTCGGAAACTCTTTCTTCTTCAAGAAGTTCAAACGATTTTTTCTTTACCCACGTTGCCGCATATGGCCCTCCCCTGATGTATACATTGCTGTCTTCCAGGCATTCCATTATCGCCAGCAGGCTTTTCAACATGGCCCGGTTTTCATCATAGCCAATTGCAATAGCTTCTTCATATGCTGGCAAACCAACATTAAATGCGGCTGGGAAACCTTTTTCAGCTTGCCCCCTTATGCCAGTCACTCCATATGTATCGAATACTTTTTCACCATGCGTGTTTGACTCAATCTTAAATTTCAATTCTGTTTTCGATAAGCCCTGTGCCATTGATGATATCATTTTCGAAAGCGACTCTGGAGAAAGCTCCCCTTTTCGTTTAAGGCAACACCCGGCCCCAACTGCCAACCCCAATGAAAATATTTGACCCTTATGTGTATTAATTCCGTCCGTCGCCTTTAGCATTGCCATCTCGGCCCGTTTTCCGATCAGCCTGAGCTCTGAAAAAAGTTCGTGTTGGCTTGCAGAGCAATGAACTGAAACTTCGGCCATCTCCCTGAAATACGGTTTCAATGCCCGTATGCTTTTTATGAAAGTCCCATGGTCCATGTCTGTATGCGCGCCATTGTTGTCCCTGTCCACCAGGCCGGGCTTGGGAGTGGCATCAACCTCGCTCTTCATTGCAATCATAACGGATTCGACGGCGCTCTCGACGATAGATGCCTCCCAAGCTCCAATCATGCTGTCAATCCTATCCATGAGGTCTTCAATGCTGTGCTTACCATCTCTGCGGCAGCTGTTAGCATCTCCTCCGCAAATAAAACAAGCACGCTTTCCTCCATGGTTATGCCTACTGAAGCCGGATATGTCTATATCGAATAGGCGTCCAAGCGGATGGGTTTCTTCAATGTCTACGGCAATCCGCTTCAATTCTTCTGCTTTTCCGCTTGCTACAATAATACCTTCCGGCCCATCGCATGTTTCTCGGAATTTTTCATATATTATCCCTTCTTGCGGCAATTGCCTTATTATTTCATTGAATGCCAAAACACCTATCCACGAATAGTCCCTATCCGCCTTTTTCCCTCCCGGTATGTTGACCGTCACGGAAATAACTGCTTGCGAGTATATTTTTTCAAGCTTTTCTATTGCCAGTCCCCTCTCTTCACGTGCCTTGAGTATGGCTCCTGCCTTCATAAAATCACTCCTTAACAGATTGATAAAGCTTGTCTATTATTTCTCCGTTCCTGTACTCAACCATTCCTATCACTCTGTTTGTAAACTCCACCTTGCGTGGCTTTCCGGCCATTTTTTCAGCTATTTCCTTAAGCTCATCTATATTCTTTACAGGTAACCCTTTTTTCTGCAGGGATTCCTTAAGCTCAATCCTTATGGGATTAACAGCTATTCCACGCTCTGTAACAAGAACATCCACCGTTTCTCCCGGAGTCACCTTGCTTGTCACCTTGTCGACAACTATGGGCAAGCGCGCCCTAAGCAAATTGGCGACTATAATAGTCAGTTTTGCACCCTGGGCCGTGTCACTGTGACCACCGGACCCTCCCATTATATTGCCGCTTGAATCGGTCAAAACATTTACGTTGAAGTCGGTGTCTATTTCCGTTGCTCCGAGAACAACAACATCGAGGCTTTCGACAGCGCAGCTTTTCGCTGATGGGTTTGCATAATGGGATGCGGAAACTTCAATGTGTTTTGGATTTTGCCTTATGGATCTTATTGCTTCAAGGTCGAAGCATTGTACATCAATCAACTTCTCCATAAGGCCGTCTTCCAGCATATCAACAAAAAAACCTGTTATTCCTCCCATGCCGAAACTTCCCTTAATTCCTTGCGAAACCATCTTATCTCTCAGGTAATAGGCTGTTGCAAGCGAAGCTCCTCCAGCTCCGGTTTGAAACGAAATACCGTCTTTCAGAAGTCCGGAAGCCTCGATGACATCGGCGGCATGGCGCGCTATGACGTGACCCACCGGATCACGCGTCACCCGTGTCGTTCCGGATACTATGCCGGCCGGATCCCCTATCGAATCTACGACGACAACATGGTCGACACTTGTCTCATCTATGCTTGATGGTCCGTTCGGATAGACTACCAGATTATCGGTTATAGCAACAACCGTATCCGCCATACGGGCGTCAGCCATTGCGTATCCCAGCGACCCGCATGACGAAGGTCCCCTGACCCCGTTCAGGTTTCCCATGGAATCGCTTGAAGGTGCCGCTATAAAAGCAACGTCGATTTTCAGGCTTCCCTCCAATATTGCCCTGGACCGCCCTCCATGCGTTCTAAACATTACAGGCTTTTCAAGCATGCCGCTTGTCACCGCTTCGGCCAATGGCCCGGACATGTAATTGCAGTCAAGGGCAGTGACAACACCGGACTTTATGTGACGGACCATCCTGCCGTGAACTGGAAAAAACGAACTTGCCGCTACGCGTATGTCCGAGATGCCCATGTCGGCAATTTCGTCCATTACCATATTCATCACGAAATCGCCGTTTCGCAGATGATGATGGAATGAAACAGTCATTCCGCTTTCCAGACCCACGGCTTCTATGGCCGATTTCAGGGATGCCTTTATCTTATTCATACTTGAAGTCCTCCTTTATGCCGGCCGCCCTCAAAACCTTCAGGGCCCTTAAAACAATCGGCTTGTCTATCATCTTGCCATCCATGGAAGCCACTCCCTTTCCGGCCTTCTCCGCTTCTTTTACGGTATCCATAACACGGCTTGCATAAAGAATTTCTTCATCTTCAGGATAAAAAATTTCTCGAATAAATCCGCAGTGTCGCGGTGATATTGATGCCTTACCGTCGAATCCCAGCGCTTTTGCAAAAAGTGTATCCTTTTTAAGCCCCTCAATATCCTCTACATCTGTAAATGGAGTATCGATTGCCTCAACACCTGCCGCCGCCGCGCCATTTACTATTCTGCCCCTTGCCCAAAGTATTTCCTTGCTTCCCTTTGTCCTTACAGTTCCTATATCCGCTGTATAATCCTCGGCTCCAAAGAAAATACCCCTGATGCGTTTAGATGATGCGGCAATTTGATATACGTTTTCAACTCCCAATGCCGATTCAACCAAAGGTATCAAAAATATTTCATTAGCTTCAGGAATAGATTCCAAAATCCCCGATATTGTATTAATATCATCGCTATGCTCAGCCTTTGGTATGACCAAACCGTCAATGCCCGCTGCCGCTACAGTCCTAAGATCCGCCTCCCAGTGTAAAGTATCCATTGCATTTATTCTGACTGACGTCTCGCAGCCTTCGTATTCCATACTTTCGAGCGCGTTTTTCAGCAAACTTCTTGCTGCGTCCTTTTGGTCTCCTGCTACCGCATCCTCCAAATCAAATATAACTATGTCAGCGCCAAGAATTCCTGCATTTTGAACCATCGCCGGATTATTTCCCGGCACAAAAAGCAAATTTGTTCCCATGGTTAAATCCCCCTCTCGAATCGCTCTATCGCAGTTTCAATCCGGGCTCTTATTGCATAATCCAATGCTCCCCTGTCCTGTATCAGTATACGCACATTGCCTATCCCCTTCAGTGTTGCAATTTCATGGGCGATTCCAACAATTTTATCTCCATATTGCTTTTCCACAATACTGTTCATAACAATTTCCAATTCTTCTCCAAGCTCTTTTTCTTCTATTACTACAAGCAAATCACTTGATTCCAAACTCCCCGCTTTCGAATTTCTTTTGCCCATATAATGCACCTCCTAGTACCTCGAAAAAGTCTGTTTTACTTTTCTATAGTTGGTTTGCCCTTGTCCGAAGAAATGTAATCCCATGTGGTTTTGGGAACCATGCTGCGAACCGTTTCCATGTCCCCGGTTCTCAAAGCCTCCCGCACTGCGCTTGCGCTGATGATTCTTCCGTCTTCCACTAAACGGTCAATAACTAAAAGCCTTATATCATATAAATTCAAAATCTCTTCAAGAGCATTGTTGTATGTCTCGGTCACCCTGCAAAACGGCTCCCTCCCGACAAAACGCTTTACAATTTTAAGCTTTTGGGCTATATGCTGGGCAAAAATTTCTGCGTCAAGTTCCGTTTGAACTCTTAAAAGATCTTTCTTATGAGTGAAATATGAAGGAAAGGTAGCAGAAGATATTATATAAGGACCTCCGGGTAAAACCACCACATTATCAAGATCTTTAACCCCTCTTCTAACCATTTCAATCCTATCGTTAAATTTAAACAGGGACTTTTCAGCCTCGACAACAAAAACATACACAAGTTCCGATTGACGGCTGGCATATTCTATAAGATGACGGTGCCCTTTTGTAAACGGATTGCAGTTCATGACAATAGCCGAAGCTTTTTCTGCTTTTTTCTTCTTATATTCAGAAATTTCATCCAAATACTTGTCAATTCCTTGAACGCCCCATTCAAGAAGTGCAGCGTCGGTAAAAACCCCTCCAACCTTTCGAAAACCCAGCCCTTCGAATATTTCTATGTTTGCTGGCTTTGTAAATACAAAAATATGCGAATGGCCTCTGGATAACATTTCACTAACAATTTCCCCCAAAAGTAATGCCATGAGACCCTCTCCGCGAAATTTTTCATCTATGGCAATCTGCTTTATTACATTCCCTGAAAATGAAGCTGTCGCAACAATAGAATCTCCTCGTTCTACAACAAGTGTTTGCTCCGTGTCCTTGTCAAAACCCAATCCAAAGAATTCTTCAAGAAATGAAACTATTCGCTTTCTTTCGGATTTATTTTGAATATCCACAACTCTTACAGTGTCGGTCACAATAATTCCCCCATGCAAGCATTTTTTTCTTTCCTTGATTGTTTCTATTCATATCAATAACTCCCCAACGGCAAAAGGATGCGAAC
>CAZXWC010000063.1:0-9519 GCA_964644525.1 uncultured Peptostreptococcaceae bacterium
ATTTCTTTAAAAAGTCCATTGATAAAATTTCTATATCCTCTTGTCTGCCGGCAAGGCGAGGAATCTTAAGAGGAATGACGTTTAATCTGTAATACAAGTCCGCACGAAAAGTATTGTTTTCCACCATTGTTTGCAGATTTTTGTTTGTCGCGAAAATGAATCGAATATCGACAGGTATAGACCTTGTTCCGCCGACTTTTTCAATTTTGTTTTCTTGAAGAACTCTAAGCAGTTTTGATTGCATAAAGAGGGGAAGTTCGCCTATCTCATCAAGGAACAGGGTTCCGTTTTGGGCGAGTTCTATTCTGCCTATCTTGCCTCCCTTTTTTGCACCGGTGAAAGCGCCTTCCTCATATCCGAAAAGTTCGCTTTCGAATAGATTTTCAGGAATGCTCGCACAATTTATTGAGACAAGGGGTTCGTTAGCTCTTGGACTCCCATAATGGATTGCTTTGGCGAACATTTCTTTTCCTGTGCCGGTTTCACCCATGATCAATACCGTGGAGGAACTGCCGGAGATTTTTCTTGCTATTTCCTTCATTTTGCTGATGGAAGGGCTTTTACCCAATATGTTGTCTATTCCAATTTTGGGTTCGATAAGGGAGGTTCTCTTTTTTGTCTGTTTTTCGATTGTTATTACGGCACCAATGAATTTGCTGTTTTCGGTTATTGGAGTTGATGACAACATCCCTGAAAAAAGTTCAAGATTGACATATTCTCTTGATATGTGCGACCCATTCAATATTTCACTTACGATGTTTTCAGGAAATATTAGTTTTATTGCATTTGAATAAAGATTGCAATGTGAAAAAAGATTAATCGCCAAATTGTTCTGGTGGCTGATGAAACCATCCTTATCGACTATCATTTTGCAAGCTTCTTCGTTTTGAATAACAAGTTTTATTGCATTGTCAAGATAGATGAATTCATTTCTTCGCGCGAAGTGTGTTGCCATAATAGAAATCAGATTTGCAATTTGATCAAGCAATGCGAGGTGAAAATCCAGATTTTTGGAAATGACCGTATGTCCCCTGCTTGTAAAAGATGTCATTGAAATAACTCCAATGACTTGGTTTTCAGCTTTTATGCATTGCAAAAGCTCAATTTTTGCAGGACAGTTGTCCTTAAAGCGGCAACCGATGCAGGAAGGCATATAGCCTGGATTGTTGACTAAAACATGTCCAATGGACATTACTTCTTCGAGAGAGGGCTTATGAACGGATGTCCCCTTTTTTTCCAGATAGTTGTCGGTGCTCGCAATCAAATCGCAATTATTGCTGAAAATGGCAAATTCAATATCTCTTGAATTGGGGACGCCGTTGATAATCTGGTAGAGCTGATCTTTGATTGTATGCAGAGTAATCATTTGCGACTCCTTAAAATATATTTTAAATATCGTATGACAAAAGGCTCGATCTGTCAATGAGTTTGTCATAATTGGCAAATAATTGTGAAAACAGCGGTTTGTTTTAAATTAAATAATCTGACAAATCAAAAAATATTTTTCTGGCATTCAGGTATATAAGCAGGCTGTGGAAGTAATTGAACAATAAATGCGACTTAAAAGCATATAAAATAATGTTTTGGCATAAAACATGCGTATAATTATTGCCAACCAATAACAAACAAGAAAAGCTAAGGGCAAAAAATCAGGAGGAGCAATATGAAATTAAAAGGTTTTAAATCACATCCGTACATACCCAATTCGGTTACGGATGTACAAAACGAGATGTTGAAAGAGATAGGTCTTGCCGATCTTGAAGAACTTCATTCGGAGATTCCCGAGGAAATAAAGCTCAAGAAGAACATGGATCTCCCTAAATCCATAGTTTCTGAATACGAGCTGGAAAGGCATATCAAAGAAATAATAAAGAAGAATAAAACCTGCGAAGACAATATAAATTTCCTCGGAGGAGGCTGCTGGCAACATCATGTTCCGGCCATCTGCGATGAAATCAATTCGCGAGGGGAATTTCTTACGGCATATGGCGGAGAGCCTTACAATGACTTGGGAAGATTTCAAGCGTTGTTTGAATACCAAAGCCTGGTAGCCGAGCTTGTCGATATGGATGTTGTGAATGTGCCGACTATGGATGGAGCCCAAGCGGCTGCAACAGCCCTTAGGATGGCGGGACGAATAACTGGCCGAACCGAAGTGCTTATACCGGCTTTGATGGACAGGGACAAGTTTAAGATTGTGAACAATTACTGCAAATCGGCCCTGAAATTGATAGAAGTGGATTACGACAAGAAAACAGGCCAATTGGACTTGGAAGACTTGAAAAGAAAGGCAAATGAAAATACGGCGGCTGTATTCTTTGAAAACCCTTCATTCATGGGATTCATAGAAGAAGGCGGCCAAGAGATATCCGATATCGCGCACGAGGCCGGAGCCTTGAGCGTTGTATGCGTAGACCCGAGTTCTTTGGGAATTATCAAGCCCCCTAGCCATTATGGCGCTGACATAGTTGCCGGTGAATTACAGCCTCTCGGAATGCACATGAATTATGGAGGCGGGCAGGCTGGATTCACGGCGACAAGGGATGAAGAAAAGTTTGTTATGGAATTCCCGTCGAGATTGTTCGGGATTACATCGACAATTGAAAATGGAGAATACGGATTTGGGGATGTTGCATACGACAGGACTTCATTTGGCCATCACAGGCATGAAGGCAAAGAATACGTTGGAACGCAAACAGCCCTTTGGGGTATAACAGCCGGTGTGTATCTTGCTCTAATGGGACCTGTCGGGATGTTTGAACTTGGACAGACAATCATGCAGAATGTGCAATACGCAATCGCTAAAATTGACGAAATTGATGATGTAAAGGCTTCAGCCTTTGATTCAACATCCTTTAAGGAATTTGTCGTGGACTTTAACAAGACAGGCAGAACCGTCGAAGAAATAAACGGAAAACTGATGGAAAAAGGAATTTTTGGGGGGAAAGACCTCTCTAAGGACTTTCCGCAGATGGGACAGGCGGCTCTCTATTGCGTAACGGAGATTCACACAAAAAGTGACATTGACAAATTAGCAGATGCATTGAAAGCATGTCTATAAACTTGGAGACAATCCAGAAAGGATGGGAAAATTGGAACGAATAAACAGAGATTTTAAGGTAAATAGAAATTTCCACCAAGCGAAATGGGATGAGCCAATAATATTTGAATTGCATAAAAATGGGGAAAGAGGAATTGTTGCGCCAAAGGCGGACGAAGAAATAGAAAGAACTGTAGGGGATGGCATTTCCAAAATACCGCAAGGAATGTTAAGGGACGAAGCGCCCAATCTTCCGGAAATAACACAGGCGAGAGTAGTGCGCCACTATACGCGACTTTCTCAAATGACATTGGGCGCCGATGTGAATATGGAAATCGGACAAGGAACCTGTACGGTTAAATACAGCCCGAAAGTCAATGAAAAATTGGCCAGGTTGCCGGAAATGACAGAGATTCATCCATTGCAGGACGAAAGCACTGTGCAGGGAATTTTGGAAATCATGCATAAGACGGATCTCTTTTTAAGAGAGATTTCAGGGATGGACCGTTTCAGTTTCCAACCCAGTGGAGGAAGCCAGGCAATCATGGCAATGGCGGCAATAGCAAGAGCATATCACGAGTCCAGGGGCGAAGGCGATATAAGGGATGAAATAATAACAACAATCTATTCCCATCCTTCGGATGCGGCTGCTCCCGCGGTTATGGGCTACAAGATAATATACATCAATCCGGACGAGAACGGATATCCGGATCTGGAAGCGTTCAAGGCGGCGGCATCTGAAAGAACGGCGGCCTTCTTCATCGCCAACCCGGAGGATACTGGCGTATACAATACCAGGGTGCAGGAATTTACTGAAACAATGAAAGAAGTCGGCGCTCTCTCCTGCTACGACCAGGCAAATGCAAATGGCTTGCTTGGAATCACTCGCGCAAAGGAAGCCGGATTCGACATGTCTTTCTTCAATTTGCATAAGACTTTTTCAACACCGCATGGTTGCGGGGGACCGGCTACAGGTGCTTTGGGAGTCTTGGACCACCTGGTGAAATTTTTGCCTGGGCCATTGATAGATTTTGATGGTGAAAAGTACTTCCAAAACCATGACATAGTCGGAAAAACTGATTCGATAGGTAAAGTGAGAATGTTCAACGGAGTTGCACCGGTAGTACTGAAGGCTTATTCGTGGATTATGTCCATGGGAGCAGAAGGGCTCTACGAAGTCGCAAAAGTTGCCGTACTCAACAACAACTACATGTTCAATAAACTGATGAAGCTGGATGTTGTCGATGCCCCATACATCAGAGGGAAGCAGCGCGTTGAGCAGGTAAGATATACGATTGAAAAACTTTTCAACGATACAGGGATAACGACAGAAGACGTGCAGAGAAGGATGATGGATTTCGGAATGCATTATTGGGCAAGCCACCACCCATATTATGTCGCTGAACCGATGACGCTTGAGCCAACGGAATCTCCCTCAAAAGAAGACATTGACGAATATGTGGAAACCCTGAAGCATATTTTCAATGAAGCATATGAGAATCCGGATTTAATCAAATCGGCTCCCCATCAAAGCACTTGTCACCAACTGAAAGAAGAAAGCCTCGATAATCCGGCTGAATGGGCTATAACATGGAGAAGCTACCTGAAGAAAACCATTGTATAGGAAAGCAAGCAAAGGGTGAGTATATTTGAAAAAAATTGGTTTGATCATCAATCCGATAGCAGGAATGGGAGGAAGCGTGGGCCTTAAGGGGACTGACGGGGTGAGTTCGAAGGCGAAAAGCATGGGAGCCGTCCCGAAATCCGCGGAGAGAACCGCTCTTGCGCTCGAAGCGCTGATTGAAATGAAAGAACAATTGCAGGTGATTGCCGGCCATGGCCCGATGGGAGAAGACGTCGCCAGAGAACTCGGCTTTCCGGTCAGGACGGTTGGAAGAGCATTTGGCGGAGAAACTACCAGCGCGGATACAATGATTGCGGCTGAAAAAATGGCAGAAGAAAAAGTTGACCTTTTGATGTTTGCAGGCGGAGATGGGACGGCGAGGGACATATATTCTGCAGTAAAGGACAGACTTACTGTAGTTGGAATTCCCGCCGGAGTAAAAATCCATTCCGCGGCCTACGCAATAAATCCCCGCAAGGCGGGTGATCTGGCAAAAAAATTTCTCCTTTCTGATTCCGCCTCGACAAATGAGGTCGAAGTCATGGATATAGACGAGGAGGCTTTTCGGAAGGGATCGGTAAAAACCAAGCTGTTTGGATATTTGAAAACTCCTGCCGAGAAAAATTTTTTACAGGTCAAGAAAGCGTCAAGCATAAAATCTGATGAGCAGGCTCAATGGGATATTGCTCATTTCATAGTAGAAAACATGGAAAAGGACACATTCTATATAATCGGCCCCGGTTCGACAACGCGACCGATAATGCAGCTTTTGAACCTTCCATATACATTGCTCGGAGTGGACTTGATATACAACAAGAAATTGGTCAAGAATGATGTTGCCGAACAGGAGTTGCTTGATACACTGTTCGGATGCTGCAAGATAATAATAACGCCAATTGGAGGACAAGGCTATTTGCTGGGAAGAGGGAATCAGCAGATAAGTGCGAGAGTTGTGGAAAAAGTAGGAAGAGCAAACATAATCGTAATTTCTACGCGAAGCAAATTGCAAAAATTAAAGGGCAAGCCTTTTCTGGTTGACACAAATGACGCATCTTTGGATAAAGCCTTGGAAGGTTACGTTGGAGTCATAACCGGATTCAGAGAAAAAGTGATGAACAAGATTGGATTTTAGCTTTAAGGAGAATTGGAGGAGGAGAGGCCTATTTCATTAGCAAAACAAGCAATTGCAGCTGTCTAAGTCAAGAAGTATAATACAAATCAAAGGAGGATAATATGAACAAGAAAGCAACCCCCAGTTTTGGAGCAAGCATATTCATTTTAGGGTTTTTAATTGTTATGATGGGAATTTCTGTATTATGGCTTAATATTCCAGTTCATATGGCGATGGCAATATCGATGGGTGTAGCAATACTGACATTATCTGTCCAGGGAAATTCATGGGACACGATTTATGAGGCCATAGTATACGGAGGCAAACTGGCAATTGGAACAGTTCTTATACTTTATGTAATAGGAATGGTTATGGGTTCATGGATTGCAAGCGGAACCGTGCCGATGATAATATTCTGGGGCCTGAAGGTCATTTCTCCAAATGTATTCCTTGTAACTACGCTTTTGGTTTGCTCGATAACGTCTCTGTCGACTGGAAGTTCGTGGTCGACAGGAGGTACTGTCGGAGTGGCTCTAATGGCAGTAGGAGCAGGACTTGGAGTAAATCCGGCCATGACTGCCGGAGCGATTGTTTCAGGTGCTTATTTTGGCGACAAGATGTCTCCCCTTTCAGACACGACAAATCTGGCGCCGGGAGTTGCCGAAGGCGATTTGTTTGACCACATAAAGGCAATGTTCTATACTACAGGACCCGCCTATCTTATTTCCATAGCTTTTTATGCTTTCCTTGGAATGAAGTATGCCGGATCGACTTTGGACGCATCAACTATAAACAACACGCTGGATGTTTTAAACCAATCATTCAACTTGAACTTGATCACTCTCATACCGCCGATACTGGTAATCGCATTTGCAATCAAAAAAGTTCCCGCATTGCCGAGTTTGTTCATATCTGCAATGGTGGCATCACTTATTGCGATACTGATTCAGGGAGAGACAATCACCACTATCACTGGAATCATGGATGGAGGATATAAATCAGCAACAGGAATAGCCGACATAGACAGCTTGCTCAGCCGTGGCGGATTGCAGAACATGTCGTGGACAGTCAGCTTGACAATGATTGTATTGGCATATGGAGCCATACTCGAAAAATTGGGTGTTCTCGAGGTTGTGTTGAACAGATTCAAGTCATTGACAAAAACCGTAGGCTCCCTGGTTTGCTCCACAGTTCTTACAGGAGTAGGCCTGAACTTTGCCACAGCAAGCCAGTACATGTCAATTGTCATTACAGGAAGAATGTATGTTTCGGCCTACAAGGAAAAGGATATGCTTCCACAAACACTTTCAAGAACTCTTGAAGATTCGGCAACGATGACATCTCCGCTTGTTCCATGGAATGTATGCGCAGTATTCTTTGCAGGAGCGCTTGGCGTTTCGACCGTTGCATACGCGCCATATGCTATTTTGAATTGGCTTACACCAATGATTGCAATCCTGTTTGGGTTCATGGGAAAATTCCAGTGGAAAACAGGCGACATAGCATCTACAAAAACGTATAGGGTAGAAAGCGAGAAAGAAGTAATTTAATTTAAGCCATCAAAGTGTTTTTGCAATGCTTCATCCGGAAAAAGGATGAGGCCTTGCAGTTTTTAGAATTCTTTGTTATTGAAACAGTCGTTATGGACAATAATACTGCATAAGGATAGTATGAAGAAAACAATATGCGAGAAATGAAAAGGGGGATCTGTAATGTTGCAAAAAAAGGATTTGCTGTCGCTCGAAGGAAAGGTTGCTGTGGTATCAGGCGCGGCAAGCGGAATTGGCTTGGCGGCGGCACAGCTTCTATCTGCATATGGAGCAAAAGTGGCAATGCTTGATGTTAATCCAAAAGGAGAAAAGGAAGCGGAAAGAATCTACGAAGAGGGAAGAACCGCGAGATTTTATAAATGCGATGTTACCAATGAAGAAAACGTAAAA
This sequence comes from uncultured Peptostreptococcaceae bacterium, assembly GCA_964644525.1. GTDB lineage: Bacteria > Bacillota > Clostridia > Peptostreptococcales > BM714 > BM714. The sequence continues at coordinate 7,716 of CAZXWC010000063.1, forward strand.
CAATCAGTAGAGGAAATAAGAAAATATTTTGGGAAAATAGACATATTATTCAACAATGCCGGCGTCACAGTCAGAAAAACCGTTGTTGGATTGGAAGAAAAAGAGTGGGACTTTGTGCTTGATGTCGGGCTTAAAGGCACCTTTCTGCTTTCAAAGCATGCGATACCGGTGATGGCTGAAGGCGGGGGAGGAAGCATAATTAATACAGGATCCGGCTGGGGTCTTAAGGGCGGCGACGATGCGGCCGCCTATTGCGCAGTCAAGGGCGGAATTGTCAATCTGACCCGAGCCATGGCCATTGACCATGGACCGCAAAACATTCGTGTAAACAGCGTGAATCCCGGCGACACCGACACGGCTATGCTGAGGGACGAAGGCTTGCAGACCGGACTTGTAGTAGATAAGGAGAGCCAGGAAAAATACCTTGAGGATTGTGGAAAGGGAAGGCCTCTGGGAAGATTGGGAACGCCTGAGGATATTGCAAAAACAGTGTTGTTTTTGGCAAGCGATTTGTCGAGTTGGATAACTGGAGCTGCGATTGTTGTAGACGGAGGCGGAATAGCGTAAAAAAGCAGTTGAATGATTCGAAACTGAAACTTTACTTTATTAAGAGGGAAGGACTGTAAGCATGGACCTTATACTTATAAATGGAAATGTTGTTACAATGGACACGAATAACAAGAAGGCAGAAGCTTTTGCAGTTAAAGCCGGCAAATTCGTGAAAGTCGGAACAAATAAAGATGTGCTTGAGCTTAAAGGCGACAACACAAAAGTGGTTGACCTGAAAGGAAAGACGGTTGTGCCGGGTTTCAACGAGGCCCATATGCATTTGTTGAACAGCGGGTACAACATGCACAAGGTAGACCTCAATGGAGCCAAATCCATAAAGGAAGTAATCGAGAGAAGCAAGAAATATATATCGATGAAAAAGCCTCAACCGGGCGAGTGGATCCTCGGCTTTGGTTGGAACCAGATGCTGTTTGAAGAAAAAAGGGATTTGACAAGGAATGACCTTGATCAAATTTCGACTGACAATCCCATCTGCTTCATAAGGGTGTGCGTTCATTCGGCCGCAACAAATTCAAAAGCGATTGAGATAGCTGGAATCACAAAGGATACGCCCCAACCTGTAGGCGGGAAGTTTTATAGGGATGAAAATGGAGAACCAACAGGCATTTTCAGCGAAACGGCGAGATACATGATTTATGACATGATTCCGGATGCCGGCGTCAACGAAATCAAAGAGATGATAATGGACGCGGCAAAAGTTGCTTCCGGCTACGGGGTCACTTCGGTTCAAACAGACGACTTTGAAGCCATGCCCGGCAAGGATTGGAGAAAGGTCCTCAAGGCATACAGCGAACTGGTGGAAGAAGGAACTCTACCTGTCCGAATATATGAGCAGTGTCTGCTTCCGGATATGGACAGGCTGAAGGAATTTCTTGACGAAGGCTATAAAACGGGGCAGGGAGATGAATATTTCAAGATAGGCCCCTTGAAGCTGTTGACAGACGGTTCGCTTGGAGCCAGGACGGCGTATCTCAGCGAGCCTTATGCAGATGATCCGTCAACGAGCGGTATTTTCGTTTTCAGTCAGGACGAATTGGACGAACTTGCATGCACGGCTCATGAAGGCGGGCTTCAACTTGTATTTCATGCAATCGGAGACGGAGCAATGCGCCAATGTTTCAAAGCATTTGAAAAAGCGCAAAAACATAAGTTCAAGGAAGATCCCAGATTCGGAATAATCCATTTGCAGATTACGGGTGAATTCTTGCTTGAGGAATTCAAAAGACAAAACGTT
>CAZXWC010000064.1:0-3247 GCA_964644525.1 uncultured Peptostreptococcaceae bacterium
GCTATAAGCTGGTTGTATTGGCCTCCGAAGTCGATGACCAAGATCAGTTCTCTTTCCATTAGCATGTTCCCTCCACTTGTTTATTCATCCACCGATACACTGTAGTTCGGCGCTTCCTTGACTATATATATGTCGTGGGGATGGCTTTCCTTCAACCCCGCACCTGTAATTTTAATGAATTTCCCGTCATTAATCAAGTCCTCTATTGTAGGGGTTCCGCAATATCCCATTCCGGCCTTTAGCCCTCCCATGAGTTGGAATACTATTTCTCCCAGCGATCCTTTAAATTGAACTCTGCCTTCTATCCCTTCAGGGACGAATTTCTTTGCGTTTTCCTGAAAATATCTATCCTTGCTTCCAGCCTTCATAGCCGCCATGGACCCCATTCCCCTGTAAGCCTTGAATCGTCTTCCTCTGTATAAAACAGTTTCCCCTGGGCTTTCCTCTGTTCCGGCAAAAAGCGATCCGAGCATGCATACCTTTGCTCCAGCGGCAATGGCCTTGACTATGTCGCCGGAAAACTTGATTCCACCATCTGCAATTATAGGAATTCCATGTCTGGCCCCAACCTCTGCACAATCGCGGATTGCTGTAATTTGAGGTACTCCTATGCCCGCTATTACTCTGGTGGTGCATATGGACCCGGGTCCTATTCCTACCTTTACAGCGTCAGCTCCCGCCTCTATCAATTCTTCAGTTGCTTCAGCCGTTGCTACATTTCCAACAAGAAGCTGAACTTCAGGAAAGGATTTCTTTATTTTTTTTGTCGCCTCGAAAACCCCTATGGAATGTCCATGGGCAGTATCAACCACCACAAGGTCGACTCCCGCATTTACAAGGGCTTCCACTCTGTCCATGATATTTCCGGTAACCCCTACAGCCGCTCCGCAAAGGAGTCTTCCTCCTTGGTCTGTTGCCCTGTTGGGGTATTTGATGGCTTTTTCAATATCCTTTATGGTTATGAGTCCCTTGAGGTGACCCTGCTTGTCTACAATAGGAAGTTTTTCAACTTTCCACTTCTTGAGTATGTTTTCAGCCTCTTTCATGGAAGTGCCTTCCTTGGCTGTTATAAGTCTTTCTTTTGTCATTACGTCCTTGATTGGGAGTTGGGGATCATTTTCGAAACGAACGTCTCTATTGGTGAGAATTCCTACCAGAATATTGTTTTCGTCAGTGATGGGTACTCCTGAGATGTGATATCTGCTCATAAGCTCAAAAGCGTCCTCGAGTTTGTGTTCAGGTGAAAGAAAGAAAGGATCTGTTATTACTCCGTGCTCGCTTCTTTTTACTTTGTCCACCTCCATTGCCTGTTCTTCGATGGACATATTCTTATGAATTATTCCTATGCCGCCCTCTCTGGCCATTGAAATTGCCATCTTGGCTTCTGTGACCGTATCCATTCCGGCGCTCATTAGGGGTATGTTAAGCTTGATGCTCTTGGTCAGCTGCGTTTTCAAATCAACCTGCCCCGGTAAAATTTCAGACTTCTGCGGCACCAGTAGAACATCATCAAACGTGAGACCTTCTTTTAAAATTTTTCCTTCCATATCAACCATCCTTTCTTTTCTTTTAAATACGAAAAAATCCAGAACAAATTCCCAGTGAAATTATTCTGGATTCATACATCAAATAACTTCACCTGTAGTCGGTCAATTTACGGTTGCCCGGTAGAAACTTTTGGACCATATCTCCAATACTATACAAGTGCGTATATCTTATCTCATCTATTATGTTGATAATAAAAATATCAGATATGATTTTGTTTGTCAACCGCAAACTGTTCTCTTTAATTATACATGTATATTAAAATAAAACGAAGTCATAATTAAACATAAAATTTTAAACAATTGAATGAAATTCAAATGTGCGGATATAATAAGAATGACAGTGCCAACCGAAAAGGAGGTGTTAAAATGACCAATTCGGATTTAAGCTTCAATTACAAATCTGCAGAAATAATAATCAAAAAAGGTGACATCACTCTTGAAGACACCCAGGCCATTGTAAATGCAGCTAATTCATCACTTCTAGGAGGAGGCGGTGTAGATGGTGCCATACACAAAGCTGGCGGTCCCCAAATACTTGAGGAATGCAGGGACATAAGAAAAAAAAGTGGGAAATGCCCCCCTGGCCAGGCTGTCATAACAAAGGCCGGCCGCCTAAAGGCCGATTATGTAATCCACGCAGTAGGTCCTATATGGAAAGACGGCACTCGACAGGAATCGGAAATTCTGCAAAAGGCCTATGTCAGCATTTTACGCCTTGCGGCGGAAAATCACATAAGATCAATTGCCTTTCCCGCAATCAGCACGGGCATATACAGATTCCCGAAAGATATGGCCGCCAAGATAGCTATGGAAACCACTCGCGATTTTATTGAAGAAAGCCCAATGGATGAAATACGCTTCATACTCTTTGGCAATAACGACTTCAAGATTTACGAAAACAGCTATAGAAATATTTTCAATCTCTATTGATATAAATTGCTTCCTCCTTCATTTTCTGAATTTTCTGTGTTTTTGTTTGACTTTTATTTATCGGGGTAATTATCAATATATAAATAGGTTGTGATGTCAGACTAAAAAAAGAGGTGATGAAAATGACTAACTACATTGTCCGATTCAATAATATAGCAGATTTAAGGAAGTTTGCTAAAGTTATGCGAAAAAAACAAGGTGTAAAGGGACACATGCAAATTATTTCCGACAAGAAAGAATATGACAACAAAGAAGAGAATTATGTTTCCGGCGTCATGTTGGGGAAATACAATGAAATATCTAAGCTTCACATATCATATGCAAAAAGAGGTATGATACTGGGAGCAATTGTTGGGGGCGTTTCATCCCTCATGGCTGTCTATATGGGGCTTAGTTCCGCATCCATTACAACCGTTCCAGTAATTGTTTCAATGGTAATCGTTTTCTATGGCGCAACAGTAGGCTCTCTGATAGGCCTCATGATAGGCAACATGTTCCGCCACCGCGACGAAAGCCTCTACAATGGAGAATACACTCTATTCATAAGCGATGTTGAAGAAAGCAAGAGAGAAATAATTGTCAAAAATGCTGAAGCGAATAATTCCAACGAAATCAAAGAATATGGAATTTTCATCTGATTGAAAGACATATTAAATACAAAATATGAAAAAACCCGGCAATTGCGGCGCATGTTCTAAGCATTCCGCAACTGCCGGGTTTTCAATTTTTTTTATTCGGAAAGCTGCAAAACAGTTGTTCTTAAATCTTTT
>CAZXWC010000064.1:3347-9507 GCA_964644525.1 uncultured Peptostreptococcaceae bacterium
CTGCCCGCTGTCTTTGCTTTTCCTTTCCAACTGACCAACTGACAAACTTTCTTTTTCTCTTTGCCTTTAGTTTTTGTTCTTAATCTTTTGTATTTAAGTTCTTCCTGTCCACTGCCAGCTGCCAGCTGCCCGCTGTTACTGCCAACTTCTTTTGCTAACCTACATCATTCCCGGCATTCCGCCCGGCATTCCGCCCGGCATTCCACCCGGCATTCCGCCCATTGCATCTTCGCCCTCTGGAAGGTCTACAACCGCTGATTCGGTTGTCAGGAACAAAGCTGAAATTGAAGCCGCATTTTGAAGAGCTGAACGGGTAACCTTTGTAGGATCCACTATTCCGGCTTTGAGCATGTCTACATAATCACCCCTGAGGGCGTCGAAGCCCATTCCCTGTTCGCTGACTTTAAGCTTTTCAACAACTACAGAACCTTCAAGTCCTGCATTTGCAACAATTTGCCTTACAGGCTCCTCAAGCGAGCGCTTAATTATTACAACGCCTGTTTTTTCGTCGCCTTCAAGTCCTTCTATAAGTTTTTCAATTGTAGGGATAATGTTAATCAAAGCAGTTCCGCCACCCGGCACAATTCCTTCTTCTACTGCCGCCCTTGTTGCATTCAAGGCATCTTCTATTCTAAGCTTTCTTTCCTTCATCTCGGATTCAGTGGCAGCTCCAACTTGGATTACCGCAACTCCTCCTGAGAGCTTGGCAAGTCTTTCCTGAAGCTTCTCTATGTCAAAGTCGGAAGTGCTTTCCTCTATTTGAGCCTTGATTTGACTGATTCTGTCTACGATTTCACTTTCTATTCCAGCTCCATCAACTATTGTTGTATTCTCTTTTGAAACTTTAATTGTGTTTGCTGTTCCAAGCATGTCCAAGGTTGCTTCTTTCAAGTCCAGTCCGACTTCTTCTGAAATAATTGTTCCCCCAGTAAGTGTCGCTATATCCTGAAGCATTGCTTTTCTTCTGTCTCCAAATCCTGGAGCCTTTACAGCAACAGCTTCGAATGTTCCTCTAAGCTTATTGACCACCAATGTAGCCAAAGCTTCACCTTCTATGTCCTCGGCTATAATGAGAAGCTTCTTGCCTTGTTGAACAATTTTTTCAAGAAGCGGAAGAATTTCCTGTATGTTGCTGATTTTCTTGTCTGTTATAAGAATGTAGGGATTGTTAAGAGCCGCTTCCATCTTTTCTGTATCTGTAACCATGTATGGCGAGAGGTATCCTCTGTCAAACTGCATTCCTTCCACAACTTCAAGATGGGTTCCCATTGTCTTGCCTTCTTCAACGGTAATGACTCCGTCCTTGCCGACCTTGTCCATTGCATCGGCGATCAGGCTTCCAATGTTTTCATCTGATGCTGATATGGAGGCAACCTGAGCGATAGCTTCCTTGCTGTCTATCATTTTGGAATTTCCTTTTATCTCTTCCACAGCAACTTCAACTGCTCCTTCGATTCCTTTTTTAAGAATCATCGGGTTTGCTCCGGCTGCTACGTTTCTAAGCCCTTCCCTTATTATTGCCTGGGCAAGTAGAGTTGCCGTAGTAGTTCCATCACCGGCAACATCGTTTGTTTTTGTAGCAACTTCTTTTACAAGCTGGGCTCCCATATTTTCATACGCGTCTTCCAGTTCTATTTCTCTTGCGATTGTAACGCCGTCATTTGTAATAAGCGGCGATCCAAATTTCTTGTCTAAAATTACATTCCTGCCTTTTGGTCCCAGTGTAACTTTAACTGTGTTTGCTAATTTGTTTACGCCTTCTTCGAGTTTCCTTCTGGCGTCTTCTCCAAATTTGATTTCTTTAGCCATTTTATTTCCCTCCGTCTTGTTTTTTATCTATTCCACTACTGCAAGTATATCGTTCTGTTTGACAATTGTGTACTCTTGCCCGTCGTATTTAACCTCGGTGCCCGAATACTTGGAAAATATAACCTTTTCACCTACAGAAATCTGCATTTCCACCTTCTTGCCGTCGACCATGCCTCCGGGACCTACAGCCACTACTTCTGCCATCTGCGGCTGCTCCTTTGCCTGACCGGGAAGCACAATGCCGCTCTTTGTCTTTTCAACAGCATCCACTTTCTTAATTACAACTCTGTCCCCCAATGGTTTGATATTCAATTTAAACCCTCCTTTTTTATATTAGTGTTTTATTTTTAGTATTATTAGCACTCTCTTTAGTTGAGTGCTAACCCAATTACTACTTTAATACAAATACTCAAAAATTTCAACTGCTTTTGCAAATTTTTTAAACACATTCAATTTAAAACGCGCACTTTCCTGGAGATTAACTCCTGCAAAGCGCGCGCACGTCAGCTAAATATAAAATTAAAATCCAAATCCTGTTTTTATAGCAAAATAAAGCAGCGGCATAAAAATTGCCGGAAGCATGTTGCCCACCCTTATCTTCTTTGAGTCAAGCATGTTGATACCCATTGCAATGATAAGAAGTCCGCCTATGGCCGACATTTCCATGACTACGGATTCAACAAGAAACTGTTTCAAAAAAGAAGCCGCAATAACTATGCTACCCTGATAAATTAATACAGATATGGATGAAAAGATTACACCTGCTCCAAGGGTCGACGCAAGAACAATATCGATAGCCCCATCCAGCACAGATTTGGCATATAATATTTGATGGTTTCCTGAAAGGCCGCCCTCCAAGGCTCCTATTATAGCCATCGAACCAACACAATGCAGCAATGTAGCTGCTACGAAGCCCTTTGAAAATGAATTCCCCGCTTTTGAAATCTTTTTTTCCAACCATGCGCCCAGTTTTTCAAGCTTGGCCTCAATGTCCCAGTACTCTCCCAAATAACTTCCCAGAAAAAGACTTATTATTACAAAGAGCATATTCTGGGCCTTCAGTGCATTCTGTATACCCATCAATATTACCGCCAGGGCTATGGCCTTTATTATTGTCTGGTTATACCTTTCAGGTATCCTGCTTCCGAAAACAAGCCCTATCGTGCTTCCTATCACTATACCCGCTGCGTTTGCAAATGTTCCCAACAAACAAATCCCCTCTTTCCTTAACTGTTATTGTCCCTGTCCATTTCTGGAACCTTGCGCAAAACAAGGCCGCCCAAAACGAAAAGTACGATTACGCTGAACACGCCCAAACGTGAATTTCCCGAAATCTGCGAAACCACGGCCATTAAAAGCGGTCCCATGAATGTGGCGAATTTCCCGAAAATATTGTATATGCCGAAAAATTCATTGGACTTGTCCTTAGGCACCAGTTTTGCAAAATATGAACGGCTCAGCGCCTGAATTCCTCCCTGAGATGATGCAACAAGCATGGCAAGAAGCCAAAACTGCCTTGTTGTTTCAATAAAATAAGCATAGGAGCATATTCCTATATATATGCTAATACCTACGTAGAGCATTCTCTTTCCTTTAAATTTTTTTGAAAGTTTCCCGTAAAGCAAGGCGAATGGAAAAGCTACGAATTGCGTCGCCAAAAGCACCACTAAGAGGTCGTTCCCTGAAATGCCGACATCAGAACCATACACGGCAGCCATTTTTATTATTGTGTCAACACCGTCTATATAGAAAAAATAGGCCAATAGAAATGTAAAAATCTGTTTGTGTTTTGAGATGTCCACTATTGTTCCGTATAGCCTCTTGAAAGACTTGATGACAGGCTTGGGCTCACGCTCTATGTAATTTACCTGCTTTACGTTCCTCAGCATTGGTATTGTGAAAACTCCCCACCAGAGAGCTGTAATAACAAAGGAAAGTCTTGTGGCGGAAGAAACGCTCAATCCAAGCAGTTCAGCTTTCATTATTATAACTATGCCTGCAATAAAAGGTATTGTGCTGCCTATGTATCCAAAAGCGAATCCATTCGATGAAACCCAGTCCATCCTTTCAGTTACTGTAACATCTACAAGAAATGCGTCATAAAAAATGTTGGCTCCGGCAAAACCTATGACTGTAAAAATATATAAGACCAGGCACTTGACCCATTCGCCTTCGCCAACCGTGGAAAGCGCCGCTGTGAAAATCACTCCCACGAGGAAGAAAAACAGAAAAAACTTCTTCTTGTAGCCCCTGTAGTCTGCAATGGTTCCAAGAATGGGGGCAAGCACCGAAACAAGGATTGTGGCCAGAGAATTTGCATAACCCCAATACGCTGTTGAAAGACTTGTTGAAACGCCCGCAGCGATATTCTTGTAATACAAGGGAAGGATGGCTGTTGTTATTGCAATTGAATATGCCGAATTTGCCCAATCATATAAAATCCAACTTCTTTCCTCTTTTTTCATGAAGGTCTCCTCTTTTAAGTGAGCAGCGTATTTTATACACTTTCCCTTTATTATATAATAAGAGCTGTAGATATTAAAGAATATGGGTAGTATATATTATATGGAAAAATATGAAGAGAGGTGTTTTTATGCCTGACATCCTGTCCCATATATTCATGGGTTACGATGTTCTAAACAAATTGTCCGAAACAAACAAATTCAAATCTTCTGCAAGAATGCATCCGGGTCTCTTCAACGACAGCCTTCAGGGTCCCGACCCCTTCCTCTACAGTGAAATATTTCCTTGGAACCGCAGTTCGCTCTCGGGCATAGGAAACAGAATGCACAAGGAAAAAACCGGAGAATTTCTTATGGGTATGTTAAATGATCTCGCCATTTGCAAAGATTGCACTGACATGAAATCCGCATGCATTTTCGGTCTAATATGCCATTACAGCATGGATACAATATGCCATCCCTACATATTCTTTTTTTCCGGATTCGATTATACCGGACAAGACCCGGAATACGCAGCCCACCACAAGCGGCTTGAAACAATACTGGACATGCTCCTTGCAGAAAAGATGCTGTGTAAAGCTCCAAAACTGATTGACAGATCCGCTTTTTTGGAAACTTCAGACGATGTACTTTGCGCCTACGGGGATTTTTCAAAATGGATTTCACACCTATACGGAAAAACAATTTCCGCCAGTGAAATTCTCAAATCGCTCAAAACAATGAAATTGTCTCTAAGACTCCTTCATGACCCCTTTGGATTCAAAAAACCTCTTTTTGCTCTCACAGACTCATTTCTCGGGACAAAAGGACTTTGCAGGGCCTCAGTTTACAATACTGAAAAAATCAAATCAATAGATTACGCCAACACAGCCAATAAAAGATGGCGTCACCCGGTTACCGGCGAATATTCAAATAAAAGTTTTTTCGACCTTTACCAGGACGCCGTTTCCCATGCTGTTGTCAGAATTTCTGCCGCCGACTCCTATATAAAGGGGGATTTGGAAAAGAGCAAGCTTGAAAAAATTTTCCCCAACTTGGATTACGACACAGGGCTTGCCGGAAACGGCAAAATGATTTTTCAAAACTGCCTTTTTGATTAGACCAGTGTATTGGTATAAATCCTTCTATATTTTAAAAGATTCATTTTCTCAAAAAACATAAACACCGCATTCCAATTGGAATGCGGTGTCTTCTTTAGATTTCTGTCAATGATCGGTTGGTTTAGTACCAGCCTCTCCACTTCATTGCAGTCGCTACTATTCTTACTGACTTCATGAAAGCTGCTGTTCTCATGTCAGTGTTGAACTCATCTTTGAGGGCCCATATTTCGTCGAACGCCTTGTTCATGAGGTCTTCTTGTTTTCCTTGAACATCTTCGAAAGTCCAATAGAAGTTTTGAAGGTTTTGAACCCACTCGAAGTATGAAACAGTTACGCCTCCTGCGTTGGCAAGAATATCCGGAACGAGTATGATTCCTCTGTCTTGGAGCACCTTGTCGCCTTCTGGAGTAGTAGGTCCGTTTGCGCCTTCGCAAACAATTTTGGCATCGATTATTTTAGCAACTTCACCAGTGATTTGTCCTTCAAGAGCTGCTGGAAGAAGTACATCAACCGGCACACTGAAGATATCTTTTCCATCTGTAGTTTCTTTTCCTTGGAATCCCTTGATTACCTTGTTTCCATCTTTGTATACGTAGTCAATGAGGGCAGGTATGTCAATACCGTTTTCGTCAACCATTGTTCCGCTGATATCAGCTATTGCTACAACTTTTGCTCCCAACTGATGCAGGAAGAGTGCTGTGAAAGAACCTACATTTCCAAATCCCTGTACAGAAACTCTAGCGCCTTTCCATTCCAAGCCGATTTTTTCTGCGGCTCTTCTTGCCATGA
>CAZXWC010000065.1:0-9333 GCA_964644525.1 uncultured Peptostreptococcaceae bacterium
ATGTCCTCTTCGGCGGAGAAGGCCTTTTCCTGGCCATTCTTAAAGGACCCGGGAAAGTATGGCTACAAACCATGCCCATGGATAATTTGGCCAAGAACATCATTCCCTTTATTCCCGAACCCAAAAAATAAGAATTTGCAGTATCTATCACAATATAAAAAGCGGCGATAATGTCAATCATTGTCGCCGCTTTTTTATAGGCAATAATTCCCCATTCAGTCCATCTGTCCAGCAAAATAAAAGCAAAAGAATTGTCCCCGCCCGTCATTTTAATGATTGTAAATCTTTTATTAATTACATCAAGCCAAATATATTCCATAAGGGATACATGACAAAAATGAATCCTATATACATAATCAGCGATTTCAATCCCTCCTGCTTAATAAATTCCTTCATGGGCATCAGGCCGTAAGAATACATAATGAGGTTGCCTGTTGACTGATAAGGCAAAAATACCATATCACACGAGTACATTAGAATCATGCAGGCCACAATCGGACTAATTCCCAGTGACACTGCAATTTGAGCAAAGGTTGTAGCAAGACCCCCTAACATGGCATATGGCGTCATAAACATATTGGCTATTGCTCCCACCGTCATAAAAGCAACACAAATGAATAGTTTGCTTTTACCTTCAAGCAAGGGCACCACCATATTTGAAATAAAATCTCCCAGACCGATTTGGGCTCCAACTAACCCAATGCCAAGACATGTTGCCACAAAGAAAATCATCGAAAAATTCATTTTGCCAATGGCATTGCTATCCCCCACATCAATCCCTGGGAAAAACAACAAGTAGGGAATGGTCATAAATCCAAAAGCAACTGACCAGCCTGTAAACTCAGTTGCGCAGAGGTATGTCAATAGAATCGCCACTATCGCAACAGCCTTTTTTTCTTTTATTGTCATGGCTCCAAGTTGCTCATATTTATCATCAAAAATTTCTTTACTTATGTTAAAATCAATCTCATCTATCCTATAAACCTTCATTAAAATAAAAATAGCAATTAAGCACCACAGTGCAAATAATCCGTTATACATAAAGGGTGCAAACAAAGACATTGTATAACCGGGTATAAAATTACGGAGAGCCGTTTCAATCATTGCTGCATAACCAGGATCATACAGAAAAACCGTTCCTCCTGTACCAGTGGCGATACCGGCAAAGCAAATAAGAGATGACTCTCTTGAGGGTTTTAAATCCATTGCTTTACAAATACCATATACCAGTACGCTATTAACAATCCAGCCATGGCAAAAGGTAATCAAATTCAAAATGATACCAATGGAAAAACAACCAAATACAGCCCCTTTATAGGTTCCGCCGCATTTTCTTATAACATAGTAGGCAATACGTCTTAGCAAACCACATTGATCCAGCACATAGCTCAGTGTCAGTCCACCAAGAACCATCCAAACTGTTGTGTTGGTCCAAGATCCAAAAGCAAGCTCCGCCGGAGCAAGTCCACTTAGCAAATATAAGGACGGCAACAATATAGCCGAAATCAATACAGGTAAAAGTTCAAACGCTATAATTAAAATAACGAACAATGTAGTCATGAAGAATACTTTCAAGTTACCTGTGAAGTTTGCCGATAGTGGTACAAATGAAACAATCAACGGTACCAAAGTCGCAATCATCCATCCTATAATCTTCTTGCGGTCCATCCCTGATTTTATTTTTCTATTATCTTTAACGCTCACAGCAACATTTATCGCTTTTTCTACGTAAGTACTCATTTGATTTATTCTCCCCCTATTACACTTTGTCATATTTTTGACAATTAACTCTTTAAAATTACGTCCTAAGTGTCCAAACCACCCCGAACACCCAGGACGTTATATTCATATTCCCCTATTCTATAATGCTTTTCTATATAATTCAATGAGATCTTTTACGGTTGACTTTCTTGGATTAGCTTGGATATTGCCACTCTTCATAGCATCTTCTGCCATAATTTCAAGCAAGTCTTCCCTTACACCCACTTCCGAAAGTGATTTCGGGATATTTAAATCCGAATTCAATTTTTTCACTTCTTCCACAAGCATATCTGTCTTAAAGTTTTCCACATGGCCCTCGCCTTCACAGATATAGTTATAAATTGTTTCATAACGACCTTGGTCTGCTAATGCATTATATTCCATTACTGTCGGCAAAAGAATTGAGTTGGCCACACCATGTGCCACATGGAAATAAGCACTTACCGGATGGCTTAAAGCATGCACATTGCCCAACCTTGCCCAAGCAAAGGCAATGCCGGCAAAATTAGACCCAACCATCATGGCACAGGCCGCTTCTTCGTCTTGTCTGTTGGCAACAAAACGACGTATGTTTTGGCCGATCAATTCCATTGCCTTTTCCGCCATTGCATCTGAAAATGGAGATGCATTATTGGAAAGGTAAGCCTCTATGGCATGAATCAAGGCATCAACCCCGCATGACGCTGCAATGGAAAATGGTGTCGTCATAATTAATTGCGGGTCCAAGACAACATACTTTGGCAGCATTTCATAGCTGAATACTGTCAACTTATAGTTTCTTGCTTCATCTGTTATTACAGCAGATGCCGTCACTTCACTACCTGTTCCTGCAGTTGTTGGAATAGCAATCATAGTTCCAATCGGTCCCGGCACTTTGTGATTGCCCTCATAATCTGTAATCTGGCCGCCATGTTCTACGAGAACTCCAGCAGCTTTTGCAACATCCATGGCGCTACCCCCGCCAAATGCTATGATACTTGTAGCACCACACGCTTTATAGGCATCTGCCGCTTCATTTACTATATCAATGGTAGGATTCGGTACAACACCCAAGTACGTTGTAAATCCTATACCGCTCTCTGCAATTATATCTTCCACTTTTTTAACAAAACCAATACTTTCCAGCCCTTTGTCTGAAATCAGGAATACGTGTTCCGATTTGTTTTCATTTAGGATCTCAGGCAGTTTTTTCAAACTGCCCAACCCGAACTCTATATTTTGCGGTACTTTAAAATTATAATCTTTCATATTTTCCCTCCTGAATTAATTACTGCCTTTTTATCTGAATAGTAGTCTATGATTAAGCTTTTGCTTGACTTCGTTTCTTTTTTATAATATTAAGTGTGCCCCCAATAGCCAACAATGCAACACTGATCACTGCCAATTTTATTGATTGAGGCGTCCAGGGAACATTACGCACAAACATATTGACACCGATAAACATTAGAACAATATACACGATGCGTAGAAACTGCATGCGGTTGATTTTTTCCAAAAATACCATGCCTAAAAAGAATCCAAGAGCGGCAAAGGGTAAGCCAATAGCCAGCGCACTGCCTAATTCCCATGTGAAAGCACCATTTCTATATTGGTTAAAGGCATTCCAAACATTCAAAATACACCAAAGACTTGTCATTGTATTACGGAATTTCTTCTTATCCTTTACCGCTTGCAAGGTGTAGACCGTAATAAGTGGACCACCGATATTAAATGCGCCATGAACGATTCCGCCTGAAATTAAGCACCCGTAACGAAAAATCTTTTTGCCTAAAGTATCCGGCGCCTCTTCATCGTCTCCAATCTTTAAAACCAAAGGTTTAATGATATATTTATATATATTCATAGTCGCAATTAGGCAAATAACAAAACCAATCGAAATCTTAGCCGTTTGCGCGCTGATTTGATAAAACAAGTACTGTCCAACCAAAAGTCCCGGAGCACAAAGAACAACAATTTTCGCTAAATCTTTCCACGAAATTTCTCTCCATTCTTTTATCGCTAAAATATATAAAAACGGAATGCAAATAATCGTACCATAGGGAACACCAACAGCCGTCCCCAAAATACCATTTGTTACAGGTGATGAAATAACAGTGGCCCCAAAACCTGTCGTCCCCTGGACAAAGAAAGCAAAAATTTGCATTAAAGCAACCAACAAGAAACCTATTTCAAAATACATAATATCCTCCTTATAATATAAATAGTTTTATTTAAAAGCTAAGTTCTGTCCTTTGTATAATATCCTCTTGCAAAGGTTTACCCAGTTCTACAAAATAGGCACTGTATCCAGCTACACGTACAAGCATATCCTTGTAGATATCAGGGTTTTCTTGTGCCGCTCTCAAGGTCGCAGAACTCATGACATTAAACTGTACATGCATGGCCTGTTTTGAAATATATTCATCAATGTAACTGACCAAATTATCTCTTCCTTCAATACCCGCTACCGCTTCTTGAGGAAATTTAAGGTTCAACAATGTCCCATTTGTAGCAAGACTGTGGTCTACCTTGCTTACTGATTCTGCAATAGCAGTTGGTCCTTTGAAATCATGTGCGCCACCACTTGTATGTACCGGCCCCATATTGTCTGAGATTGGTTCACCCGCTTTACGACCATCCAATGTTGCACTTGTATTCATTCCCATTCCAACATTGGCATTTACAGTATATACTCCTGGGTTAAACTGTCCGCCTCTGGCAATTTCTCTTCCAGCAAAATTCTTGCAATAGCACTCAAACATAAATTTGAACTGGTCATCAGCATAATCATCACTGTTGCCGTAGTGGTGCACTTTTGTGCTGTTTACCAGGGCAAACAATTTCTCATGGTCTTCCCAATTGTCCCTGATAGCTTGTAGCAACTCGGCCCCGCTATAGCGCTTTTCGTCAAATACAAGTTGCTTGATTGCAGTCAGCGAATCGGCGCAAGTTGCTATGCCGCTTGCCTGCGGTCCAATGCCGTTGTATTTAGCTCCACCTGCCGACAAGTCTTTTCCAGATTCAACACAGTCATCAAAGAATGCTGAAATATACGGAACCGGCTTACAAACTTTATGAGCCTCGTCAATAATATTCAAACTGCTGCACATTTGATCCAGCCAATAAGAGAATTGACCATCAACGCTTTCAAGAACTTGATCAAAACTTTCAAAAGTTTCCAGGCTGCCAAGATCCGGTCCGATTTGCTTGTCTTTATCTGGTCCGGACAGCACACGTCCGCCATTTACAGCCATTTCTATCATTTTCACGGTATTGACATAGGCAGCATCGTGCCATCCGTATTCCTTGCCGGGAATATTGGGTTCTACGCATCCTACAACTGCATAATCTCTCGCCTCTTCTATTGAGCTGCCTTTTCTAATTAAAGCCTTAATCGTTGGCCCGTCATTAAAAATCTTTGGATGTCCGTATCCTGCTCTAATGCATTCCACCGTCTTAACCTTTAATTCATATGGCGTATTTTCATGCATGCGCACACATAACCACGGGTTCATCATACGAGTATGAACAGAAGCTTCAAGCATCATCATGGTAATATCATTTGTCGCGTCTTTACCTTCTTTATCCATACCTCCGATTGTTAAGCTTTCGCCACCAGCACAACGTCCATTACGTACAAGAACAGTTCCTTTTTCCTTTAACTTTACTGGATTGTTCAATTTTACATATTGCAATTCTATTAGTTCAAGTGCAAAGTCTTTTGTGATTTTTCCTTTTTTCATATCGTCTTCATAAAAAGGGTTCAGCCACTGATCCATACGACCATACGAAATTGAGTGACCGTTGCTTTCAACTTGAATCAAAGCTGTAGCAAAACTAAACAGTTGCATTGCTTGCCAAAATGTCTGTGGCGCCCCGCCAGCAATTTGTTCACAATTGACCGCCATTTGCAATAACTCTTCTTTTCTTGCAGGGTCGCTTTCTTTTTCTGCATGCGCTCTTAAAAGTGGCACATATCTTTGTATATGAGTCTTTGCCGCTTTTAGCATAATTATTGACGCTTGATAGAAATCACGCTTGTCTGCATAGTCAAAATCTCTTTTATTCAATTTGTCAGCCGCAGCTTTAACATTTTCAATAAGACCATCGTATCCAATACGCATCAATTTTTCATAATCCATTACAAGGTGGCCAACACCTGCATAGTGGTAATAGTTTGTCTGGAAAATCTTTTCTCCAAACTGCGAACCCTTTTTCTGATCTTCATCTAGTCTTGCACCGGCTCTATCTGCAACCGTCTTGCCCCTCCAATACTCACAAAGATCAAGTATTTCTTGTCTTTCCTCATCATTTCTAATATAGAACTGGTCATATGGACGTTCCTCAAATGGAAAATGTAAAATTTCATCTATTATCCAATCCACAGAAAACTCCGGGTAAATCGGTGTTGCTTTTGCTGGAGCTGCCAACTCGCCTAAGATTAATTCGTCTTCATAGACATTTAATTCAACATTTAACAGCACATTTTCAAAGGCATAAGCGCATTGTAAAATTCTTGGTGCATATTCATTTTTTTTATATGCCTCTGTTACCAGTCTCAATCTTTGAACATCAATTTCATATGGTCTATCTAGAAAAGTTTGTCTGAGACGGTTTACTCTTGGAAATGGTGACCAATCCTCATGATTCACCTCATAGCCAATGCCATATGATTTATCAAATGCCTCTGTTCCAATCGCTGTCGTTCTCATCATGCTCATCATAATCCCTCCTATATGTCCATTTATATATATTCCCTCATTGTTCTTTTTCTTTTGTTCCTACCAGGCAATGTATGCCCCGGCTGTTAAAATACTCCGCAATTTCATTTACATGCTCCTGGAATACTTCTCTATCAACTTTAACGTCAGCCATTTTATAGGGCATGTCCAACGAAGCATATTTTTCCTCCCCTAAACGCATAAAGCTTAATAGTTGCAAGGTTCTTACTCTGCCGCCTAGTTCATTGAGAATAAAGTCTGCCGTTGCCTTAATATTTGCCATATCATCATTAACGTTTGGAATGACCGGAATTCGCAAAATAAGTTCTCTTTCCTCATGAGCCAAACGCTTTAAATTTTCTAAAATTTGATCATTGTTAACACCGGTATATTTTTTATGCATCCCTGTATCCATATGCTTAATGTCTGAAATAATCAAATCAGTGTATGGCAAAATCTTTTCGATTTCCTTCCATCCGGCATAAAACGAAGATTCACAACAGGTATGAATTCCCTCTTCTTTACATGTCTTAAACAAATCCATTACAAAATCACTTTGAAGCAAAGGTTCGCCACCGGAAACTGTAACACCACCACCTGACCGCTCATAGTATCCTTTGTCTTTGCGAATTTCCTTCATGCACTCTTCCACCTTCATAACAGCCCCCCACTGTTTTATGGCGTCTGATGGACATGCATCTGCACAGGCTAAACAACTTGTACACTTGCTGTAATCAATGCTCGCCAGCTTTCCATCCACAAATTTAAGCATACTTTTGTCAGGACAAACATCAGTACAAGCGCCACATTTTTCTAGCGATATGCATTTTGAACTATAAACACCTACTTGTATAAGCGCTTTTAAACTTTCAGGATTACTGCACCAATTGCATCGAAGCGGGCAACCTTTTAAAAATAATTCGGTACGAATGCCGGGGCCATCGTGAATTGTAAAATGTTGAATATTAAAAATTGTTCCTTTAGCTCTCAATTTCTTCCCCCTTTCCAATTGATTTAATTATATAAATGCGCATCTTTATATTTAATGATAACCAGTTGGCTCAACTGATTGATAATAATATAACATAGTGCTTGATTTTTGAATAATACCAATATACAATACTTGTACATAATAAAATGTTATGAGTTGAATGGAGGACTTATATGTCAGCAGAAATTGATTTGAAAACGATAAGAATAATGCTTGCTATTGAAAAAGAAGGCAGTTTGGGCAAGGCTGCAAATGCGCTTTATATTTCCCAGCCGGCACTATCACAGTATATTAAACGAATTGAAGCCACACTCTCTTACCCTCTGTATTATCGCGATAATGGCCGGTGTATTCCCACTGAGCCGGCAAAAATATTATTGGCCGAAGGCAAGGCGCTGCTGGCACAATTTGATGATATGATTAATAAATTAGAATTAGTTTCAAATGAGAAAGAGTCGGAAATTGTTATGGGCTGGCCAACAGGTTACACCGTACAATACCTTAATAAAATCTTGCCTAGCGATTCAGAATCAAGGACTTTGAATTTAACCGTTACAGAAGATACGGTTGAAAACCTTATTGGGAAATTATTGAAAAGAAAATTGGATTTTCTATTAATCCCATCATTGTATTACCATCCCGACTTGGTTTACAGCACAATACGACACGAGGAATTCTTCCTGGCTGCGCCTAAAAACCACATTGCCAATTCAATAATCAAAAAACATTCAAGTGAAATTTCTGTTGACTTGTCAGTATTGAAAGATATGCCCTTTATTACACTGACAGCCAATCCTTACGTTCAATTTGTTCAACCGCTTTTTGACGATGCCGGATTCACACCAACAATTATTTTTAAGTGCAAAAATTGGAATAGCAGTCACGCTCTTGTAGAAGATGGCTTGGGGCTAGCCATTGTCCCCTACTGGTTTGCTGAAAATGGCAGTGATAACATTAATTATTACCGTATAAACAGCAATGCCTTAACTTACAGGGTGTTTGCATGTGTTCATCATAAAAACCAAAGCATCACTCCTCAATTTCAAAAGGTTATAGACACAGTTAAGGATATCTACGGCGACAAGCATATGCGTGAAGCTTTCGATTATAAAATGCTTAAGCATCAATTATAGATTGCAGAAAAAAAAGAGATGCCAAACTCGACATCTCTTAGATCATGAGGCTAAAAATTTTATAAAAAATCCACAGAAGATTTCTTCTGTGGTCGCCAAATAGACATATAATCTATGGGGCGGGGCATAAAAGAATTTTCAATCAAAATGAACCGTGATTTTCCTTCAACATACCAGCACCCTCTTTCCAACACCATATGAAAACCCCCGATAGCCTTTTATTGCCAAGGCTTCGATATGCTCTCCTCTAGGTAGACAGTTGAAATAATAAAACTGTTGTCTTGAAGGGAGCATGTCATTACAAGGGTTACGGAGTTTTCTATACTATTCCCACTCTACAACCATACTTTAATCACCAATCGCACACGTTGCAAATACTGCATTCCACACTTTCATTTTCATGGTTCTCATTGAAGCATTGACCTTTTCCAAGAATATTTGTACCGTTTATATACTCTTATTATTATTCAAACTATCATTTTAAAACAAACTAATATAGGCTAACTGAAATCTTCTTGTGCCGCAAATTGGCTATATGGCTTTAATAAACACTCATACTGGCAAATCTTAGCCAATTTAAACAAAAAAGACCATCTCCGCAATTTTATACTGTGTCATTTTGATTGAAAAATTTTTTCTGTATAATCACGGTATATTTCATCTGAAGTAGCAATTATTGTTTGGTCAATATTGCTTTCAAATGATACTTTTCATAGTACCCAAATACCTATAATTGAAATGACCAAAA
>CAZXWC010000066.1:0-1204 GCA_964644525.1 uncultured Peptostreptococcaceae bacterium
GATTGCGCAGGAGGTTTAAAATGAGTACGGATGATCATTTTTCTGACGAATTTATTGGTCCAGAAAACGAAGTATTTCTTTTGGATGGTTGGAAAACAATACTGATTGAAGAAAATGGTTTTACCCGCAGGATGATTTCAACCTTTAGACATCTTAATTCCATTGAAGACGTCTACCAAGCAGCAATAGATGCGGTTGAAAACGAAATCGACACATGGGGAGCCGGAATATACACAATAGACGAGGCCACTGGCACTGCGAAACTCAGATGCAGCAGTGACTTGCCGGACGCTTTCATAGAAGACGCCAGGGAAAGGGACCCCCATGTTCTTCCCTACAGTTATGTATTCCAACAAAACAAGCCCCTTATAACCAGCAATTACTCCCGAGTATCTCCTGCAATCGCCAATAAACATGGAATAAAATCCGTAATCTCCGTGCCGATTGAGAGCGATGGAAAGGTTGTCGGCTGCCTCAATGCAGGCAAGGAATCTAAACCTTTCAAGGGGGATGAAGTCAGAAAGATAATTAACATATGCTATTTTCTTTCTATGGAATTCAACAGAATTGAAAGCAAAAGCAAACTTAAAAGCATGAATGAAAACCTTGTCAATTTTTTCAACTGCCTTGACGATTTTTTCTTTGTGCTTGCAAGCGACGGAAGCATTATAGAAATAAACAAAAGTGTTTCAAGCAGGATGGAATACAGGCGCAATGAGCTTATAGGCAAAAACGTATTAAGCCTGCATTTTCCCAAACATAGGAAAGAGGCCGCCAGAATTATTGCGGATATGCAAAAGGGCAAGATTTTATTCTGCCCCCTGCCTCTAATGAAGAAAAACGGCCAAGCCATAGAGGTTGAAACAAGGATTGTTCCGGGAGTCTGGAACAGGCAAAAGGTCTTGTTTGGAATAAGCAAGGATTTGACCCAAACGAAAGAAGTTGAAAGAATAAAATACATTAGCGACCACGACAATCTTACAGGATTGCTCACCAGGGCTGTATTCGAGAGCAGACTGCATGCCTGCAGGAATGACAATATTTACCCGGCTTCGATTATTCTGCTGGACATAAACGGATTCCGGATAATAAACAATAAATATGGAAATGAAAAAGGAAACCAAGTTCTTAAAGGCCTTGCGGAAAAAATAAAAGAAATGTGCTGCAGGGAAAGTTTTCTGGCCCGCTGGGGAGGAGACGAGTT
>CAZXWC010000066.1:1304-9273 GCA_964644525.1 uncultured Peptostreptococcaceae bacterium
ATGGCAAAAGAGTTTGCGGAATTCATAGGGATGGATAAAGACCAAAAGAACACATTAATGCTGCTGGCCACACTTCATGACATAGGAAAGATTGGAATACCCGACAAGATACTGCTTAAAAAAGGAAAACTTACCAAAGAGCAATGGGAAACAATGAAAAAGCATTGTGAAATAGGCAGAAACATAGTTTCGGGAATAAGCACTTTCAATCACATAGGCGACTACATACTTCACCACCACGAAAAATGGGACGGCACAGGTTATCCCGACGGACTTTCAGGAAAAAACATACCAAAAATATGCAGGGCCCTTTCCATAATAGACGCATATGACGTAATGACCCACGAGAGGCCTTACAAGGAAGCCTTTTCCCACGAGGACGCGGTAAAAGAAATAAAGCGCTGCTCCGGCAGCCAGTTCGACCCGGATCTTGCAGACCTTTTCATGCAATTTATCGCGAGGGAAAAAAGCTGAAAAATTAAAAAAAACTTTTTTTCATTCGACATTATTTGACATGGCTTTTAGTGTATAATTGCTGTGAGTGTTGAAAATACATGGATTTAAGGGGTTTTAAGGGCGAGGTCAATGCATTTTGCAAAAGAGGAATGAAAATTTTTTAGGGGGATAGTTTACATGAACGAAAGAGAATACGAAATAGACCTCAGGGACATCTATCAAATCATAAAGAAGCGCTTCTGGATTTTGGTGGCCATGGCGGTGGTTGCAGCTTCAGCGAGCGCCGTTTTCAGTTATTACATAATGGAGCCGGTGTACGAAACCCGGATCACGCTAATTGTGGTAAAAGAGCAGGAAGCCGAGCAGGTAATCCAGTACAACGATGTAGTTTTAAGCCAGAAGTTGGTAAAGACATACGGGGAAATAGTAAAAAGCCGCTCAATAGCCAAAGAGGTAATAAAGAATCTTGAAATAGAAATGACTGTCGACCGCTTGATAAGCTTTGTTGAGGTAAGCCCGGTAAAGGATACAGAGATAATATCCATAAAGGTAACAAATAGCGATCCCAAGCTTATAACTGAAATAGCAAACGAGCTTGCGGGTGTATTCATGAAAAAAATAGTCGGAATAATGAGCATAGACAATGTGCAGGTAATAGACCCTGCAGAGTTTCCGCGCAGCCCAATCAAGCCAAATAAGGCAATGAACATATCCATAGCGGCTGTCCTTGGAGCCATGCTGGGCTTGGGAGTGATATTTCTTATCGAGTCTCTGGACAAGACAATAAAAACGGTAGATGACATAGAAAAACACCTTGACATGAATGTAATAGGAATAATCCCTTTGGTGGAAAAGGAAACCCTTGTCGGGATTGAAAATGAAGAGGGGGGCAGGTCATGAAGTTGATAGTGCAGCAAAAGCCCAAGTCTTCAATAGCGGAGGCCTTCCGCATAATGAGAACAAACATAAGCTTTGCAAACATAGATAAAAACATAAAGACAATACTGGTAACCAGCTCAAACCCTGGAGAGGGAAAAACGGCAATTGCGACAAACCTGGCCGCAACAATGGCCTTTGAAGGAAAGAAAGTTCTTCTGATAGACGCAGACATGAGAAATCCAAAGGTTGCGAAAAAACTAAGCATTATTAATGAAAAAGGTCTCTCAAACATAATATCCGGCCAAATATTCTTTGATGACGCGGTATATAAAGATTGCTATGCCAATCTTGACGTTTTGACATCGGGACCAAATCCGCCCAATCCTTCCGAAATGCTGGGCTCTCAAAGCATGGAGGGCCTGCTGCAATTGGTTGAAGGCGAGTACGACACAGTCATAATAGATTCGCCCCCAATAATTGCTGTAACCGACCCGGCAGTCCTTGCCGCAAAAGTGGATGGAACCATACTTGTAATAGAGTCCGGCAGGACAGACATAGACCAGGCCATTCACTCAAAGAGATTGCTTGAAAATGTAAATGTAAACATGATTGGCGCAGTGCTGAACAAGGCTCCCTCAAGGGTAAGAGGCTACTACGCATACTACTACAGCCAGTACTACGGCTATGGAGAACCGAAAAAGAAGAAAAAGAAAAGAAGAAAGACAGCTGAAAATGGATAATCCCTGCAGCTTTGTGGACCTTCACAGCCACCTGCTTCCGGGCCTTGACGATGGAGCGGAGGACTGGGAGACCTTTCTTGACATAGCCCGCTATTCGGTCGAAAATGGGGTAAGTACCATGGCTGCAACCTCTCACTGCGATTCCGAGAATCTTCCTGATAAAGAAGACTACCTGAAGACCTTTGACCAGGCGGTCAGCCTCCTTAAGACCAGGGGCATAGGCCTAAGGATTGAGATGGGCAGTGAAATAGCCATGGGACCGTCGACTGGAAGTCTTATAGAAAGCGGGGATCTTATTCCCATAGGCCACACAAACTACTACCTTGTGGAGCTGCCCTTTACTCAGCTGCCAATATACGCAAACAAAGCCCTCTACGCCATTATTCTTGCGGGGGCAAGGCCCATACTGGCCCACCCCGAACGCTACGCATACACAGATCCCAAGAGCGAATTCTTTAGATGGGCTGCCGGAAACGGCGTTCTTTTCCAGATAAACGCGGCAAGCATAATAGGAAAAAATGGAGGGCGGGCAAAAAAACTGGCGAAAAAGATGATAAGGAAGGGCATGGCCCACCTTGTTGCGTCAGACTGCCACAATGCCCATGACAGGCCCCAGACCATGCCCCGGGCCTTTAAAGCGATAGAGGCAGAGTTTGGAGAGGCAAAGGCCAGAGAACTCTTTTGCCTTAACCCCGGAACCATCCTTATAAACAAAAGTGTTGAAACAATGGAAATAAATACCGGAGTGTGGAGAAAGAAATTCAGTTTCTGGAAAAAATACTGAGGCCTTTTAAGAGAGGTGCTTATGAAAATAAAAAAAACAGCAATTTACATACTTGCGCTCTGCCTTATAATGCCTCTTTCACAGGCCTATGCAGAGCCCATAGACATAGAGGCAATGGACTTTGTCTTCGAACGCTTCGAGGGCCTGACCTACATCAAAAAGGCAATGGCCTACCAGTACATGGAGGGTGCCATGAACAACGAGAATTCCCTGGAAAATTTCAAAGGAACCGCCGACTGGCTTCTCAACGAAGAACGCCTGGCCCTGCTTGAAAAAAACGGAATAGACCGTAGCGACATAATGGAAAACCTGGATGCCTTAAAGACATGGACAAGGGAGGACCGCTTGTCACTCGTCGATGCCTTCAAGCAAAAGGACAGGGAGGACATAAGAGAGCTAAACGAAAAATACACAAGGAAAGACATGTTCACCGATATGGATGGTCACTGGGCAATAGAAGCGGTTGAGGAAATGGCGACTCTTGGCATTATAAAGGGAAGAGGAAATGGAATATTCGATCCCGACTCAAGAGTTAGCCGGGCCGAATTTGCGGCCATAATGGTACGCCTGGCAGAGACAAAGAAGCCTCTGGCAGAAAGTCCGGCCCTTTTGAGGGACATACCGTCAGGCAGCTGGTACGAGAGTCCAATAAGAAAAGCCTACAAGGCAGGCATACTCAGCGGCGACGGAAAAGGAAAGATAAGGCCCGGAGAAGGAATAAGCAGGCAGGAGATGGCCGTAATGGCGGTAAACCTTTCAAATTCCATTGGAAAGAGCCTGCCCCAGCCGGCAAACCTCTTGGTGTTTTCAGACAGGGCAAGCATAGCGTGGTGGGCAAAAAAACCGGTCGCAACTGCAAAAGCCGCGGGCTGGATAAAGGGAATGGGAAACGGAAGAATGAATCCGGCGGATACAGTAACAAGAGCCCAGGCGGTTGCACTTATAAAAAGAATAAACAATTACATCAATTGAAAAGGGAGATGACTGGAAGATGGCAAAAAAGAGAGTTCTGGCTCTGATAACGGCAATTCTCATGATCGTTTCGACCCTTCCGGCAATGGCGCTGGAAACATTGGTCCTTCCGACAGGGGTCCAGGCGATGGGAGCAACAGGGGTAAATCCGTCAGACTACGACAAGCTTGCTGCGCTTCTTACGGACTACTTCGAATATAAGGATCCTGATGATGCGGGCGACGGAAAAGACGCCGGAGACGGCGCTGCCGCCTTCTATGCAGACCTGGCGTCAAGCACTTCAATAGACCTTTCAGCAAGCGGAATAGGTGCGGCGGACTTTACCATCCTCTACGACACCCTTGCCGGTGCAGACACATCTGGCGGGCAGGCGGACATAATAGATGACCTCATAGCCCTTGCATCAACAAGTTGGGCTGGACCCCGCGACAATCTAATGGCAGCGGACTGCTTTGTTGACAGCTCGGTATACGGACCGCTTACGGGCAGTAAGGCGGGGGCCTACTACCTATACATAATGGAAGCCCTGCAGGGTCAAAAGCTTGCAACATATGACAACTATACGGAGGCGCTCACAGTAGACTTCGGGACCCTTTCAAAGGACACAGCCATAGATAAATATGCCTGGGATAGCAAAGCCAGCTTCGACCCGGGCGATACATTCTCGGACTTTGCCGCATATCTTTTCACGGGAACAACACCGGCCCAGACTGACAGCTTGATATCATACATGGAAACAGAGCTTGCAGACTACGCGGCTGCGGGAGATACGGAAAAGGGATTCCTTAAAAGAGCCCTTTCGGGCACAGGCATGTTAAGAAACACATCATCTGCGCCATCAAGCGGCGGAGGCGGAGCGCCGGCAGAAGAAACGCCGGAAGAGTCTGTTGTGAAAGAACCTGTAGTAAGAGAGGATGAAGAAGGTCGGATAGTAGTGACAACCGAGGTTGAACACGCAGCAGAGGTAGTCGTTTCGGACGACGGAACAGAACTTGCACATATAGACAAAGATGTCATGGAAAGCGCGATAGAATCAGTACTTACCGCTGTTGCCTCATCTCAAGAAGAGGCTGCCGCAGCAATACAACTTGACATAGACGCGGATACGATGGATCTTTCTGCCCAAATAAACCTTTGCAGCGCCGATTGCATATGTGAAAACCATGTCGAGACTATAGTTAAGACAGGCAAATTGATATTCGAAATGCCATCTGAAATACTGGACGCGGCAGCCCAAGTGGCTCATGAAGCAGACGAGAACTGGGAGGACCACGAGGATGAGCTTGATATTTCAGTAAGCTCACACCAAGTGTCAAAGGAAGATGTCATAGGTAAAATAGACACATCAACGCCCGAAGGTGAGGCATTGGCAAAGGCCGCCGAAGACAAGACCAAATTCGTTGAAATATCCATGGGAGTCCTCAGCAACGGAACAAGCATAGGGGAGGTTCACGACCTGCATGCCACCATGACAATAGACATAAGCCTTGAGGACATGCCGGACACCGATTCGGACAAGCTTGGAGTCTACTATCTGGATGAAATAACAGGCCAGCCTGTATTCATGGGCGGCCATGTAGTGATAAAGGACGGGGTGAGGATGATAGAGTTCACCGCTGACCACCTCAGCAAGTTCGCAATAATGGAGTTTGAAGTGACTTATTTGGACATAGCCACCCATTGGTCCAAGCAATATGTAGAGTCCATGGGTTCAAAACACATAATAAGCGGCTACCCCGACGGAAACTTCCTTCCCGAGAAAGCCGTCACAAGGGCGGAATTCGCCAAGTTGGTGGCAGAGGCAATGGGCTACGGCTCTTTATCTTATAAAGGAACATTCACAGATGTAGTTTCAACCGACTGGCATTCCGGGTACGTGGCCGCAACTGTATCAAACGGAATAATAGAGGGATATGAAGACGGGACATTCAAGCCTGACGAGTCAATCACCCGCCTGGAGATGGCGGCTATGCTTGCAAAAGCAAGCAAGAACAAGCTCGTTGAGTCCGAGGACAAGGTCTTGGCTTACTTTGCAGATGATTTGTCTATAGCCGAATGGGGTAGAATTTCCGCAGCAAAAGCAGTAGAGGCAGGCCTCATAAATGGAATGGACGGAGAATTAAAACCCCAGGCAACGGCCACCAGGGCCCAGGCGGCGACAGCCATATACAGATTATTCAACAGATAGAATAAAAACAGGTGGGGGAATCCCCTTTGTGGACTCGACAAATAACGACAAAGCCTTGAATTGCAATGCTTTGGACCATGTTGTATAATTATAAGCAAATCAGGAAATAAATTAATTATACATAGCTTAAAAATCAATGCCGGCAACAACAAAAAAACGCGGGGATACAAAAATGGCCAACAAAAGCAGATCAAAGGACAAGCTTACAAGAAGGCTCAATAGAAGCTTAAATGCCATAAACACTGACTTTAGCATGAATATAAGGTCTGTCTTCATTTTGATGCTCGACATAATGCTTATAAACCTCGCAGCCGTGGGAGCATTGCTTCTGCGCTTCGAATTCACTCTGCCCGGGGAGTATTTGACAAACTATATAACCATGGCTTGGGCAATAACTATGGCAATGGTTATCATCTTTTGGTTTTTCAGCCTCTACAACAGCCTCTGGAGATACGCGAGTGTTGACGAGCTTGTAAGCATCGTTCTTGCAAATGTCGTCGGAGGTTCAGGAGTGACGACAATCTTTTGTTTCACAAGGACAAACATGCCCAGAAGCTTCTTCATACTCTTTATAATGCTGTCGATAATTTTCACAGGAGGCATAAGGTTTGCATACCGCTACTTCAGACAGGTCAAGTCTATAGAGCTTTCAAGCGACCGCAGAAAGAAAAGGGTTATCATAGCCGGTGCAGGAGAGGCTGGTGCCATGGTTGCAAAAGAGATGCAGTCAAGCGGAATTTCTAATATGTTTCTTGCAGGTTTTGTCGACGATGACAAAAGAAAGCAGCACCTCAAGATACATGGAATCACAGTGCTTGGAAAAATAGATGATATACCTCAAATTGCAGAAGAAGAGTACATAAACGAAATAATCGTCGCAATACCCACTATGACCTCGGATGAGCAAAAGAGAGTTCTTTCCATATGCAAGCAGACAAAATGCAAGCTCAAGATACTTCCGGGAATGTACGAGCTGATAGATGGAAAGGTAAGCGTGAGCAAGCTGCGCGATGTAGCCGTGGAAGACCTCCTCGGCAGAAAGCCTGTTGCAGTAGACATAGACCAAATGTGCAAGTACATAGAAGGAAAAACTGTCCTGGTTACAGGAGGGGCGGGATCCATAGGTGGCGAGCTCTGCAGGCAGATAGCAAAGTACGGTCCCGAGCGCCTGATAATAACAGAACTCAACGAAAACGCCTCATACGAACTCCAAAGAGAACTTGAGAGGGTCTTCCCGGACCTTGACCTCAAGGTCCACATAGGGTCCATGCGGGACAGAAAGCGCATGGAGGAAATATTCAAGACATACAGGCCCCATAAGGTCTTTCACGCCGCCGCCCACAAGCACGTTCCACTCATGGAGAACGACCCAGTGGAAGCCGTTAAGAACAATGTCTTCGGCACACTGAATATAATCGAGCTGGCACATGAATACGGGGTCAGGAAATTTGTAATGATATCAACAGACAAGGCCGTAAACCCCACAAACGTAATGGGGGCCACAAAGCGCATTGCAGAAAAGATAATCCAGGCAAAAAACAAAGAAAGCCAGACAGACTTTGTCGCCGTCCGCTTCGGAAACGTGCTGGGCTCAAATGGAAGCGTGCTTCCATTATTCAAGAGGCAGATAGCCCACATGGGACCCCTTACAGTGACCCACAAGGACATAATGCGCTACTTTATGACAATACCCGAGGCAGTGAGCCTGGTCCTTCAGGCCGGAGCTATGGCAAAGGGCGGAGAAGTCTTCGTACTCGACATGGGTGAGCCCGTGAAAATATATGACCTTGCCCGCGACCTCATACGCCTGTCGGGTTACGAGCCGGACAAAGACATAAAGATAGAATTCACCGGCCTAAGACCCGGAGAAAAGCTTTTTGAAGAACTCCTAATGGACGAAGAGGGCATAGAAAAAACAGAAAACAAAAAAATATACATAGGAAAGGCCAA
>CAZXWC010000067.1:0-9078 GCA_964644525.1 uncultured Peptostreptococcaceae bacterium
AACAGATTTCATTTTACACTATAGCACTTTGCTTTGCAATATTTTACTCAAACCACAAGCTGATTTCCGCTTTTGCCGCGATTGAATCTTCAGACCCATGGACTGCATTTTTTTCAATACTTGTCCCGTAGAGCTTTCTTATGGTCCCTTGCTCGGCCTCCTCGGGATTTGTTGCTCCGTTTATGGCTCTGACCCTTTGCACGGCAGAATCTCCTGAAAGCACAAGTGCCATCACTTTGCCTCTCGACATGAAATCAAGCAGCGCATTGAAAAAAGGCTTGCCTTTGTGAGCCTTGTAATGCATTTCAAGCAGTTCTTTGGATGGAAGGACGACTTTGGCCTTTTCAACAGCAAGACCGCTATTTTCGTAAATGGAAATTATATTTCCGATGAAGCCTTTTGCAAAAGCGTCCGGTTTTATCAAAACAAATGTTTTTTCCATCATTTGAATCTTCCCGAAAGCTCTTTCTTAACCGCGTCTATGTTGGTATCTTTCTCTTCCAGAAGAACCATCAAGTGATATATGAGATCCGCCGCTTCATATACAAGCTCTTCAGTGCCTTCATTCTTAGCCGCTATTATAACCTCGGCAGACTCCTCTCCAACTTTTTTTAGTATCTTATCTATTCCCTTGTCGAACAGGTATCTTGTATAGGAATTCTCATCTCCGCCCGTCTTTCTTTCTTTAATGACTCTTCCAAGCATTACAAGTATGTCTTCCTTGCTTTCCATTGATTCCGATTGGTAAAGTCTCCTGTAAAAGCACGATGTATTGCCCGTATGGCAAGCCGGCCCCTCCGGATTGACTTTAAGCAAAAGAGTATCTGCATCGCAGTCATAATCTATGGAAACAACATTTTGTACATTGCCCGATGTTTCCCCCTTGTTCCAAAGCCGTTTTCTGCTTCTGCTGTAAAACCAGCTTGTCCCTGTTTCAAGCGTTTTTTCGATTGACTGCACGTTCATGTAGGCAACCATCAAAACCTGCCCTGTTGCATTGTCCTGCACAACAGCCGGAATAAGCCCCTTTTCATCGAATTTCAATTCCATCCCTATATTCATTTAAACCGCCTCCTCATTGGAAGTCCATTGCTTTCCAGATATTCTTTCAATTCGTCTATTTTAATTTCTTTGTAGTGGAATACCGAAGCCGCCAATGCGGCATCGGCCTTTCCTTTTTCAAACACTTCGAGAAAATGTTCCTTCTTTCCTGCGCCTCCAGAAGCTATAACTGGAACATTTACAGATTCCGACACAAGCCTTGTGAGTTCGATACTGTAGCCTTCCTTGACTCCGTCCGAATCTATGGCATTTAGGCATATTTCCCCTGCACCAAGCTCCACACCCTTTTTCGCCCATTCCAATGCATCCATTCCGGTATCGACTCTTCCTCCTTTGATGTAAATCGTCCATTTGCCGTCTGCCTGCCATTTAACATCCATTGAAAGTACCACGCATTGGCTGCCGAATTTGAGGGCAGCTTCCCTTATCAGTTCTGGACGGATAACTGCAGCCGAATTGACCGACACCTTGTCTGCCCCAGCCTTAAGAACCTTGTTGAAATCTTCAACCGTACGTATTCCCCCGCCTATTGTAAAGGGTATGTTTATCTGCTCTGCTGTTCTTTCAACTACATTGAGGAAAATATCCCTTTTTTCGCTTGAAGCCGTTATATCGTAAAACACCAGTTCATCCGCCATTTCGTTCCTGTAAAATTTCGCCAACGAGACGGGATCCTCAACGTCCTGAACGTCTTTGAATTTCCTGCCCTTTACCACACGCCCGTTTCTTACGTCCAGGCAGGGTATTATTCTCTTTGTCAGCATGAAGACACCTCCAGGGCTTCTTGCAGTTTGAGCGTTCCCTCATACAAGGCTTTGCCCGTTATGGCGCCGTAAAGGCCCATTTCGGCAAGTTTCTTCACATGACCCGCGTCTCCTATGCCTCCAGAGGCTATTATATCCATTCGGGTGGCTTCCTGCAGTTTTGCAAGTTCATCGAAATTCGGCCCCACCATGGTTCCATCTTTGGCTATATCTGTGTAAACAATCGTTTTTACGCCCTTTTGCTGCAAGTCCCTTGCAAATGCAACCGCCTCTATTTCACTTGTTTCCATCCAGCCCTCGGTACATACCATTCCCTTTTTTGCATCGATTGATACAAGCACCTTATCGGCTCCGACTTTTTCAACAAGCTCGGAAACAATCTCCGGATTTTTTACTGCCGCAGTTCCCAAAATAACCCTCGAAACGCCCATATCTATCCATCCTGTCGCTATTTCGACCGTCCTTATTCCTCCGCCCAGTTGCAAGGGCACATTAACCGATTCGAGAATCCTTTTAACCGCTTCCCTGTTTTTGCCTTTGCCGTGAAGCGCTCCATCAAGGTCCACTATATGAATATATTTCGCGCCTTTGCTCTCCCACTCCAGCGCGGCTTGGGCAGGATCGTCGAAATACACGGTCTTTTGATCAAATTCGCCTCTGAGAAGCCTGACGCACTTCCCTTCCTTGATGTCTATTGCCGGAAATATCATCATGCCTCTATCATCTCCTTAAGATTTTTCAGTATTTTGTATCCGGTATCCCCGCTCTTTTCGGGATGGAATTGAGCTCCCATGACGTTGCCACTCCTAACAAGGGCAGGAAATTCAATTCCATATTCGCTTGAAAACACAACATCGTCCATATTTTCAGGCACAGCATAGTATGAATGAACGAAATATGCAAATTCACCGTCATCTACGCCCTTTCCTATAGGGTCTTCTCTTTTGGCCAAAATGTTGTTCCAACCCATGTGGGGCACCTTTAAGTCAAGATCGAACTTGACAACATTACCTTTTAGCAGTCCCAGTCCTTCCCATTCACCGTCCTCATAGCTCTTTTCAAATAAAAGCTGCATGCCCAGGCAAATGCCCATCAACACCTTTCCTTCCGCAACATTGCGCCGTATGCATGGTACAAGACCCGATTCATTCAGGCACTTGATTGAATCCCTGAACGCGCCAACGCCAGGAAGAAGAATAGCATCACTTTCGTCTATATCTGTCTCTTTTGATGTGATTACCGACTCCATGCCTATGTTTTTAAAGGCAGTTTGAACATTTTTAAGATTACCCATTCCATAATCCACTATGGCTATCATCAAACTCCCCCCTATAAAACGCCTTTTGTAGAAGGAATACCTTCTACGGTATTGTCGATTGAAACGGCTTCCTTTAGCGCCCTTGCAAAACCCTTGAAGATTGCCTCAGCCATATGGTGGTTATTTTTGCCATACATAATGGCAAGATGGAGGGTTGTTCCGCTTGTAGCGGCAAACGCCCTGAAAAACTCCTCTATCATTTCGGTTTCCATTTGCCCTATCCTCTCGCAAGTGAAGGACACGTCTGACACAAGCATGCCCCTTCCGCTTATGTCTATGCAAACCCTGCTTAATGACTCGTCCATGGGCGTAAACTTCGACGAGTATCTTTTTATTCCGCTTTTGTCTCCCAATGCTTGCTTGAATGCATTGCCGAGAACTATTCCCGTATCCTCTATAACATGGTGGTTGTCCACTTCATAATCGCCTTCAACCGAAAGGTCCATTCCAAATCCTCCGTGCCTGGCGAAAAGATTGAGCATATGGTCGAAAAATCCTATGCCTGTATCAACCCTGACCTCTTCCTGCCCGTCCAAGTTCAAGGAAATGTATATCTTCGTTTCCTTTGTTTCCCTTTCAATCTCGCTTTTCCTCATGCAAATGTCCTCCTTATGACGTCCATAACGGTCTCGTTCTCGCTACGGGAACCGATGCTTATGCGAAGACAATTCTCAAGGCGGCCCCCCGAATATTTTCGGATCAGTATAGACTCTTTCTTGAAAGCCCTGTCAAGCTTTTCCGCTTGGTCCGTTTTAAGCAAAATAAAATTGCTTTTGGTCGGAAAAACTTTCAATTCTTTTATTTTCAAGAGATCTTCAAGCATTCTCTCTCTTTCGGCTTTTATGGCTTCTATGTTGCGATTTATGAATGAAGAATGTGCAAGAACTTCCCTTCCTAGCCTTTGCGATATACGGTTTAAGTTGTAAGGTGGTTTGATTGCCTTGACCACTTCCATTATGGGCCCGCCTGTTATTATATATCCCAATCTCAACCCTGCCAATCCAAATGCTTTAGACAAAGTCCTCATTATTATTAAGTTCTCCCAATCATCCACTTCATCGACCATGGACTCCCCTGCAAACTCTATATAGGCTTCATCGAGTACAAGTATGGATTTTGTTTCCCTCAATATGCGCCTGATCTGTTTTTTTTCAACTATGTTGCCGGTAGGATTGTTGGGATTGCATAAAAAAATCAGTTTCGCGCTTGCCTCATTGGCCTTTGCTATCAAATCATCTACATCTATTTCAAAGGTGTCATCCGTTTCAATTTCCATATAGGAACCTCCCGACACCCGGGTTGAAATGCCATACATCCCAAAGGTCGGGCTATGGGAAAGAACCGCTTCCCCCGGGTTTACAAAAGCGTCTATTATAATCTTTATCAATTCATCGGAGCCATTCCCGCAAAGAATTTTTTCAGCCGGCACCCCTATAAAAGCCGAAATCGCTCCCCTTAATTCAGACGCTTCGCTGTCTGGGTAGCGGTTTATGTCCTCTTTCATCACGTTTCCCCATATTTCAGGCATTATTTCGCTGAATATGTTGCTGTTTGATTCATTTGCATCTATCTTGATGTCGTATCTGCCATTGTCAACCTGATAGGCCTTCATTCCCTTTACGGTTTCTTTTACCATTTTTTCAATCATCGCAATCAAACCTCACTTTTATAGAATTGGCATGGGCTGTAAGCCCCTCCCTGTTTGCAAATTTCATTATCTTGCTTTTGTTTTTTTTCAAAGACTGCTTGGAATATTTTATATAGCTTGTCCTTTTTATGAAATCATACACTCCCAAAGCCGAAGAAAAGCGCGATGTTCCAGATGTTGGAAGTGTATGGTTGGGTCCAGCAAAATAATCCCCCACCGGTTCAGGCGAATAAGGGCCAAGGAATATTGCCCCGGCATTTTTAACCAATGCCACATAGGCGTCCGGATTCTCAAGCATAAGTTCCAAATGCTCCGGAGCAAGCTCGTTCGCAATTTCAAATGCCTGGTCAATGTTTTCTGTTACAAATATAAGCCCGTTGTTTTTGACTGAAATCTCCGCTATTTGGCGTTTCTCCAAAAGGCTTACCTGCCTCGCTACGGCTTGAGCAACTTTGTCAGCCAATTTTGGGGACGGAGTCGCCAATATGACTCCCGCCAATTCGTCATGTTCTGCCTGCGAAAGCAGATCCGCGGCAATGAATTCTGGATTCTGGCTTTCGTCGGCTATTATGAATATCTCGCTTGGCCCCGCCATCATGTCTATTGCCACAGTTCCAAAAACCGCTTGCTTCGCCCTTGCCACGTAAATGTTCCCCGGCCCTGTTATCTTGTCAACAGGACGAATTGTCTCGGTTCCGTATGCGAGCGCTGCAATCGCCTGAGCTCCTCCAACCTTGTAGATTTCATCAACTCCCGCAATATGGGCAGCTGCCAGTATGTCCGGATTAACGCCGCCTTCATTGTTTGGAGGCGTAACCATTGCAATCTGACCTACCCCCGCAACTTTTGCAGGTATTGCATTCATAAGTACAGTGGAAGGATAAGCAGCTTTTCCTCCCGGAATATAAATCCCTACCCTGGACAAAGGCATTATTATTTGTCCTAGAACCGTATTATCCTCGTTTTCAAACATCCATGTTTCCTCTTTTTGATTTTCATGATATTTATTTATGTTCTCAGCAGCTTCTTTTAAAATATCAATAAATTCGGGGTCGGCTTTTTTTACAGCTTCTTCGATTTCTTTCTTTTCAACCCTGATACCGGACAATTTAATCTTGTCAAAGATTTCAGTATATGAATATAACGCAGAATCGCCTTTTTTTCTTACTTGGCCTATTATTCGTCCCACTTTTTCATCTATGTCCTTGAAATCGTCGTTTCCTCTTTTGAAAAAACTTGCTAGAATCTCTCGAATCGAATCTCCACGCGCCTGGATTATTCTCATTTGGATTGCCTCTCCTTTATAACATTTTCAATCTTTCCTATTATGCTGTCTATTTGCCCGCTTTTGGTTTTCAAGCTGACTTTATTGACAATCAATCGCGCGCTTATATCGAATATTTCATCCAATATGACCAATCCGTTTTCCTTAAGGGTTTTACCACTCTCAACTATATCGACAATCACATCCGACAGTCCCATTATCGGTGCAAGCTCAACCGATCCGTTCAATTTTATTACTTCAGTGGGTATGCCTTTTTTGTTGTAGTATTCTTTTGCAGAATTTGAAAACTTGGTACCGATTTTTAATTTCTTTTTTTTGTTGAATTCCTGGTTTTCATAACCGGCGACACAAAGCTTGCAAATCCCTATTCCCAAATCAGCCACTTCATATACATTAACCTTGTTTTCCATGAGAACGTCTTTTCCTACAACGCCAATATCAGCCGCTCCCTTTTCAACATAAACCGGAACATCCCAAGGCTTTACGAATATCATCCTTATTCTTCCCGTCCTGT
Source organism: uncultured Peptostreptococcaceae bacterium (assembly GCA_964644525.1). Lineage (GTDB taxonomy): Bacteria > Bacillota > Clostridia > Peptostreptococcales > BM714 > BM714. The sequence goes on from CAZXWC010000067.1 coordinate 6,592, forward strand.
CCTGAAAAATAAGCTTTCTGCTTTTTTCTTCATAGTCGGGGAAGTCTATCCCGGCCTCTTTCATTATTGCAATGGCTTCTTTGGCCAGGCGACCCTTTGCCAAAGCTATCTTGATTTTATTCATTCCTACCTCCCCCTGTCAAAATTTCTTGATTTCCGCCGGCTCATTAATGAGCTTGGCAATATTTTTTACGCTGTATGTCTTTACAGCCCTATCGGTCATTCTTCTCACCATGATTTCATCGCCTATGAATTCAACCATATGCTCTGCATTCCTGAATCCCGCATTGAATATTTGAAATTGAAGATCGTTTTGAAATATGTCCGTTTCAACAATCATTCCTTTCCTTCTCATGCTTTCAGCCAAAGCCTGGGCCGAAACCATATTGGCATCAGAGAATACTATATGGAAATCGGTATGGCAGTCATACGCTTGGTTTATGTCATAGATGTTCATTGCTTCAATCAGCTGGTCGACATTAAAACCGAATCCGCAAGCAGGCTTTCCTTCACCGAATTGCTCCATCAGCTTGTCATACCTTCCTCCAGCCAATAGCACTCTCCCGTAATTGCTTACATAGCCCTTATAGATTACTCCTGTATAATAATTAAACTGATTTGTGAATCCCAAATCGAAATGGATGTATTTTTCCATGCCCTGCATCTTGAGCATATTGTAAACGGCTTTGATATCTTCAAGAGAATTTCTCATCTCTTCATTCAATATGACGTCTTCGGCACGCTCAATCACTTCAGACGGTTTTCCATACAATCTTGGCAGCTTTATAATTGCATTTTTTACGTTTTCATCTATTTTCAATCTGCCAAGATAGAGCGACAGCTCGCTGTAATTCTTGTCCTCTATAAATTTACACAAAATTTCCGTTTTTTGTCCATCAAGACCAGACCCCTCAAGCAATTGACCAAGAAAACCTGCATGACCCATGTCTATGTGAAAATCCTTGAGCCCGAATCCCAAAAGCATTTTTATTCCTATTGCAATAACTTCAGCATCACACCATGTTTTTGAGCTTCCCATATATTCAATTCCGGCCTGTGTGAATTCTCTCCTGTTGCCTCTTTCGCTTTCGTTGTGCCTGAATATGTTTGTTATATAGGACAACTTCAAATATCCATCCGAATGACGATAATTCATCGCCGCCATCCTTGCAACAGGTATTGTCGCATCCGGCCTCAATACAAGAATTTTTCCATCCGAATCAATTATTTTAAACATCTCGGTTACATCTATTGTTCCGTCTATGCCTGAATAAAGGTCATAAAATTCGAAGGTTGGTGTCCCAACTTGCCTATAACCGTAGGATTTGAACATCGTCCTTATATCCGCAACCAAATCCTCCTTGAGCTCATATTCATCACTGTGTATGTCATCTACTCCCTCCGGGAACAATTCCTTGTAAAGAACCATAACAGACCTCCATTTTGTTTTGTTTATTACTGTGTCGTGCTAAAGTGGTAAATTGCTATAATGACATTTTATTACTTATGCTCCTGTAAGTCAACAATAAAAATCCCTGTAGTTAAAAGTCTTATTATTCTGACTTTTGCTTCTCTTTCCTTGCTATTAATACCCAGTCTGTTAGAATATAATATATGTACTTAGAAGGAGGTAATTTAATGTACGACTATCATGTTCACAGCGATTTTTCAGAGGACTGTGAAATTGCAATGCCTAAATTTGTTGAACAGGCAATAAAACTCAATATCTCAGAAATCTGTTTCACCGACCATGTGGATTACGACTACACCGATCCGACAATAAGCTTCAATTTCGACCCGGGCAAAAGGTTTCCTGTAGTAAAAGCCCTCCGAAAAAAATATGGGGATGAAATAAAGATACTTAATGGAATCGAAATAGGAGTGCAGCCGCATATAATTGACCGTTGTCAGGAAATGATAGAACAATGGAATTTTGATTTCGTAATAGCTTCAATGCACACATCTGAAAAATCCGACCTCTATAATGGCGATTTCTTCAAGGGAAAGACTCCCTCAAAGGCCTATGAAATATACCTGGGTGAACTTTACGAAAGCATCAGAACTTTCAAGTCTTTTTCTGTTATTGGCCACATAGACATACCCGGAAAATACCAAGAATCGGTAAGATCCCTCCGACCAGAGGATTTCTTCGGTTATTATGAGATGATTTTTAAAAAGCTCGTTGAAAAGGGAAAAGGAATTGAGGTTAATACCTCTGCTATGAATAAGGGCAGGGACCACATGATGCCATCGCTTCCCATTCTAAAGCTGTATAAAAGCCTCGGCGGAGAGGTTATAACTCTGGGATCGGATTCGCATATTCCGGCAACTCTGGCCTTTGAATTTGATTATGTGAGGGAAATGCTGATTGATTTGGGCTTCAAGTATGTATGCACCTTCCGTAAAGGAAAACCCATATTCAACAAGCTTTAAACGTGGAAAGAAAGAAAAAGATTAAAGATAGTTATTGAGGATTCCAGGTCAAGG
>CAZXWC010000068.1:0-2868 GCA_964644525.1 uncultured Peptostreptococcaceae bacterium
AAAACCACGGTAACGCTGAAATAATCTGCTGCAAATATGCTGATCAGTATGCATATAAGAGTGTTGCCAAGGGTGGAGTAAAGCAAAACAATGTATGAAATTTTCCGCAACGAGTGTATATGCTTTGCCTGAAAGGGAGTCTTGTTATTCAACATGTCGGTTGTCAAATTGCCGATTTCCCTGAGACCTATTATTACAATGATAAAGGGGACTATGTGGCTTATCAGGAAGTCGACAACAATTGCGGCGCGGATATTGATCATATGAATCGGGATAAAATGCAGTATGGATTTTGGAATTTCTCCCGAAATTCTGAAGAAAGCGGTGCCTATGCCAAGAGGCATGCTTACCGAATAAATCCATCCGCGGATCCCCCTTTCGAAGGAAATGGCAGAATCGGGGATTTTGAATATAAATGAAAGTGCAATCAAACCCAAAGAAGTAAAAACGATGCTTGCATAGTAGAAAAACCTGATTAAAGAATGCAGGTTTTTGATGTTTCGACAGTTGCCTTTTGATTTCATGGTATAATCCTCCTTCTGGATTTTTATAAAAGCCATCTTACAAAACACAGTATATAGTTGGAAAAAGAGAAAGTCAATAATAATATAACGAAAACCATAAATAAAATAACGATAAACATTAATATAATTTGATTTCAATACTTTTGACAGCCTAGACCTTAAAGTTATGATGAAATGGGCAATGGCATTAACGAAGGGAAAAGTATGATTAAAACCCATTAGCTTTATAACAAGCTATTCGATTGATGGAAGTGATAATTACAAGTCGCATAGTAAAAGACAGCAAGCTCTCGCATATTGCAAGCTCTTGCTGTCTTTTATCAACTTTAAATAAAAATCTATTTCTTCAATGAAAATAAAGGTAGTTTTTCCAAGAATATAATGTCTTTTCTCTCGCTGGCATCGCCTTCTGCCAAAATGGCAACCTTAGCTGCGATAGTTCCCCCAGCCTTTTCTACTAATTCTTCGATTGCTTTAAGTGATTCTCCAGTGCTTATTACATCGTCAATTATTGCAATGCTCTTTCCCTTTATCAAGTTCGCATCATTTTTATCCAAGCACAGTATTTGCTTTTTCTGAGTGGTAATCGATTCAACCTCGTTGACAAGAGGCTGGTCCATGTAAGCCTTTATGCTTTTTCTTGCTACAACATATTTCTTCATGCCAATCAGCCTGGAAATTTCAAAAACTAAAGGAATGCCTTTCGCTTCAGCAGTCACTATTACATCAATTTCCGGCAAACGCTTTACCAGTTCCAAAGCTGCCGAGCATATAAGTTCAGTGTCTCCCAGGATTACAAAACTGGCTATCGCCAGGTCATCATTTATTTTGATTATAGGCAATTTTCTCTTAACGCCTGCAACTTCAAGCTCATAAGTTTTCATTTTTATCCCTTCCGTCAATTATTACGCGCCAACGATAAATTTCATAACCAGCCCGGCTAGCATCCCGAAGAACGGGTCGGTGATTGCCGTAACGGCCATCGTAACTCCGCCCACTAGAGAACCGTCGCTAGAAAGGGCGGCTACTGCATTAATCGGAACCGTGACTATGGCTCCAAGAACAAACAAGAATCCTGCGATAGACTCGCTGGGTATGTATTTGCCCAATTTGGGAAGAAGTCCGCTAAGAAGTATGGCCGCCATAATTAACATCATGACTACACCGGACATTACAGGATGCGGCGCACTGCCCGTGGCGGATATTATCGACTCTACAGGTCCTCCTCCAAAAATAGATGATGCCATGTCTGCAAAACTGCTTATCACAGCCAGGTGATCTATGTTCACATCTGTATTTGCTATTGATCCGGTTATGTTTCCGAAGGCGATGTTTGCCCCTATGTTCAGGCACACCATTGCCATTGCACCTCTCAAGATTGAGGGATTCACCATAATCTTTTGAAAAACAAATCTTTCCCTCTCCACAATTTGTTCTCCTGTGTCCTTGTTCATTGCCACAAACACTATGCTTGAAACAATTACAGATGACGCAATTGTGTAAACAAGGTCTTTTGTCAGCATGTATACCAGAAAACCGATTGCCATGGAAACAAGGCCTACTATTCGACTATTTCTGACCATTTCAATCGATACTTTAGCAAGCATGATGCCAACACCAGCCATCATTCCGCTGGTTATTATCGGTCCGATAAACTCTACTATTCCCTCCAAAAACCCAAACAAGCCTATTGTCGCCATTATGCATGCTCCAATGAAAATCATCGACAGGCGTTCTTTCATGTTTTTGCCCATGGTTCCCGCCAAGGTAATTGTTTCAGCCTGAAAAGATATCGGTGCAACCGATCCTACCAAAGTGTTTCCAATACCCCCCACAATAAATGCCAAAGCCGTAGGTACTGTTGCAAAGCCAAAAGACAATGCCAGCAATCCTTGTGGCAGTCCATTGAGAATAACGCTCAACGCCGCCAGTAAATCTTTTCCAAACTCCATTTTTAAAATCCTTTCTTTGATAATAGATAGTAAATTGATGTAAACAATATAATAAGCTGACAACCTCAGGGAGATTGTCAGCTTATTGTTCCTCAAAAATAAAGGAACAAAACATTTTTGTGATTCTTGAGTTCGCGACTTATAAAGGAACAGACTAATCATCACAAAACATTATCTTTTCTCGCCATAGTAGGATATTTTACGGTTATCCTGTAGAGACTCTCCGTCCATATTACAGAGATTATACAATTGATAAAATTATAATTTACAAATAAATGATAACATACCAACACAATGTTTACAAAAGTTTTCGACGTTATTCGACATTTTTCGTGCGATGTGGGCTTATTGAATAATCAAGTATTTGTGAAATGTTGTATTGACAGTACACG
>CAZXWC010000068.1:2968-9076 GCA_964644525.1 uncultured Peptostreptococcaceae bacterium
CAGTACACGGCTACATCAGCGGAGACTTTTTTCATATGGCCTTCCTGGGTGAAGTTGGAACAGTGGCCGGAGGCATGGGAGGAAGCATAGCCGCCATACTTGTCGGTGTAAACATGGGAGTCAACCCGGTTTTTGCCGCAGTCGCAGGGGCGGCTGTAGGAGGGCTAGGGATACTTCCGGGATTCTTGGCGGGCTATGCCATAGGTTTAATTGGTCACAAACTCGAGAAATGGATACCCGACGGACTCGACCCTCATATTGGGGGGCTTATTATCGCTCCGGTCGCGAGGGCTATAGCATCATTCTCCACCCCGCTTGTTGATTCGACATTGCTTAGCGTGGGGGATGCTATAGTCATGGCGGCAGACCAGTCGCCCCTTGTCATGGGCTTTCTTCTGGGAGGAATAATCAAGGTAATGTGCACTTCACCGCTCAGTTCTATGGCCCTTACAGCCATTCTGGGACTTCAGGGCTTGGCCATGGGAATTGCCTCCATTGCCTGTGTCGGTGGGGCTTTCACAAATGGAATAATATTAAAAAGGATGGGCTTCGGGGACTCTTCCAACATCATTGCCGTCATGCTTGAACCGCTAACCCAGGCAGATCTGGTTGCCGAGAATCCACTCCCAATTTATTTATCCAGCTTTATAGGGGGAGGCTTTTCGGGAATAGCCGCCGCGAAGCTGGGAATTATAAACAACGCGCCTGGCACGGCTTCCACAATTCCTGGCCTTCTAGCACCTTTTGCCTTCAATTCGGCGCAGGATGTTTTCCTTGCTCTTGCTTTCGCTGCAGTTGGCGGAATAGCAGGCGGATATGTCACCGACTATATTTTCAGGGGCGCGGCCATCCTAAAGGCGGAAAGAAATAGATTCAGCATGGCAAAATAGGGAAAAGAACAGAGGAAATTCATGAGGGGAGTCTGCATCTAAGCCGTCATAACGGAATTAGGCGCAGGCTTTCCTTTTATTTTTTGAGAATGTCGGGATAGCTTATTCTACAAATAGAATGAAATCTGATAAAATGGAAATAATAATCCATTTAGAACCGACATCATAGCTTACATATAGGAGGGGTGGCGTTATGGAAATAAAAATTCTTGGAAGCGAATCGCTGGGGGTTAGGGGGCTAAGCTGCCTCGTCAAAACCGGAAGCAGAAAAATATTCATAGACCCGGGGATATCGCTGGGTTTAATCAGAAACGGATTAATGCCCCACCCTGTTCAAATTGGAGTAGGACGAATCATCCGAAGCAGAATAATAGAGGAAGTGATTGATGCAACCGATATAGTAATAAGTCATTTTCACGGAGACCACATCCCCCTTTTAGATGCCAATCCATACCAACTTTCAATAAGCCAATTGAAAAAAGTTCCGCCAGAATGCAAAATATGGTCGAACAAGAGCAATGCTTCAAACGGCAAAATCAAGCAAAGGGAAGAGGCCTTAATATTCGGGCTTGGCAGAAGCATTCATCAAGCTCAAGGTCGAGTGGACGAATCTCTGCATTTTTCTGGACCGGTGCCGCATGGCGAGAAAAATTCGCATCTTGGCAAGGTTACAATGACAAAGATTTCAGACGGGAATTATACATTTGTCCATGCTTCCGACATCCAGTTTTTGAGTGAAGAGACAATTGACCAAATACTGGAATATCAGCCGAACCTGGTGCTTGCAAGCGGCCCTCCAATTTACATACAGGGTTTCACGGAGGAAAAAAAGGAAAAGGCTTGGAGCAATGCAGTCAGGTTGGCGGCAAGAGTGGAAACGCTTGTAATAGACCATCATCTGTTTCGCTGCATGGAGGGAATAGGATGGCTTTCGGGATTGTCGGAAGAATCGGGAGGAAATGTAATATGTGCAGCCGATTACATGGGGCTGCCAAGGCATATGCTGGAAGCTCAAAGGGAAAAGCTCTACTTTGAAATGCCAGTTCATGAGGATTGGCACAGGCTTTATGCGGAGAACATAGTCGATACTGGCGAATATATGGACATGGCGAGAAGCAGATACGAGTGGTTTGCATATTGATTGGCAAGGCTTTGATGGGACAAGATTGTACAAATGAAATTTGTTTGATAGAATCAATGATTATATTTGAAAGTTATTATAAATATGAACAGGGAGAAACCTATGTATGACATAGTAATAGCGGGTGCGGGACCGGCGGGAAGCAATTTGGCGCGCATGCTTTCAATAGCCACTGACTTGAAAATAGGACTGATTGACAAGCGAAGACTGGATTTGGAGGGAAAAGACAAAATCGTCAAGGCCTGCGGAGGGCTCCTGTCTCCCGACGCTCAGCATATGCTTGCCAGGCTGGGAATAACAATACCGGTAAGCGTGCTGGAGGACCCCCAGCTTTTCAGTGTCAGGACCATAGACTTCGACAATGGACTTGACCGGCATTATCAGCGATATTATTACAACATGGACCGTGAAAAATTTGACCGATACCTTTTCGGATTGGTCCCTAATCCGGTTGACCGTTTTTGCGGGACAAGCGTAAAGAAAGCCGAAAGAAGCGGTTCCGGTTGGAAAATCATATGCCGCGACGGACGGGAAAAAATCATAGAGAGCCGATTCCTCGTTGTTGCCGATGGAGCGAATTCGATTTTGAGGAAGCAATTGTTCCATGAAAAAATAAAACCCAAGAAATACATCAGCCTCCAAAAATGGTATCCGCTATCAAAAGAAATGCCTTACTATACAGGCATATTCGATTCGGAGGTGACGGATTATTATTCATGGACAATACAAAAGAACGATTCAATGATTCTGGGGACTGCAGTGCCTTTGGGGGAGGATTTGGCAAGTGGATTTGAACTGTTGAGATCCAAGACATCGGAATATTTGGGAATAGATCTGAAAAATTATCTGAAAACAGAAGGCGCTTTCATAGAAAGGACCATGGACATCAGGGGACTAAGATGGTCCGGTGAAAAGGTGTGCCTTATAGGCGAGGCTGCCGGGGCGACGAGTCCCACGTCGGCCGAGGGATTCAGCTATGCGCTTAAGACCTCGCTGTTTCTCGCGGAAGAACTGCAGAGGGGCTTGGGCCATGTAGAGAAAAGATACAAAAGAAGATGCTGCAGGATAGCAGTCAACATCGCCGGCAAGCACATTAAGTCGCCTGCAATGTACAACAAGACGATTCGCCGCCTGGTCATGAAATCGGGCGTGACTGCCATGAAGATGACGGAAGGCGTGGAATAGGATGCTTTCGATTGATTAGAAAAATGATTGTGGCCTCAACCTTTTCAGGTTGGAGCCACAAATGTTTTGTTGGATATGATTGTAATAAAATAAATTACCTTTCCACTTGAATCTTGATTGGGGATGTTTGGGCGGGTATGCTCATTGTCATTATTGTGTATTCTACAGTTACAGTTTTTCCCTCAAGCTCGTACATCTCCGACTCCATGTAACTTCCCTTTTGTATGTGGATTATCAAGTCATTGATAATGTTGCCATCCTTGGAAAGCCTTATGCTGTATCCCTTGTCGCTCTCGGTAATTTCTTTTACTTTTCCCTCGTATGTCGAGAAAATCTCCGGAGTTTCGATGACTCTGATTTTTTCAGCATTGGTTTGAGCGGGAATGCTTCTTGTAGAGATGGAGTATTGGACATCTAAAAGAGTTCCAATCTTAAAGTCTTGGGAGATTCCGTCTTCGATTATTGTATCAATTCCGACTCTGACCACCAGGTCGTCTGTTCTTTCTTCGAGATTTCCGCCTTCAAGATAAAGAGTAGCTCCGCTTTCCTCGAATTTGAGGTCGGAAATTGTACCTGAATAATTGTAATTGTCAACTTTTACTTCCGATATTTCATTTGACACTTTAATAAGGGCAGAGGGTTTTGTCAGGGCTTGAGTAGCCATATCGATAGGGGGATTCAAGTCGTATTCGACCCTGAGAATTCCATCAGTCAATTCAATGTTGCTGAAATCGAAGGTGTAGCCGCCGGTATTCCTTTCCTCCTCGACAATCAATACATAAGAAGACCCATCGACTGTTTTAATATATGTTCCGGGAATTTCTTTTTTATCCTGGAACCAGTCTTTGGTTGACTCGACATTGCCGGCTATAATTTCTATGTCATTGGGATTAAAAAACAAGTCGGTATCCTGGGTTGTTACGAATAGCCCAAGAATGGCTTCCATGTCGGATTCGGAAAGGAAAGTTCGTCCCTCAATCAACATGGGATTTGAATCGAATTTTCCGGAGGTTTCGCCTGATTTGTAATTTGTATTGTCGATGTACATTTTTGAAGAAAAATCTTCTTTGACCATTTCTACGCTGCGGTCTGACCCGTTCCATGTTATGGTAAAGTCCGTTGACTCTGCGATTTCCCTCAGTGGGAAATACATAGTGCCATCTTTGATTATGGGGGAACTTTCCATGACTCCTGATTTTCCTTGACTGTTCCACTTGAACTCCGGCTTTTCGGAAATGAGAACCGGAATCGGGGCTTCCTCTCCGTAAAGAACAGGTAATGGAACTTCTTCGGTGTAGAGTGTTGGTATTGCTGCGTTTTCTTCATAGGGAACCGGCATTGGAATCGGTTCGGAATCGTTGCCTGCGAAGGCTACCCCTATGTTTAGTATGCATAATACGGACAAAATAATTAAAGCTGCAGTTTTTTTCATTTATTGTTTCTCCTTTTTTGTTTGTTTTTACATTCACTAATTTGACGGGGGAATGGTGGTAAAAGTTCCATCAAACAGATATTTTTTCATTATTTATGATCACAGGCATGTATGTGGTGTCAGACTTATTATACAAGCATATTATGAATCAACCATCCATGGAGGTGGTCGATTCATAATATTTCACGAGGTCTTTAGGCTGACAGTAAAGGCAATTAAATATGGTATCCAGTGCGGAAAACCATATCGTCTTGATTTTGCCGGATTTTATATTGGACAGCTTTACAGGGGAAGGGGCAATGAAGGCCAAAGCGGTAAAAAAGATGCATGTATATCAGAAAAATCTGATTAAAAAATGCAGATTGCTGATATAAACATTATTTGCACATAGAATAGAGCTTGGGAAATAGAAAGTCAACAATAAAATTAACGAGAATATAAAAAATATAGAGATAAACGATAAAATGTATTGGCAATTGGTTTTTTGTGGGTTCGATAATTTAAAATGGAATATTAAGTGATATAATGGACCACGCTAAAATGGAGAAAGGAAAGAAGTGTTAATTTTGATTAAAAGAAATGTTAAGTACGATTTGAAATATATTGCTCTGTTCTTTGTTGTTTTCAGTGTAATCGTTGCAAATTTTATTACATATGTAATAATGAATTTTTTCGGAATACCGAATATGAAGATTGGATGTCAGATTGCTACGTCAGCATTTTTTATCGCTTCCGTGCTTGTGATATATCCGGCTATAAGGATATATTTGAAGTTTCTTGAAATCAAACAGCGATCAATTGAAAATCTGAAAAGGGATTATTTGACCAATCTATACACAAGAAAATCTTTTGAGGATGAATTTTCTCGATTTTTGCGGGATGAAAGCTTAAAAAAGAATGAGCTTTGCCTGATGTTGCTGGATCTTGATGATTTTAAAGAAACAAATGACACTTATGGTCATTCTGCAGGTGATGCGGTTCTTGTGGAAATAGGCAAGCGCATTCAATCCATTACCCGGAAAAGCGACATAGCCGCACGACATGGCGGCGAGGAATTTGTACTTGTATTGATGGATATGCAAAAGGAGAAAGTTTTTGAGAAATCCCAAGAAATCTGTAATATGCTGAATGATGAAATAATTTACCAGAAAAACACAGTTCCTTTTTCGGCGAGTATTGGATGCATTCATTGCAAAACTTTTGATTTTGACTTGGACAAGTTGTTGAGATTTGCAGATGAGCAGTTATACAAGGCAAAGGCAAATGGTAAAGGCAGAGCAGAAATTTTATTCTACAATGATGCGGATTTATTGCAGGCAAGGTGACAGGAATCTTGCATTTCATAAAATTTTGAGGGCGCTTTCGAGATGAAAGACTTGCTTGATTTTCGTTAAATCCATTCTTTTTGAAAGTAATGCCTTTTTTAGGATTTTCAAATAAGCCATCATCTTGTCGTTTCC
>CAZXWC010000069.1:0-8863 GCA_964644525.1 uncultured Peptostreptococcaceae bacterium
GATTGTGACATAACAAAATAGGGAGGATAAAAAGTATGTTTCAAAAAAGAAAAATCGGTTTGCTTTTATTTTTGATTATGATTTTGACCGTATTCATGTCGGGCTTTTCCGGTGTGTATGCGGCTGAAGAACCGGTAAATATTGTAATAGCCCATACCAATGACATGCATGGACGTGTTGACGAAGGCAAGTACGACGGTATGGGGATGGCCAAAATCGGGGCTTTAGTGGAAGAGCTTCGGGCAGAGTATGACAATGTTCTTTTGTTTGATGCAGGAGATGCTTTTCACGGGCAGCCCATAGCCACTATTTTTGAGGGTTCCAGCATTGTTGAAATAATGAACCTGATCGGCTATGACCTTATGGTTCCAGGAAACCACGAGTTCAACTATGGAAAGGAACGATTGGTTGAATTGCTTGACATGGCAGAATTTGATGCTGTAAGCGCCAACATTTATACTGAAGAAGATGAAATGTTTATAGCGCCATATAAAATTTACGAGATTGAAGGTGTAAAGTTGGGAGTCTTCGGCCTTACTACTCCCGAAACTAAATTCAAATCTCATCCGGACAACACTATAGGCTTGGAATTCAGAGATCCTTCAACGGTTGCAGGGATGATGGTCGAAGAATTGGAAGACGAAGTTGATATCATTATCGCACTGGCCCATCTTGGTCTTGACGATACATATGGCCTCACAAGTGAGAAGGTTGCCATGGATGTGGATGGAATAGACCTTATAATAGACGGTCACAGTCACGACAAACTGCCGGAAGGCATGATGGTGGGGGACACGCTTATTGTTCAGGCAGAAGAGTACGACAAGAATTTGGGCGTAGTTCAAATTGAATGGATGGACGGAGAGGCTGAAATCAGCGCCAGCCTTTTGGAAAAAGAGAATGTTACTATTGAAGGTGAGCCTGAAGTTTTGGCTCTTATAGAAGACATAAAGTCGGAATATGAGGAGCTTGTATCACCTGTGGTTGGGACTACAGATGTTATCCTTGACGGAGAACGCGGCATGGTTAGAAAAGGAGAAACCAATCTGGGCAATTTGCTTACAGATGCCATTTTAGATGCTACGGGAGCCGATCTGGTAATGACCAATGGAGGCGGAATAAGGGCGTCAATAGATGTGGGCGAAATAACCATAGAGGAAATCATTACGGTATTGCCATTCGGAAATACAGTGATTGTAAAACCTTTGACAGGAACAGAAGTCAAGGAAGCTCTTGAAACTGGAGCTACTGACTATCCCGAGCTTAAAGGGGCTTTCACACATGTGGCAGGGATGACATATCAGATAGATTCTTCAAAACCTGCCGGCAGCAGAATAATGAACGTAATGGTTGGAGGAATGCCTCTTGACCTTGCAGCCACTTATGAAGTGGCAACCAATGACTTCATGGCGGCCGGAGGAGATGGATATACCATGTTTGACGGCAAGGAGGAGCTGATGCTTCTCGGCGGAATGGAAGAAATCCTTATGGACTACATTGAAGTTAACGGAACTGCCGGCGCAAAAGTTGAAGGACGAATTACGGAATATGTTCCTTCTGTTGTAGAAGTTCCCTCTGTGGCAGATACTTATGTAGTCAAGTCCGGGGACGTGCTTTGGAGAATAGGAAGACAATTTGAAATAGAATGGCAAGTTTTGGCGGAATTCAATGAGATGGACAATCCTCATTTGATTTTCCCGGGACAGGAAGTATTGATTCCCGTTCAATAGGGGTTTGTTATATGTATTCAATTGGTGTATATTGAATTTAAAGCAGCCTTTAAGGCTGCTTTAAATTTGCATGAAAAAGAGGGCCTTTTGCTATGAAAAGATTGTATAGAAGATATTCAGATTACTTGAAAGAAAAATACGGGGAAAAAACCTATAAACTGCCTGTCAATCTGCCGGTGAGCTGTCCCAACAGAGACGGTAATATTTCGACCGGGGGCTGTATATTTTGCGGTGAGGATGCGGCTGGTTTCGAAATGCTCAGCTTGAATCTTTCTGTGTATGAGCAGTTGCATAAGAATAAAGACTATATAGGAAAAAAATACAAGGCGAATGCCTTTATAGCTTATTTTCAAAATTATACCAATACATATATGCCCCTTGAGACATTCAAGGCAAGAATGGAAGAAGCGTGCATAGACGGCGTAGTTGAGATATGTGTTTCGACAAGGCCGGATTGCGTGGATGAAGATTATTTGAATGTGCTCGAAGATGTTTCAAAGAGAAAAGGTGTTTCAATTTCCATAGAGCTTGGATTGCAGAGTGTAAATTATAAAACATTGGAAAAGTTGAATCGGGGCCATAGCCTGGCTGAATTCATAAATTGCGTTGGCATGATAAGACCATACGGATTTGACATAGGAACGCATATGATATTGAATCTTCCATGGGATGACGATGGCGATGCAGTTGAAGCCGCCAAGATACTTTCGGCCTTGAAAATACAGACCGTTAAGCTTCATTCTCTTTATATATTGGAAAACACATATTTGGGCGATTTGTACAAGAATAATGAATTTGATATTTGTACTATGGATGAATATGCAGACAGGGTTCTTCTGTTTTTAGAAAAACTGGATCCGCAAATTGCTATACAAAGGCTTTTAGCAAGAGCACCAAAAGAAAAAACGCTTTTTTGCAATTGGAATACAAGCTGGTGGAAGATAAGGGACCATATTGAAGAAAAAATGATCGAAAAAAATGTTTGGCAAGGCAAAGAATACAATTATTTGCTTAATCGTTCAGTTGAACGTTTTGCGAAAAATAAATGATAAATATGTTACTCTAAATAAAAAATATGATATAATACTCAAGGCGAACAAAACAAAAGGAGGGTGCTGAGAATGAAAACAAAAATTGGTATCAACGGTTTTGGCAGAATAGGGAAACATGTTTTAAAAATTGCTCTTGAAAGGGATGATTTGGAAGTTGTTGCAATAAACAGCACTAGCGGACCTGAAAAGCACGCGCACATATTCAAGTATGATTCCATGTACGGTATTTATCCGAAGGATGTAAGGGCCGACAAGGAAACACTTTACGTAGGGGACAAAACAATCAAGTTTACCGCATTCAGAAATCCTGAAGAAATTCCATGGAAAGACCTTGGAGTGGAAATAGTGATAGAGTCTACCGGAATATTCAACAACAGGGAAGACGCCTACAAGCATGTGAAGGCAGGCGCCAAGAAAGTGGTTTTATCTGCTCCCGGGAAAAATGTCGACGGGACTTTTGTAATGGGTGTGAACGAATCCACATATGACACTGACAAGCATGAAATAGTGTCAAATGCGTCGTGTACAACCAACTGCCTTGGTCCGGTTGTGAAAGTCTTAAACGATTCGTTTGGAATCGAAGAGGGCCTTATGACGACTATACATGCATATACAAATGACCAGCAACTTTTGGACAAGCCCCACAAGAAAGACCCCAGAAGAGCCAGATCTGCAGCTCTTTCAATGATACCTACGACCACAGGAGCCGCAAAGGCAATTGGCCTTGTAATACCTGAAATGGCAGGCAAACTGAATGGAATGGCTGTAAGGGTTCCTACTCCTGTTGTTTCACTTGTGGACCTGGTCGTAAATCTCAAGAAAGAGGCAACTGTTGAAGAAGTCAATGCGGCAATGAAGAAGGCTTCCGAAAACGAATTAAAAGGAATACTCGGTTTCAACGAACTGCCTTTGGTTTCAAAGGATTTTACCGGGGATTACAGATCGTCAATTCTTGATTCCGATCTTACTTCAAAAGTTGGAGATAAAATGGTGAAAGTTGTATCCTGGTATGATAATGAGTGGGGCTATTCTGCAAGAGTAGTCGACCTTGTAGGTTATATGGCTGAAAGGCTGTAGAATACCAATCTGAAATCTGTTGCTTTTGGCAAAGTATCCGTAAGGCACAGGCATACGCAGAAATCAGGGTTTTTAATCAGTATGAGGCCTCCACTTGTGGAGGCTTTTGTATCTGTGTTAATATTGTAATATAAAGTCTTAGCCATTATGGAGTGATACTATGTATAGAATAAGAGACTGGGAAAGAATATTGATTCCCTACGAACAGGCTGTTGAAGAATTGAAAGTCAAACTCAAGTCTTTAAGGGACGAGTTTAGGGAGATGAACGAATACTCTCCTATTGAATTTGTTACTGGAAGAGTGAAAAAAATAAACAGCATATTGGAAAAGGCAAAACGCAACAATATCGATGAAGATGACATAGAAGACAAAATGGAGGACATCGCCGGAATTCGCATAATGTGCCAGTTCGTCGACGACATCTACAGCGTGGTCGATTTGTTGAGAATAAGAGACGGCAAGGATTTGAAGATTGAAAAAGAAAAGGATTATGTGCACAATCGAAAAGACAGCGGATATAGAAGCTACCATGTTATCATAAGGTATCCGGTGCAGACGGCGTTCGGAGAAAAAGAAATTCTTGCTGAAATACAGATACGCACACTGGCAATGAACTTTTGGGCAACCATTGAGCACTCACTTAAATACAAATATAAAAGGGAAATACCCGAAGACATAAGAAGGCGTCTTATGCGGGCGTCCGAAGCTGCATTCCTTTTGGACAGGGAAATGTGTGAAATTCGAAATGAGGTAATAAATGCGCAAATATTGTTTGAAGAAAAGTCAAACACCATATCGAATATAGTAAGCAATATTCGTCTGCTTAATTTGCTGGGGCAACAGTCGGAGGCCATGAAATTTCAAATAGAGTTTGATGACTTGTGGGACAAAGGAAGTTTGGACGAATTGGAAGACCTTTTAAAAAAAATAAAAGTCAACATAGCCAAATATCAGGTTTTTGACTGACAGGGAAAGTGATAATGAATGGCGCTATATGCTATAGGTGACTTGCACCTAAGTTTTTCCGCGGATAAGCCCATGGATGTTTTTGGGCCCCAATGGGAAAGGCATTACGAAAAAATCGAAGAGAATTGGAAAAAACATATTTCTCATGAAGATACGGTGTTGATACCGGGCGATATATCATGGGCAATGCATCTAACTGACGCAAAAGAAGATTTGGAATGGATAGCGGCTTTGCCGGGAAGAAAAATACTCAGCAGAGGAAATCATGACTATTGGTGGACTTCTCTCAAAAAAATGAAAAGAGCATATCCTGAACATATATTTTTACAGAACAACCACGAGCAGTATGGAGAATTTGCAATTTGTGGAACAAGAGGTTGGATATGCCCGAGTGATTCAAAATCGAATATGCATGACGAAAAGATTTATAAAAGAGAACTCATGAGGTTTGAGTTGTCCCTTGAATCCGCAAAGAAAGAAGGCTGGAGAAGAATAATCGCAATGCTTCACTATCCTCCCACAAACGAAAAGCTTGAGCCTTCCGGATTTACCGATTTGATAAAGCAATATGGCGTCGAAATTACACTTTACGGACATTTGCACAACAGCAACGCTTATGGAGCTGGAATAAAAGGTGTGATTGACGGTACAAGCTATGAATTGGTTTCAAGCGATTACATAGATTTTAAGCCAAAACTTATATTGCCATAGAAGTCCCTATCTTAAAGCAACAATAATTTGCTTAAAGGATAGGGTTTTTTGGTATATATGGAATAAAAGATGGAAGGGAGCGATGATATGTTTGAAAACTTGGAATTATCCATTGGAGACAGTTTGACCATTCAGGAACGTGTAAAGGAAAGACATACAGGAATGGAGTACGGAACAGGAAGACTTGGTGATTTGCTGGCTACTCCGGGAGTGATTGCTTTTATGATAAAGGCGTCGGTTGAATTGATAGATTCAAAATTGCCGGAAGGATACATATCTGTTGCCACAATGGTTCATGCCGAGCACTTCAAACCGACAATCATAGGAGAGGTTGTAAGTGTAAAGGTTACCGTATCTTCATTCGACGGGTCAAGAGTAAAAATGAGCATGGAAGCATTCGATGAAGTAGGGCTGATCAGTAAAGGAAGCATGGACAGATATATAGTGAATGAAAAATCATTGATTAAAACAGCCAAAGAAAGGTCGAAATCTCTTGTTAGCATGGATTACTGATGATATGATTAATTGAATAATATTTAGAAAAAACGAAATCAACCTTAGAAAGGTTGATTTCGCTATGGGGTGGATAAATGTTTTTTGATTGCAAAGCCTTCATATTTGATTTGGATGGAACTCTTGTCGATTCCATGTGGATATGGAAGCAGATTGATATAGACTATTTGAAAAAATACGGCATTGAATTGCCGGACGACCTTCAGCATGAAATAGAAGGCATGAGCTTTACCGAGACAGCCCAGTATTTTAAGGACCGATTCGACATAAATGAAGATATAGAAAAGATAAAGGACGAATGGAACGGCATGGCGTCATATTTGTACGAGAAAGAAATACGATTGAAAAAAGGAGTTGCAAAACTAGTAGAGAGACTGAGTAAAAGAGGTGTTAGCCTTGGCATAGGAACCAGCAATTTCAGGGCACTTGCCGAATCTGTTCTCCATTCAAACGGAATCCATGGATATTTTGACGTAATACGAACATCTTGCGAGGTCGAGCGTGGCAAGCCGAGCCCCGATATATACCTAAAAGTGGCTGAAGAGCTTAAAACAGAACCTTCAAAGTGTCTTGTGTTCGAGGATACCTACGCCGGAATATTGGCGGCTAAAAGAGCTGGTATGAAAGCTTGTGCGGTATACGACGAACACTCCAAGGCAAGATGGCAGGAACTTGTGGAATTGTCCGACATGAATGTTAAAAGCATGGATGAAATTGATGCCGAATTCGATTCCGGATTTTATATTTGATTTTGTTTCTTCAATAGAGTACGATTATTAAGGAATGCTGAAATGCAGGTGGCAGATAATATTGTTGCCTGTTGAATAAGATAGACAATAATAATATTGGCAGAAATTTAAATTTGCGAGGAGTGCATATGGAAAAAGGTTTTGATTCGGAAAAATATTTGGAAGAACAGTCAAAGTTTATTTTGCAGCGCGTAAACGACTATGACAAACTATATTTGGAATTCGGAGGGAAACTTCTCTTTGACATGCATGCAAAGCGTTGTCTTCCTGGTTTTGAAGCGGATGCAAAAATCAAGCTTCTGCGAAAGCTTAGAGACAAGGCTGAAGTCATAATTTGCGTATATGCCGGGGATATCGAGAGAAACAAGATACGCGGCGATTTTGGAATAACCTATGACATGGATGTGCTAAGGATGATTGACGAGCTCAGGTCTAAGGAATTGGATGTAAACAGTATAGTTATTACTCGCTACAATGATCAGCCGGCAGCGAAACTTTTCATGAACAAACTGAAGAGAAGAGACATAAAGGTTTATACGCATAGGGCCACTAAAGGATACCCGACAGATGTTGACACAATCGTAAGCGATGAAGGATACGGCAAGAATCCTTACATAGAAACGACAAAGCAGATTGTAGTAGTTACCGCACCGGGTCCCGGGAGCGGAAAACTTGCCACATGTTTAGGGCAGCTTTATCATGAGAATAAGAGAGGCCGTGCAGTTGGTTACTCCAAGTTTGAGACATTCCCTGTATGGAACATGCCTCTAAAACACCCACTCAATATAGCGTACGAGGCTGCGACAGTAGATCTCAAGGATGTAAACATGATAGATTCATTTCATTTCGATGCTTATGGAGAGATTTCAGTAAATTACAACCGGGACATTGAGACATTTCCGGTGCTTAAAAGAATAATAGAGAAAATAACAGGTAAGGAGTCAATCTATAAATCGCCAACTGATATGGGAGTCAACAGAGTCGGTTTTGGAATAGTCGACGACCATTTGGTACAAGAAGCTTCGTGCCAGGAAATAATAAGAAGGTATTACAATACAGGATGCGAATACAAGAAAGGCCTTGTCGACCTTGAGACTTTTCAAAGGGCAAAATTGATAATGGAGGAGCTTGACCTTGATCCTTCCGACAGAAAGGTCGTAAATCCTGCAAAGGAAAAAGCCGATAGTCTTAAAGCTTCCGGACGTTGCAAGGACACCTGCTCGGTTTTCGCAATAGAGATGCACGACGGAACCATTGTAACCGGAAGAATGACTGAAATAATGGATGCTCCTTCGGCCGCTATTCTAAATGCGGTAAAATACCTGGCTAAAATAGACGACAAGCTGCATCTCATAGCTCCAATGATTCTTGAGCCGATTCGAAAGCTTAAGAAAGAATCGCTTGGTTCCATGAATCTTATACTTGATGCTGAAGAAATACTAATAGCTCTAAGCATAAGCGCTGTTACAAATCCAATTGCCAAAGTGGCTGTGGATAAACTAAAATTACTCAAGGGTTGTCAGGCTCATTGTACAACCATTCTCACATCTGCAAACGAAAACATAATCAGAAGATTGCAGATAGAAGTAACAAGCGAGCCGGTTTATTTTTCATCCAGTCTCTATGAAGGTAAATAAAAACATATGTAGAAGAAAAGACTGCCGGCTCTATAAAAAAGAGCCGGCAGTCTTGCTTTATAAATCTAATCAAAACAATTTTAAAGAACAAGGTTATTTTTCAAATGAACCATGAAATCCTGCACATTTGTAACAATCGATGTGACCTCTAGAGAACCTCTGTCGCCGAGTTTGTTGACGGCGAATTCGGATATGTCTACGCTGTATATGAAAACCGGCCTAACCTTTCCATTCTCAAAAGTATATGATGGAGTCATATTCCCAGAAGCTATAGTGTGCAGGGTTGTTGCAAGGCAAATGACAGTAGTAGCCTTTTGGGTTTGAACCCGCATGGCATCTTGAGCATCATAAGCGTTTCCGTAAACGGACGGCAGCGGTCCGTCGTCTCTTATTGAACCTGCAAGAACCAGGGGAACATTGTTTTCAA
>CAZXWC010000070.1:0-8854 GCA_964644525.1 uncultured Peptostreptococcaceae bacterium
AAATGAGAAATCACCCAGATTTTATAAAGGAACTCGCTTTTGTCATCGAAGTTGAAGGGGAAATTGAAGGCGCAATCTTTTACACGCATTCAAAATTAGTGTCAGAAGATCATACCGAGCACAAGACTATTAGTTTTGGGCCAGTTTTTATTTCTCCAAAGTTTCACAGAAAAGGTCTTGGAAGACAGCTTATTACCCACTCTATTGAAGTAGCTAAAGAATTGGGTTATCGAGCAATTCTAACGCTGGGATATCCATATCACTACGAGCCATACGGATTTTCAGGTGGCAAAAAACATAATATTTCTATGCCAGATGGAAAGTTCTATAAAGGCTTATTAGTGTTGCCGCTTTTTGAAGGCGCATTAGACAACATATCTGGCTATGCCGCTTTTTCAGAAGTGCTCGATGTGACGGAGGAAGAAGTTGACGAATTTGACAAGTTATTTCCGCCTAAAGAAAAGAAGTATCAGGCAAGTCAGGATGAGTACGAAGCTGCGATTTCAATGCTTGATGAATGAGAGTGCACTTGACCCTGAATCGATCAGGAATAGACCACTTTAAGATATCATAAAAAACAAGGCTCCCTACATTCATTTGTAGAGTGCCTTTCTCATTTTCAACCTTATTTATCCCACATTCATGAATTATTTTGATACATTGAAATTGTTTAGTTTAGCAAAACACTGAAATCAAATGGGACGGTTATTTTTGATTGAAATTGGTCGGTTTTCGAATGGCGGAAAGGTGTTTTCTATCAAGGCGTATAGTCAACGCGATGCACTTGGAGACAGTAGTAAAGCTATGTAAGATAGAAAAACAAGTGAGCAATTGCAATGATCTCATAAAATTGAATTGATTGAAGAAACATCTTATAAATTTTAAGAATGTAAAAAGCATCTGACTTTAGAGATTAGGTGTTTTTTGATTGTATTATAAACAAAGTTAAAGTATGATTTTCTATAAGGGAAATTAATGAAATAGACAAAGGAGATTAAAATATGCTATTACTACATTATCCATCGTGAACAAGCAGTAGAAAGGCCAAGGCTTGGCTGGACGACAATAAATTTTCATATGAGTTACGTTTGATTCATAAAGATAATCCTAAAGCACATGAAGTACGTGAATGGATGAAGAAGAGTGGATTGGAACTTAAGCGTTTTTTTAATACAAACGGAAAAGTATTCAAAGAATTGAATTTGAAGGACCGATGGGCGAGTTTATCTGAAGAAGAACTTTTGTTGCTCTTGGAAAGTGATGGCATGCTCCATAAACGTCCAGTTCTTGTGGGTGATGATTTTGTTTTAACAGGTTTTAAACTTGCTGAATGGGAAAGTAAGCTTAAGGGTTAAATTAAATGCTGTTTTGCTGAGGCATAGAAATAATTCTTAATACAAATCACGGTTACGGTTTGTTATAGACCCCATTGATTAATTTAAATAGCCGCCAACAGCCAATGTTATCTTGGGATTTCTGAGCAGTACTAAGATACAGCAAAAGCCGGCTCTGTTTGCGGAAGGCATTTCAATGGATTCTCAGGTGTATACTGCGTATGCTTATGATATGTTGAGGCAAATAGAAATACCTATGTCTGCACATCAAATATATGTGCTTAAACATAGTATACGAGGAGCGTGCAAATGATTAGAAGAGAACATACCTTGCTTGAAATTGTTGAAGACCATTCCGAAAGAGAAGCTATTATAAAAGAATACGACAAAGCGGCTGACGTATGCCTGCTGTGCACAAACCTTTTTGACAGCATTACAGATATCGAAAAGGAGTATGGCATAGATTTGACAGAGATGCTGCAAAGGTTGAATGGAGAAGGATGAATACAATACATTTTGTGGCTACAGATCAAAGCAATGGAGCAGACAAGTGCAAAATGAGACCGAATCAAAGGGAATCATTTGGGACGGCACTTTTTATTGAGAATTTTTGGTGTTGGAGTTGCAGGAATACAACCTTAAGTTTTCCCTATAGTGTATAAGTCCTGTGAAAATGGCACAATGCATACAAGCAAGGATTTTTGCAGAGAACAATAGGATAAGCATTATTCATATATGGCGGAGGGCAATAATGAAGAAGAAAACAAAAGCGGCAATAATTGCTTTTACTTGTGTTATGCTGATTGCGGCAACAGCGTATTTGATAATTGGAAATCCATTTGTGTTTATTAATAACCAGAAACTAGAGAGTTCAATTAAAGCTATTGGCGGTCAAACGGTTAAATTGAACGAGATAATTCCGTTTGAATGGGATAGGGTGTATACATTTGGACCATATCAAAGCAAAGAGAGCATTGAAGATATTATAGGATTTGAAAGTGCTGACATTAAAGCCAACAACATCAATGAGGGAATGGTGCACTTGCTTTTTGTTAAAGACAAAAAAGTGGTATCAAGCATACTTGCTTATAGCCAAAATTTAGGTTATAGTATCAACTTTGCATCAGAAGTATCATTTGAAGACAATGCGGAATTCAATGTAGACAAGATGAATGGTGTAACAAA
This sequence comes from uncultured Peptostreptococcaceae bacterium, assembly GCA_964644525.1. GTDB lineage: Bacteria > Bacillota > Clostridia > Peptostreptococcales > BM714 > BM714. Next base: position 2,520 of record CAZXWC010000070.1, read on the forward strand.
GCTGACATGCGCCAAATGAAGAGAATACGCATCATATAAAATTTTGTCAATAGTTAGAGTTAATATTTATGCACTATTCCATGCCGGATGGAAGGTTCTATAAAGGAATTTTTGTGTTGCCTCTTTATTAAACCTCATTGGAAGACATATCCATTGAGTGCATAGGATCGACTTCTGGCGTGAATCAGTTAAAGGTTGGGAAAGATGGAGACTATTTGGGACCCATTAAAGGAGAATTTAAATGAGCGTATTGATTGTAAGTCCAAAGGGAAAGGGAAATACGTATAATTTATCCCGTTATATTGCAAAGAACATTGGCGCAGAGTTGCTGGTACTTGAGAAGAAAGAAGAAAGGGATTGGAAGGATTACGATTCGATAATTCTAAGTTCCGGGGTGTATGGAGGGAAAGTCCACAAAAATTTGATGGAATGGCTTAAAGGCATTGAAAAAACATCCATAAATGGAGATGCAAGTTTCCATATGTTTTTGACTTGGTTCGGAAGAGGCCGATCGGATAAAGACGCAATAAAAGAGTTGAAGAAATTTATCGAAAAGAACGAATTGAGTTTCGATGACGACTATATGGCCTGCTATGGAGGAAAAGGTTTTATCAGACACGGCCATCCAGATAATGAGGATTGTAAAAAGGTATTGAATTGGCTTAAATCAAAGCTATGATGTTTTTTTGGGCGGTTTGATGATAATCCGACCGTGGTATGATATTCATTACGATTCGGTTCGAAATTATAAAATATTAACAAAGGGGGCATACTGGAAAACAGTATGATAAGTCATGGAATTTGATCTTTCGACAGTTATTTTTGCATTCGGGTTGACAATTTTTGCGGGTTTGTCGACCGGCATTGGAAGTGTTTTGGCTTTTTACACAAAACAAACGAATAAAAGATTCCTATCTGGTGCGCTTGGATTTTCAGCTGGAGTAATGATATATGTTTCAATGGTTGAAATTTTTGCGAAGGCAAGAGAATCCTTGGAAATTGCATCAGGGCCAAAACTTGGCTATATTTATACAACAATCGCTTTTTTTGCGGGGATTGCCTTAATTGCAATAATAGATATTTTGGTTCCAAATTTTGAAAATCCTCATGAGGTGAAGGAAATAGCAGACTTGAACGATCCGGACCAAAGAAAAAATTTAAAAAGGATGGGTTTGTTTTCAGCACTTGCAATAGCGATACATAACTTCCCGGAAGGATTGGCAACCTTCATTGCGGCTTTGGAGAATCCCACACTGGGCATAAGCATTGCAATCGCCATAGCAATTCATAACATTCCGGAGGGGATTGCAGTTTCTGTGCCGATTTACTATTCCACCGGGAGCAAGAGAAAAGCCTTCATATATTCATTTGCATCGGGATTATCAGAGCCTGTAGGCGCAATAATCGGCTTCTTTTTATTGAGGAGTTTCATCAGTGAATATCTGTTTGGATTTGTCTTCGCTTCTGTTGCAGGCATAATGGTGTATATTTCTCTTGACGAATTGCTTCCGACAGCCGAAAAGTTCGGTGAGCATCATATAGCTATTTATGGCATGATTTGCGGAATGATTGTAATGGCTGCAAGTCTTGTCCTGCTTGCATAGTTTAAGGGGCTTTTGCTTAGGATTACGGTGATTTTTGATTTGTTTTATGTCATAAAAATATAAGCGACACCGAATACGGCTATAAATGCCCCCAGGATTTCCTTGAAATCCATTTTTTCCTTAAGATAGAAGATGGCAAAAGGGATAATGATAATGGGAGTCAAGGACATTAAGGTAGAGGCAATTCCCGGATTTGTATATTTTACAGCGATAAGTGATAAGGATACGCCTAATGTCGGGCCAAAAAATGAACCAAGAGTAATATATTTCATTGCAGATATATTTAAAAGTGACGTTTTAACTTTGTGCCAATCCTTTCTAAGTGTGAAGACCAAAGAAAATCCAATAATTGCCGCAATAATACGAATCTGTGTTGAGGCGATTGGATCATAGTCGGCCATTCCAAATTTACTGAGAATAAGTCCTGACGCTTGTCCAAAGGCTCCTCCAACGGCGAACAAGAGATCTTTTATTGGATGGCTAAGAACCATTTGTCCACTCAGGCTGTCTTTTTTTATAACAACCAAAACAATGCCAAGCAGAGTGATTAACATGCCAATAATTTGGTTGATGGTCATAAGTTCATTTAAAACAAAATAGCTTAAGATTCCGGCAATCAAAGGTACACTGGCCATTATTAACATTGTTATTCGAGAACCGTTTCTAACAAGGGATTCAAATAGTAATAAATCACCAATTACAAAACCGACAAATCCGGATATTGATAACCAAATCCAAGCGTGAACAGGAGCATTGGTGGGAAAGGGCATTCCTTTAAAAATAGTAGTGTAGAGACTAATGAAAAGGATTGCTATAAATAAACGTATGATATTAACCGTATATGAACCAACCTTTTTGCCCGCTTTTTCAAAAGCAATCGAGGTTATAGTCCAGCAAAATGAGGTTGCGAAAGCAGCTATTTCTCCTATATGGTCCATTATAATCCCCCTAAAAACATATTTGAAGCCAACCGCATATTGCTGGCAAAACAGCAATTGCTATAATGTTTCTTCAATTTTTATAAATATCTTAACATATTTTTGCATGAATCCGCACGTATAAAGGAAAAAGTGCGTATAATGGTGTAAATTCGAAAACATAAATAATCCATCCGGCACCGGCCCACCCCCTTGGTCAATAGAATTGTCCTTTGTTTTTTTGTAAATGTAAGCAGGAAGAAATTAAAATGAGATATTTCATGATAAAGTATAACTGGCTTCACAAATTCAAACAAAACCTTTAGAAGTTTAATTGACCAAAAGGCGGAGAAAAAATATTAAAAAAATTCGCTTCATGGAACAAAGCGGACAACATTTTACATAATTTGATTTTTATGTAATTAATTAAATCTTAAAATACTTAGAAAGGATTTGATTTTAAATGAATAAGAAAAGAAACACTCTGCTTGATATGGTACTCATAATTATGATTTTATTAATCACAACCAGTATTATAAAAATTTATTTCAAAGAATCTATTGCCAACAGCATTACAATTGTTACAGCAATTATTGGAGCTCTTGCAATATGGTATCAATTGAAAAAGGAACATGACATATCTAAAGCGGAATTCATAATAAATTTAAATAACACATTTCATGACAACAGCAATATTGAGTATATTTACAATAAATTAAAACTTTATAGAGATATGGGGGATATTACTTTTAGTGAAGATGATGGCCGAATAATGGGCGATTATATTATGTATTTTGAAATTGTCAATTATCTTTTAGATGAGAAGATTGTTACAATTGGAATGGTTAATAAATTATTTGCAAATAAGTTTTTTATCTTTACGAATAATCCATATGTTCAAAAGCACCAACTCATTTATAGCGCTATCAATAAGCCGATTTTTGAGCTTTATGAAAAATGGTATAATTACCGTCTCATTAATGGTGAATCTATGATGTACCCTAAAAATGCACTTCATATAAAATTGGATGAATATTTTAATACTAATGATAATGGCCGTATTAATTTTAATGCAAGTAAAATCGTCAACTATGTTGGGAAATAACATTGTTCAAAATCAATATAATAAGACAATGGAATTACGGGCAACATATTTTTGGGGATAAAAACAAATGAATTTTCACCAATGATAAAAATCAGCTCAGTGCGACTTTTTATAGTCGCTGAGCTGATTATAGTCTTTTGCATCTTTTTCATTTTTATCAATTGGATTCAGCCTTCGTCAATCAATTGAAGCACTTCATTGCTATCAGGTATATCTTTCATTGAGTGTCCGTAATGCACATATCGAAGTAAGCCTTTTTTATCAACAAGCATTTGGGCAGGCATACGTCCCAATTTAAACAGATTTACCTTTTGCCCATACAATTTGAGGACCGAATGCGACTCGTCGGAAAGTCCCACAAAAGGAAATTCATGTTTTTCCCAGTAAGCTGCAAAATTCTTTGTATTCTCGGGCCCGATGACCACAATTTCCGTGTCTCTTTCAGCGAACGATTCATATTCATGGCGCAACTGCGCCATGTGCCTTTGGCAGAATGGTCAGGAGAAGCCTCTATTGAGTACCAGCAACAACCATTTCTTTTCTCTGTATTCCTTTAAAGAAAAATGATTGCCCTTGTAATCCATCAACTCGATATCAGGAGCTTTTTGATTCACTTTGACACTTGGCATAACTCCTCCTTCCGGCTGATGCTTGCGCCAGCCAAAATAGATTATCAGCTAAGATTTCATAGTGGCAAAATGATGGCCAAGCAATTATGATTTGCTAATTGCAAAACGGATTTGGGATTTGAAGTATAATAGTATCGTTAAAGGCCAACTTAACCATTTGACGACCATAAAAGACAGCGCCCTTTAGTCAAGTATAGTCTTTCTACTGATATAAAGCAAAATGGTTTTATGAAAATCAGTCGTTTTTGACATTGCCACCCAATTAAAATACAATTACAATGTTATTAATAAAGAATTCAAGGGGAGAAGAAATGAAGAAAACAACAATTGTTCTTATAGTTTTGATTGTGGCAATTATTGGACTAGGTGTTTGCGGGTGCGCTTATGCGACAGATAATAGCGATTATTATATGGTTGATGAAAACGAACCGGAGGTTTCATTTGAAAAAGGAAAAGTGCTAGATGTAGAAAATTTTAGCTCTGAGGGCGATTTTTCATACGACTATCAGATAGTCACAACAGCTATTGAAACAGGCCGGTACGAGGGTGAGGTAATAGAGGTTGAGAATGTTCTGTCTGAAAATGTTGCTTACAATATTGAAGTGAAAACGGATGACCGAGTCATTCTTATGATAGAGGAGTATGAGGATTCAAGGCAGATTTACATTTCGGACTATTCGAGGAACGGAATGTTAAAGATTATGGTGGCTGTTTTTCTGGGGCTGCTTGTATTAATAGGCGGAAGGAAGGGATTTAAGTCTGTAGTCACAATTTCGCTCACCATATTTCTTATTTTCAAGGTGATGCTTCCGGGAATTCTTAAAGGTTGGAACCCATTGATTACAGCAATTTTGATAGCCATAGTGATAACCGTACTGACGATAATAATCATATCCGGCTTTTGTAAAAAGAGCTATGCTGCAATTATAGGGACTGTTTCTGGGGTTGTAATAGCTGGACTGATTGCAGTTTTGGTGGGGAAGATGATAAAACTCACAGGAATGTCGGCCGACGAGGCGAGCATGCTCCTTTATATACCGCAACAGATACAATTCAACTTCAAGAATTTGTTGTTTGCAGGCATATTGCTTGGGGCATTGGGGGCAGTAATGGATATTGCCATGAGCATTGCCTCCGCCATTCAGGAAATACATCAGGTAAACAAAAATCTTAAAAGTATAACACTCTTCAATGCCGGAATGGCTATTGGCAAGGATGTTATGGGTACCATGTCAAATACTCTGATATTGGCTTATACGGGCAGTTCGATTCCATTGCTTTTGATACTACTTGCATATGAAACTCCGTTTGCAAGCCTTACCAACATGGACATAGTTGCCACCGAGATCGTAAGGTCTTTGGCTGGCAGTATAGGATTGATTCTCACTATTCCAATCACAGCATTTACAGCAACCATTCTCTTAAAGGGTAAAAAGAGAAAATGAATGAATAATAAGTACCTCCTGAATTTTCAGGAGGTACTTATTGTAATAGGATGAAAACAAGCGCCGCGAAGTTTTAATATAAAGGAATGAATATTTTTGAGTCTAAAAGCATGGAATCGGGTATTGTAAAATTATATTGAAGGCAATTTTTCATAAACAATAAAATATGTGCCTGGGTAAAAAATAAGAATTAACTCGGGAACAGAAGGAGCAGAGATGAACAAAAGAATGAAAAAGGCTCTCATAGGCGGGGCTTTATTGGGGATTGTTTGCGTTGTGGGCGCATATGTGCGCTCCGGTTTTACAGCTTCGCCAGTTTTTGTGTTTTCGCTATGGTACAACCGCCTTGTTATCGGCCTCGCTGTTGGAGCTCCATGGAAGGCTGCAGACAAAAGAAGCGCTATTGCGAGAGGCGCTGTTTTGGGACTTTTGGTATCATTTGCATTCTACAGTTCTACAGGATTTCAAGACCATGTAAGTTTTGCGGCAGGTATTGTGTACGGCACATTGCTGGAAGGATGGCTTGCAGGTGCTGAAAAATAATGGCAAAGGACAATTGACGATAAAATTCAATTAATGCAATTGATACTGAAATAGGTTTGATTGGCAAAATCCATGCAAAGCCTTTAATACGT
>CAZXWC010000071.1:0-8711 GCA_964644525.1 uncultured Peptostreptococcaceae bacterium
TTGTCTGCTCATCAAATATTTCCCAGGAAATAAAGCTGACCACTCTCACGTCTATTCCGTCTTTTTCCAAGAGCTTTGCAGCCTCAAGAATCAGTGAAAGTTCCGAACCACTGGCGGTTAATACCGCATCGGGTTTTTCTTTCGATTCCTTCTTGAGCACGTAGGCCCCCATGTAGGCGGCTTTTGCCACCCCCTCAAGAAGAGGCAGATTTTGTCTGGAAAGGACTATTGCAGAAGGTCCATCGGTGTATTCTACCGCCTGAATCCATGATATTGCGGTTTCTTTGGCATCTGCAGGCCTAAACACCTTGAGGCCCGGGATTGATCGCATTGAAGCCAGATGCTCTATGGGCTGGTGGGTGGGTCCATCCTCGCCGACTCCTATGCTGTCATGTGTATAGACATATATGACGGGCTGCTTCATTAGTGCAGAAAGCCTTACCGCCGGCTTCATGTAGTCGAAGAACACAAAGAAGGTTGAACCGAAAACCCTAAGTCCCCCATGAAGGGAAATGCCGTTTAATATTCCGCCCATTGCGTGTTCTCTTATTCCGAAATTGATGTTTGATCCTTGCGGCGAATCCTTTTGGAAGTCCCCTTTTCCCGCCAGACGCGTTTTTGTAGAGGCATTGAGGTCGGCGGATCCTCCCATCAGGTTTTCCATATGCTCTGCCAAAAGATTAAGAACCCTTCCTCCGCTTGCGCGGGTCGCTTCGGATTTTTTATCAAATGTCCAAAGACGCTTGTCCGACTTGGCTCCTTTAGGAAGGCTCTTGTCGTGCCACTCGTCCCATTTCTTTGCCTTTTCGGGATATTCTTCCCTATATTTTTCAAAGAGTTCGTACCAATGGTCTCTTTCCTTTTCCTTTGCGGCCCTTATGGCGCGCATATTCTCCTCAACGTCTTCCGGCACTGTAAAGGCAGGGTAGTCCCATCCCTGTGACTTCCTCATTGCCGACAATTCATCTTCTCCCAAAGGCGCTCCGTGGACGCCGGAGGTTCCCTTCTTGTTTGGGCTTCCGTATCCAATAACAGTTTTCACCATTAGTATTGAAGGCCTCTCGCTTTCTTTTCTTGCAGACTCTATTGCGGATGCTATGGCTTGGGGGTCGTTTCCATCCTGAACCTTTATTACCTGCCAACCGTAGGCTTCGAATCTTTTTCCTGTATCATCTGTGAAGGCTATGTCTGTTTTCCCGTCTATGGTGATTCCGTTGTCGTCGTAAATGGCTATAAGCTTGCCTAGTCCCAAATGGCCCGCAAGCGATGCCGCTTCAGCCGAAATGCCTTCCATAAGGTCTCCGTCGCCCGCAAGCACATATGTGCAGTGGTCGACAGGCTTAATGTCTTCTGTGTTGAATTCCGCCGCAAGCCTTTTCTCGGCTACAGCCATTCCAACGGCGTTTGCGAATCCCTGTCCCAAGGGACCGGTCGTTGTTTCCACCCCCGGTGTGTGTCCGTATTCCGGATGCCCAGGCGTCTTGCTTCCCCATTGCCTGAAATTCATCAGGTCTTCCATTGACAAATCATAGCCGAAGAGGTGCAAAAGAGTATAAAGAAGCATGGAGCCGTGCCCCGCCGATAATACGAAGCGGTCCCTGTCGGGCCATTGCGGGTCTTTGCCGCAGCCCTTGAGAAAACGTCCCCACAAAGTATAGGCCGCCGCAGCCGCCCCCATTGGCAGTCCCGGGTGTCCTGATTTTGCCTTTTGAACTCCCTCAGCTGATATGAATCTGATTGTTTTTATTGTTCTTTCTTCCAAGTTGTTCATTTATTCCCTCCGAATCCGTTGCAGTTTTCTATTTTATCTTACTACATTATAACAGAAAACCTTTGCAAGATAAGGTGTTTTCAAGGCCTTTATTTATATAAAGAGCTTTTTTTGCCGCCCTAAATTCAATTAAAAGGAAAAATTACAATTATGTATAATTTCAACAAGCGGCGCTTATTTGTGGTAAACTCATATTGAATGACTGCATAGAAATTTTATCAATAAGCAGGGAGGATACATATCATGAAAAAACCCGTCGTTTTAATGATACTTGACGGTTATGGACTAAGCGGCAATGCAAGAGGCAATGCTGTAATGGCGGCCAAAACGCCCAATATGGACAGTCTTTCAAGCGCATGGCCCACAAGCAGCTTGCAGGCAAGCGGATCCTACGTGGGACTTCCGGAAGGTCAGATGGGCAATTCCGAAGTTGGACACCTCAACATAGGAGCCGGAAGAATAGTATATCAAGAGCTAACTCGCATAACAAACGAAATAGAAAACGGAAAATTCTACAGCCATTTCGCATTCATGCAGTCCGTTTCAAATGCAATGAAAAACAACGGTGCCCTTCATTTATGGGGACTTCTTTCAGACGGCGGAGTGCACAGCCACATAGACCACCTCTACGCTCTGCTCAAACTTGCCCGAAATGCGGGACTTAAAAAAGTCTACGTACACGCATTTCTTGACGGGCGGGACACGGCGCCCAAGGCGGCCAAGGCTTTCATAAAGGCGCTCGAGGACCGCATGGACCGACTGGAGACAGGCAAAATAGCCAGCATTTGTGGACGCTATTATGCCATGGACCGGGACAACCGTTGGGAAAGAATAGAGTTGGCCTACAATGCAATGGCATACGGACAGGGTCAAAGCTATGAAAACGCCTTAAACGCTCTCGAAGACGCATACAAAAGGGGCGAAACAGACGAGTTTGTAAAACCATCTGTAATTCTCGAAGACGGAAAGCCCATAACGACCGTGAAGGAAAACGACTCGGTCATAATGTTCAATTTCAGGCCGGACAGAGCAAGACAGATAACACGGGCTTTCACAGACGAGAATTTTAAAGGATTCGTCCGCAAAAAGGGGTTTTTCCCCGTCAACTATGTGTGCCTGACCCAATACGACCAGACAATGCCTAATGCCCATGTTGCTTACGAACCGCAGGCCCTCAAAAACACCCTTGGGGAATATCTTTCGGCCAACAATCTTAAGCAGCTTCGCATAGCAGAAACAGAAAAATACGCGCATGTCACGTTTTTCTTCAATGGAGGCAGGGAAGAACCTTTCCCCGGCGAGAAGAGAATTCTTGTGCCTTCGCCCAAGGTCGCCACTTACGACCTCCAGCCAGAGATGAGCGCCTGGGATGTTTGCGACAACCTTGTGAGCGAAATAAAGGCGGGAAGACACGATTTCATACTTGTCAATTTCGCCAATCCAGACATGGTGGGACATACAGGCGTTTTCGATGCTGCGGTTGAGGCCATAGAAACAGTCGACCAATGCCTGGGCAAGGTTTCTGATGCTGTTCTCGGTGAAGGCGGTCTGCTCTTCATAACGGCTGACCACGGAAATGCAGACGAAATGCAAGACCCTGACGGAAATGTAATGACAACCCACTCTCTAAATCCCGTTCCGGTTGTTTTGGCGGGAGCAGACAAAGACATCAAGCTAAGGAAAGGAAAACTGGCCGATATAGCGCCAACCCTGCTTGAGCTTATGGATCTTGAAAAACCAGCGGAAATGGGAGGCAACTCCCTCATAAAGTAAATAAAAAAAAACAGAATCGGCATTCCGATTCTGTTTTTTTGCTTTCCACTTGTTAAAGCATCACCTCTAAACCTAATCAAGGATATAAGGCACGTATTCCTTATCGGTTACAGAAATATGGTCAACAATCCAATCAATCAGAAAATTCATGATTTCCATAGCCAAAAATACATCGCCGCTCCGCTCGTCTATTCTTCCTTGGTAGGCCTCCGCTTTTTCCGCAAACATGCGGTGGATTTTTTTATGTTCGGCGTAACCTTCAAAACCTGCTTCCTCCATCATTCTCTCTTCAGTAGCAAAATGGATTTTGGCATAGTCCAAAAGCTCCCGCGCCGTTACCGCTATTTTCTTATTTAACATTTCGGGATCACCGTTTTTGGCTTGATAGAGTTTTTCAGCTATTTCAAAAAGCTTCTTGTGTTGCCTGTCTATTTCCTCTATCCCTGTTTCCATCCTGCTGCTCCATGAAACCAACATGTCCCTCTCTCCCTTCTGATTCTATATTCCAAATGAATTTTCGTCCCTTTCTCTGTAGTGGGAAACATCTCCGAACTTCACTATATCATAACCGGAATCCTTGAATTTAATGTGGCTTACGCTTGTCGGGCGTATAACAGGCTCTTCCCATATCTGATTTATTGCAAGGCCCATGTAGTGCCCCATAAGAAGCTTCAGTATTGCCCCGTGGATTACCATAGCAACCTTCCTGCCCCTGTTTTCTTCAAGTATTTTTTCAACCGCGCCTACTACGCGTGCCTTGGCCTCAATGAATGTTTCGCCTCCTTGGGCCCTGAATGTCTCCGGCCTAAACCTGAAAGCGTCGAAAGCTTCGGGGTTTTCTTCCTTAAGCTGCATAAATTTAAGGCCCTCCCACTCTCCGAAATGGATTTCCTTCAGTTCATCCAATCGTGTGATTTCTATTTTTCTGTCACCCCTGAGTATCTTTGCCGTCTCAAATGCCCTGTCCAGCGTACTGGTGTAAATAACATCGATGTGGCAGTCCCTGTATGCCTGGTAAAGCCACATGGCCTGCTTTTGTCCAAGCTCTGTCAAGGGCGAATCCATATTTCCCTGTATCCTTTTCTCAAGATTCCACTTTGTCTGTCCGTGCCTTATAAGATATAAATCTGTCATTTGAATCCTTCCCTTTCCATAGATTCCTCTCGGAAGCCATCATTCTTCCATCCTTGTTTTCAAATGCCGGACTGCTCCGAGATTGTTCATTCGCCCTATGGCATCGCTAATCTTAATCCAGTTTCCACTTTTGAATTTTAAGGCTTCTCCAATTAATATCTCGCGTATGAAAGTCGTCTCATAGCGACATCTTCCGTTTTCTTCTACAAGATTTCCACTAAGCATGGTTTCAAACTCTGAAGCATCAATCATTTCATTGAACCTGCCCGGCCCTGCCGTGTGCATTATACGGCCCGCTTCGTCCGCGAGAATAGTTCCATCTTTATAATTTGCAAAAATGCAGTTCCGCCTTTTGCATACTTGATCGGACTTAAGCCAATCAATAATCGGCTCTGTGTTCTCTATAGCAAGAGGGGAGAGGTCCCTATCGGACAATTTCTGCCACCTTATTCCCGTAAGCGCATAAAAGCGCTTCATCTCTTCTTCGGGTTCCTCGCCTAAAACGGCGGTCCCCTCCTGGGGAACGGCCACGAATGTAATGGCCCGCCTGTATACCGGGCTGTCTATGAAATTTCTCGCAAAATACTTTGGCATCAGGCGTATGCCTAGACCTGTTTCCTCAAAAGCCTCTCTGAGAGCGGTTTGCTCGGGAGTTTCGCCATTCTCGATTCCTCCCCCGGGAAGACCCCATACAAAAATGCCCTTTTCTTTTATATGATGCTCAAGCATAATATAACTCCCGTTTTCAATTATGAACAACTGGACCCTTGTATCTCTTTTAGGCAGCATTTGATTTTACTCTCTCCCCGACTTGTTTACATTTATGAATGCAAGCAGGGCAAAAGCTAATGCGAAGCCGGATCCAACATAGCCTATATAGGGGTGTATGCCGCTTCCCAGACGACTTAAAATACTCGACGCCACCGCAAGAACAATCAATCCTATTATGTTCTGTTTTTGTTTTTTATCCATTCTTTCTCCTCCCATCACGCAGCTCTTTACATACATTATACACCATTGTGCCTTATATGATTCCCAAAACTGTCATGTAAGGCCTACATGTGGGTATATAACAAAAGAATCGTCAAAAAAAGGAGGTTTCAATGAAAACATTGATTTTGACAATAGGAGGAATTCAGGGTCAGGGAATAGTCAGCGCCGGTTCTATACTTTCAAAAGCTTTTTCACGCAGCGGATACTACACCTATACCCACCGCACTTTCGCATCCCGCATAAAGGGAGGTCACACCCGCTCGAAAATCGAAATAAGCCCTTTCCGAAACGCCGCAGCCGGGAAGTCAGTAAATTTGATTGTGGCATTCGACAAAAAAACCGCGGAAATGAATTTCGATATTTCACCGGACGCCTGCCTCATGCTCGCCGATGAAAAGCTTTCGGCCCTTAGCAAAGACTTTGGCGAAAATACCGAAAACTTCTTGCTTCCCTTTTCCCAAGCCTCGGAAAAGGTCGGCAGCAAACTTGCCAAGACAAGTGTTGCCTTGGGTTTTTTATGCCGCTTGCTGGGGATGGATAAAGATATTTTCCAAGATCTGTTATCCGAAAAGTACAAAAAAAAGGGCCCCCTCGTCCTTAAAGCCAACCTGCAAGCCTTCAACGCCGGACTTGATATGGCAAAAAAGCCCTGCTTTGAAAAATACGACAACTTAAAGCTCGATCCTGTCCCCATGGCCAAAAGGCCTGTAATGACAGGCAACTACGCCCTTGCTCTCGGGGCCTTGTCCGGAGGATGCAGATTCATTTCCGCCTACCCCATAACCCCTGCTTCCGAAATAATGGAGTACATGTCGGCAAAGCTTCCGGCCATGGGAGGCGTGATGATTCAGACAGAAGATGAAATAGCCGCGGCCACAATGGCAATAGGCGCATCCTACGGAGGAGTTCGAAGCATGACAAGCACTTCCGGGCCTGGCCTGTCCCTAATGATGGAAGGCATAGGTTTGGCGGCCATGGCGGAAATTCCACTGGTTGTAATCGACTGCCAAAGGGTCGGCCCAAGCACAGGCCTTCCGACAAGGGTTGAACAAAGCGACTTCAACACTGCCCTTTACGGGGGCCACGGAGAATATCCATCCATAACGCTTGCCCCCTATAGCGTGGAAACATGCTTCTCCCTTTCAAAGGAGGCCTTTCAAGTGGCTGACGAATTTTCATGCCCTGTATTTGTAATGAGCGACCTTGCCCTGGGTCTTTTTCCACAAACGGTCGATCCTTTTGAAATAGGCCCAAAAGCCGGCCCGGAAACGGCTTCCCTATCCGAAAAGCTCGGCCAAGAAGAATTTTTCAATCGCTACCAAGGAGACTGCAAAGTCCGTCCGGCGCCCGGCACACCAGGGGGAATACACTACACCACGGGACTCGAGCACGGCCCCCTGGGGGCCCCGGAAAACAGCCCGGAAAACAGGATTAGCATGATGAAGCGGAGGATGGAAAAATTCGATTCGCTCGCCGGACTTCCCGGAATAGCCCTTGATAAAAGCTCAGGGCAACTTTTGGTCATTGCAACAGGTTCGGCCTACGGCATCTGCCAGAAGGCTTTAAAAGACCTGGGAGGAAATGTCGTTTTGGGCGCTCTTCACAGGCTTAAGCCTTTTCCAGAGGACCAATTCTCTGCCTTGGAAAAAGCTTTCGACTCCATACTTGTTGTGGAATACAACTACGGCGGACAGCTTTTCCAGCTTTTGAGAAAACACATGCCGGCCGAAAGGCTTTGCAATCTTCATAGTCTCAGAAAATTCAGCGGACAAGCCTTCACCCTGGCCGAAATAGAGAACAAAGCAAAGGAGTTGATTTGAGTGGCCCTTATAGATGTATACAAAAACGAAGTTGAACAGACATGGTGCCCTGGATGCGGACACTATTCGGTGCTGAGGGCCTTAAAAATTGCCCTGGCGCGGCTTGAAATACAAAACCACAAGGCTGCAATAGTCTCCGGAATAGGCTGCTCTGGCCGCATAGGAGGATACATAAAGGCCTACGGTTTCCACGGGATACACGGAAGAAGCCTGCCCATAGCCCAGGGAATAAAGCTGGCCAACAAAAATCTCACGGTAGTCGCCGCTGGCGGAGACGGAGACGGTTTCGCAATAGGAACGGGACACGCTATGCACGCAATAAAGCGAAACATAGACATCACCTACCTGCTTATGAACAACCAGGTATACGGGCTTACAAAGGGCCACACTTCGCCTCTTAGCGACTTGAACTTTGTGACCAAAAGCACTCCTCTGGGGCAGGTGGAAGACCCCCTGAGGCCCTCACTTCTGGCTCTCTCCGCAGGCGGGGGATTCATAGCCCAGGGTTTTTCGGGCAGGCAGGAGGAACTTATAGAATTAATAATGAAGGCAATAGTCCACAAGGGCTTCTCCCTCATAAACATATTCAGCCCGTGTGTAACATTCAACCCAGGCAAAGGCTACGAATGGCTGAGGGAAAACCTGGTCTCTCTAGACCAGGACCACGACGCAGGAGACTACAGCGGAGCCTTCAAGACCTTCCTTGAAAGTGAGGGGCTATTCACCGGCCTTCTCTACCAGAAGGACGCTCCCGACTACCAGTCCCGCATACAGGGCGCTAGCGAAACCCCCCTTGCCGAGCTGGACATAAAAGACACCCGTCCAATGGACGGGCTGATTGAGGAATTCATGTAGGAAGATTTGCATTTCCGAATGCCTGGCAGTCAAACTTTTACATTAATAATGCTTTTTAAAATACGCCTCCATTTCCTGCAAACAAGAGTGGAAATGGGGGCGGTTCATTTAATGGCTATCCCTTTATCCTTACTTCCTTTCCGCTTTTTAGGTCTATATATGTATCCTTTCTGTTGTCATCGATTATTTTTTCAATTCTTTCATGGTTTTCAAGCAAAGCCTGAAGGCCTTTGCTTATTTCGTCCTGGGATACAATTACAGGGATGAAATGCTTTACAACCCTTTTTATATTTGGACCGAAAACCTTTGTGGCTCCCACTTGCACATTGCTCTTCTTCAAGAGATCCACAATTCCCCTTGCCTTC
>CAZXWC010000072.1:0-3098 GCA_964644525.1 uncultured Peptostreptococcaceae bacterium
AGGTGTAAGATTGAACGGAAATTTGATAAATTTTAAAAACGAACCGTTAATAATAAACGACCGCACAATGGTTCCCTTTCGTGAAATATTCGAATACTTTGAGGCGAATGTTGAATGGGACGAAAAAGAAAGAAGCGTCACGGCAGAGCGCGATAGAAAAACAGTTAGCCTGAAAATAGGTTCTGCCGATGCGATTGTGGCCGGGAAAGCCACAAAACTTGATTCACCCCCGGTCATAATCGATTCCAGGACATATGTTCCACTCCGTTTCATTGCCGAGGGTCTCGACGCTTCAGTGTCATGGAACGGGCAGACCCGTACAGTGTCCATAAGCACCAACTTGCCTGTAAGCCTTGGAGATTCATGGCAGGAAGTGGGGAAAAAGCTTGGAGAACCTTCCCTGTCCCTTCTCAGCCACTACGGCTTCGACTGGTACGTATACAACAGCAACTACCACAATTATTATCAGGTTGGATATAGAAACGGAAAAGTCACGGCTATTTTCACCAATTCCTCTTCATATGAAAGGAATAACGGTTTTAAGCTGGGACTTGAGCCTTTGCAGGCAAGGGACTATTTTGGAACCGAAATTTCAAGAATAAAAAAGGGAAACACCTATTTCATGCTGCCGCAAGGTCCCCACGACACCTTCAAGGCGGAAAACAGTTATGTGACGCTTTTTTATGATCAATACGACAACAGAGTCTCGGGGATTTTGGAAATTGCGGAAGATGAAGAAATGAAGCTCGACGGATACTATGGCAGTCCCAGCGATTTGCTTGTTAAAAGTTATGAAAGGCAAATTTTTGAACTTGCAAACACAGAGAGGGTGAAACGGGGCTTGCCGCCGCTTGAGCGGAATCAGACTGCCCACTATACTGCCCAAGGTCATAGCCAGGACATGGCCCTGAATGGTTACTATTCGCATTACGACCTCTTAGGGCAATCGCCTTTCGAACGCATGAGCCTCGCTGGAATAAATTATGAAAATGCAGGGGAGAACATAGCGGCAGGAGAGCAGAATGCTTTTTACGTACATTACGACTGGATGAATTCGACGGGGCACAGGAAGGCAATACTTGGAGACTATGATTCGGTAGGAGTTGGAGTCGCATTTGGAGGAAGCTACAAGGCATATTATACACAGCATTTCATAAGCTTTTGAATGAAAACAAGCAATATGTTTAAGCGGCTGTTTGGAGCGTTTAAACATATTAAATTTTTGTTTCGAGGTTTAAATTTTTATTATAAGGGGTATTAAAACAAGAAGCATCAATATAACTGCCACAAGCAGTTTGAGGCGGTTTTGTTTTTTTAAAGGCAGATATCTCCAAAGGAAAGGGAGTGGTTGAATTTTTTACAAAAGCAATGCTTTAGGCCGCTTTATCAATGGTAAAATAATGATTTAACCCAATGGATACGATAAAGGCAAACCCGCCGGAAGGCGGGGTCGCAAAGCCAAGAGTCCGTCCGTCGATACAATAATCGCACCCCTTACATAACAGCGAACTCAGGACAGTCTGGCTGCCGTAGATTGATTACGGCGGTTTTTTGATTTTTTGGGAGAAAACAAATATTTTTGAAAGGAAGTGAGTTTATGAAAAAGCTTTTGTCCTTTACATTGATTTTTGCTCTTGTGCTTTCATCCGTAAGTTTTGCTTTTGCAGAGCCTGATACATGGGCTTTCAAAAATAGTGATACGGGAAAACTGCAAGCATACGACGAGTTGCAAAATCGTTGGGAGCAGTCGAACATAAAGGGATACAAGGAATTGGAATACGTGTCTATGAGATATGTCTCCAAAGACAATAGTGTTACTCAATACGGAATAGAATTCGATTACTATGAAAATGGTGATTCTGAAAAATACGGTTTTGACGATGTTCGCTCCGAGGTTGTTTTCTACAAGGCTTCGGGAGATGTCATTGATATGTCGGGGAGATATACAACCGATATTGTGAAGTCGACAACATCTGGAAAAATGACCTTTACAATTGAAATAACAAGTTCAAGCGGTTTGCCTGCTGAGTTTGCGATGGTGTTTGAAGCGAGACTTGCGGGGCCGGGTCAGTCCAGCCAGTGGTCGGGCGCCAGTCTACACGCAAGAATGGTTGGAACCGGAAACAAAGAGGTAAGTATTGTTGCCCCACCATATGCAACCATTGAAGTTATAAAAGAATTTACAGGGCAGGAAAGACCCGATAAAGTTGTGATACATTTTGACGGCGATTCGGGAAACTATGAAATAACTCTCGATTCATCATGCGCCTGGAAAGGGATGATTCCAAATGTGGAGCCAGGTGAGTATACAGTGTCGGAGGAATTCATTAGCGACAACTGGCAAGTGGAAGATATCCCGGAAACAGTTAATGTGGTTATAGAGGAGACAGTTCAAGTTACTGTAACCAACACATATGATCCGCCTGTTACAACTTCGGGAAGCATAACCTTTGTTAAGGAGTGGGAAGGTGACTTTGTACCCGAATCCGGTTATGTGAAATTTACTGTAAATGAAGAATATCCGTTTGCAACAGTTGAATATCCAAGCTGGACGACAATAGTTGAAGAACTGACACTCGGGACATACAACCTTACTGAGGAATGGGTATATGAAACAGGAGATCAAACTTATTACAATGTTTCAGGAATTCCGCAAACAATTGAGTTGACTGAAACAACGCCGGACGCGACATTTACAGTTGTAAACCATATGAATCCGCCAACCGGCGATGTCATGTTCGAAAAGGAATGGATTGACGATGCTCCTGCTGAAGTTACGACTGTTTCTACATTATGGACGCCGTATGGAGGTGGCGAGTCAACTACCGTTTCGATGTATGAATCGACATCGTGGAGCACCCTTGTGGAAGATGTGCCGTTGGGAAAATACACAGTTGAAGAAATTGGGTTGCTTCCGGGCTGGACCTCAGAGATCGAATACAAAGTGGGCGAAGGCGACTGGACGGACTATGGTGATTATGTGACCGTTCCAAAAGACGACACGCTTTACATCAAGTTCATTAACGAATACGGAAAAGGCGACGTCATGTTCGAAAAGGAATGGATTGACGATGCTCCTGCTGAAGTTACGACTGTTT
>CAZXWC010000072.1:3198-8656 GCA_964644525.1 uncultured Peptostreptococcaceae bacterium
CGGACTATGGTGATTATGTGACCGTTC
Source organism: uncultured Peptostreptococcaceae bacterium (assembly GCA_964644525.1). Lineage (GTDB taxonomy): Bacteria > Bacillota > Clostridia > Peptostreptococcales > BM714 > BM714. Next base: position 3,226 of record CAZXWC010000072.1, read on the forward strand.
CAAAAGACGACACGCTTTACATCAAGTTTATTAATACCTATGAAGAGTTTCCTACCGGGATGGTTAAAGTGCAGAAACTCTTCGAGGGCGTTGATGAATTGGAAGGCTTCGAGGACATGGAATTCACAATCCAATTCACACTGAGATTCCCGGATGGTGAAACGGTAAATACAATCACAAACACCTATACCGGAAGCGAATGGCTTGCTACACCGAGATACTTCAACGGAATTCCGGTTGGATCGGGATATGTGGTGGAAGAAACCATTTTTGAGATGACAACACCGCTTGCAGGCGATTGGTCTTGGATTGTTTCACCCACAGCTTTTGCGGTTTTGGATGGACAAACCATGCTTGTTGAAGTGACTAACACTTATAATCCATACCCCGTCGATATTACAAAGACGGTAAGTCCTGTTTCTCATTACACAGGCAGTGGACCGGTAACTTATACGGTCAGGTTCACAAACAACAGCGAGACAACTTTCGATGCATTTTGGGTTCAAGAAGGCGAGTCAAGTTGGTTCAATCCTGATAATGCCTCGAATTTTAATTCGGACATGGATGGCAATCCGATTACGACAAATGGTGACATATTCTTCAACGACGGACCGCACGAGATTCCTTTCGGACCTGGTTCGGTAGTTACTGCGACATGGACCTATACTTCCAACACGCTTGGAGTCGGAGAATATTTGAATTCAGTGACTGGGACTGCTTACATGGAAGTTTGCGAGTATCTTTCTAGAGTTGCTGTAGCTGACGGAGATGGCGAAATATGCACCATGACCGCTGTTGCCTGGGACAATGACGATGCAACACTTACAATCAACAGAAGATCTGTTTCCCGCGACGACGATCCGGGAGTCCGCATAGAGAAAAGTGTGGATGTGGACGAGGCTTCCGTCGGAGATACTGTAAACTATACAATAGAGGTCAGAAACACAGGAGACGTTTCACTCAGAGATGTAATGGTTGTTGATGATATCATCGATGTAGAGTGGGATATCGGAGACCTTGGCAGAAACGACAGCATAAGTGAAGACTTTGAATACGAGATTCAGGAAACTGATTTTGTGAACGGAGTTTTCGAAAACATCGCCGAGGTTACAGCTGACTCGAGAGAGGGCAAGGCAAGTGATACAGACGATGCGGTTGTGGAAGAGGAAACAATAGATGTTCCTCCAGTAACTCCACCCGAAACGCCACCCGAAATAGTAGTGCCTCCGGAAATTCCGCCGCAGGCATTGCCCCAGACCGGACAAGTGGCTCCCGAGCTCTTCTACGGATTAGGCTCGATTCTCATGGCTGCAGGCTACGGACTTGGAAGAAAGAAAAAAGACTGATTCAAGACTTTAAAAAAGTGGTAAAATTAAATAAGTAGTGTTACCTGAGGGGAGCGCTTGCGCTCCCCTTTTTCAGATTTATCATAAACAAGAATTTCAAAGATGTCGAAAGGACAACTTAAGGATATTTCGGATAGTGGAATTACTTTTCTTGCCTTGGAATGTTTAATGGGTTTGATACAGCAGGTAGAAATTTGTTCCTTGCCGGGAATTGGCAATGTTTTTGCCTTTGTATATAAATGCACACTGCCAACTGCCCACTGCTTACTGAACACTGTTATTAATCTTTCCACTTGCTACTTTCCACTTTTGGGAGGATCAGATATGAATAAAAAACTGGCATGGCTTTTTGTTGTTGCAGGCATTATGCTGATAGCCTATCCTTCAATTAAAGAATACATGGAGGTAAGGGATCAAGCCGGGCTCCTTGAAGAGATGAACGACACCTATGAGGAGGCGGAAGAATCCGCAATTGAAGAGGACCACGAGGTGGAGGTTAGCTTCGAGGTGCTTTATCCTGTTGACGACTATGACAAGGAAAGCATCTCCAAGATAATGAAAATACCGTCGATAGACTTGACGGTTCCAATAGTTGACGGCATCTCGGACGCCAACCTCAAGATAGCCCCCGCCCGTTTCGAGACATCGAAACGTCCAGGTGAAATGGGCAACTTTGCGGTTGCCGGACATCGCTACTACACATACGGGCGTGACTTCAACCGCCTCGGCGAAGTGGCGGTGGGAGACAAAATAGAGATTATAGTCGGCACGAATTCATATATTTATACCGTTACTGAAGTTTTTGTAGTAAAGCCGGAGGAAATATGGGTTTTGGACGATGTGCCCGGAATGAGGACCATTACTCTCGTTACCTGCACGCCCATAGGCGTTGCCACCCACAGGCTGATTGTCAGGGGAGAGCTTACGGAATACAAAAAGACTGAGACCAGAACAGTAAACTGATCCAAGGCAAATTATTGAATATTCAGAAAACAATAGAAATATGCTTGACAAAACAAGAATGCCATGGTAGCATTAGTTAGATAGATATGTAAATGATTTTAAACTTACAAGCGATAAAGGCAAACCGGCTGAAAGTCCGGGACGCAAAGCTATAGGGTCTTCCCCGAAAGGAAAGGCAGCCAGCCGCCGAAAGGCAAGTTTTTTTATTTTTCCAGACAAACAACTTTCAAACGATAAAGGCAAAACCGGTGAAAACCGGATACGCAAAGCTAGAGGGCCTTCCCCGAAAGGAAAGGCAGCCAGCCGCCGAAAGGAGAGTTTTTTATGCGCAGGATATTGGCGCTTACAGTCACTATAATTGTAATAGCGATGACAACGATGGGAGTTTCTGCCCAGGAAATAGATTCTATAGAAAATCTTGAAAATGGAACTGTCATGGTCAGGTATGAAAATGAAAGCGAAAAAGCAATAAAGCTGATGGTTGAAAAATCGGGAGAGAGATTCTTCTATGACTTGGACGAGGATTACGAATCCATTCTACCGCTTCAGTCGGGAGATGGAACTTACAGAATCTGCGTTCTCGAGCAAAAAGCAGACAACCGTTATAGGATTGCACTTAGCAAAAGGATTGAATATGCAACTAAAGCTTCTAATGAGTGCTTTACAAACAGGAGTGACTTAATCGATTGGGAACAGACAGACCCCATATACAAAAAGGCTCTTGAGCTTACAGAAGGACTCGAAACAGACAAAGAAAAAATCATGGCTGTATATTCGTTTGCAATAAACGAATTCGACTACGATTACGACAAGATAAACCATATAGACGGAAGCTACGTGCCGGATCCCAACACAATGCTTAAAGAGAAAAAGGGCATATGCTACGACTATTCCTCAGCCTTTGCCGCAATGCTTCGCATAAACGGAATACCCACGCGGCTTGTGAAGGGGTACAATAATGAAATCGATGTCTATCACGCATGGAACCAAGTATACAATTCAGAGACCGGTCTTTGGGTGACTGTAGACACAACATTCGATGCATATTACCTCGACAACGGAGTGGATTTTTCCTTCGAAAAGAGCGGCATGAATTACTCGGTTGACCAAATCTTTTAAAAGAAAGAATAAGAAACGCCTTCCCATACAGTTGGGGAGGCGTTGTTTTATTGACTTCTGCAAAACAGCCTGCAGTTGGCAGTTGTAAGTTGGCAGCAAGTACGGACCAGTGGGCAGTAAGCAGCCTGCAGTTTGCAGTAAAAACAAAAGCATTAAATCGAAAAATTCCAGAGTTTTACATTTGCTCTTTGCTTTTAATCTTTGCTCTTCCTTCCTACTTTCCACTTACTACGTTCCACTGTTCTTACTGCCCACTGCAAGCTGTTTTCACTTTCCACTTGCTACTTTCTGCTTACTACTTACTACGTTCCACTTTCTTTACTCTTTGTTTTTGCTTTTAATCTTTGCTCTTCCTTCCTACTTTCCACTTACTACGTTCCACTGTTCTTACTGCCAACTGCAAGCTGCTTGCAGTTTTTTTACTTGTGAAGAATGACGGACATCTTCTTGTAAATCATAAGTGTTACCAATGATATTGCCGCTCCCTTTATGAGGTTGAAGGGTACAATAGCGTATAATATCAGGGTTTTCATATCAGTTATTGCGGCATTAGCAACCTTGCCCATCTCTATTATCACATCAAGAGGCATTAGTTTTGCGTAAAAGGGCAAGAGTATGAAATAATTGGCCAGTCCGCCGGCGATTGCCATTGAAACGGTTCCGACTGCCAATGCCTTTAAGGCCTGGGTTTTGGACTTTTTCATCTTATAGATGTAGCTTGCGGGGAAAACCAGTGCGGCTCCGACGATGAAGTTTGCGAGTTCGCCTACCCCTGCGGTTGAGGTTCTTGTGATGAAATGCAGAAAATTCTTGATAAGCTCGATGGTTACGCCGACGGCCGGGCCCATTGCGAATCCTCCGACCAGCGCGGGCAAATCACTCAAATCAAGTTTCAGAAAGGCCGGGAACAGTGGGACCGGCATCTCTATCATCATTAGTACAAAAGCTATTACGGACAAGACCGATGTCTTGACCATTTTGTTTGTTGAACTTGTTCTTTTCATAATCTTCCTCCCAAATTAATATGCCCTGGATCAGGGATTCCAGGGCATTAAATATCGTTATAGTTTTCTTCTCTCATCCAGACTTTAACTGTCGGCTTCGGAAATTATCCGAATCAACCGATTTCTCGGCTCGCGGGCTTTACCGCCGGTAGGGAATTGCACCCAACCCTGAAGAAAATATTCAATTTTCTAAAAGAATTATAGCACCGATTTTTTTTTTAGTCAAGATGTGATTGGCAAAAATGGGTTGACAAACTCATGGCGGGTTTGTGGTAGAATGAATCAAAAGATCATTTGTACTGGAGGCTGACCGTTATGCTTGAATCGATAGTTTTGGGATATCTGCTTGGTAATGTTCAGACGGCGTACTTTATCGGAAAAATCTTCGGTAAAATAGACATAAGGGGTAAGGGCTCATCCAATGCAGGGGCTTCTAATGTCACCCAAGTTATGGGATGGAAATTCGGAGTTTTTACCGCCCTTGTTGATATGCTCAAAGCTTTTATGGCGGTTAAAATTTCCTTTTTCTTTTTCGGAGGAAACCTGCAGGCTTTCACAGCAGGAATATTTGCGGTTTTGGGGCACATGTTTCCTTTCTATTTAAAATTCAAGGGAGGAAAGGGCCTGGCTTCGCTTGTAGGTATGATGTTGGCCTTCGAGCTTGAAATAGGATTGGCGATGATGGCATCAGTGTTTTTTTTGACCATAGTCACGGACTATATTGTTGTGGGGTCTCTGACTGTTTATTTGGGATTGCCGATCCTTCTTTATTTTTATGGTATGGAAAAAGCAATACTGATTGAAAGTGCCGCGCTTGCGCTTTTGGGACTTTGCATGCATATTGGCAATATAAAAAAAATAATCAGGAAAGAAGAAAAAGGTCTTCGAGCCACAATAAGAAGTAGAAAGTAGGAAGTAGAAAGTAGAAAGTGGAAAGTGGAAAGTGGAAAGGAAAAGCAAAAACAAAAGAAAAAGCAAAGGCAAAGAGTAAAGTACAGT
>CAZXWC010000073.1:0-8548 GCA_964644525.1 uncultured Peptostreptococcaceae bacterium
CTTCCTACAAGCATATCAATAAGTCCCAAATGGCTCATCTCCTTTCACATACTTCGTAATATTATATCATTTCTTCAGGCTTCCTTCAAAAAAAAGACCGCCCCTGAGGGCAGGTCGCTTGCATTTTATCTTCCCCTGTATCTAGGTGTAACCATCCTGCTCCTTGAAAAGCGGTATTTCTTTACCATTTCGCCCCGCAGATAAAAAACTATGCCAAGCGACATCAAAAGGTCTCCTATGCTAATTACTTTAGCCAGTGGATAGGGCTTGGGAAGAACGATCAACTTACCCAAAAACCTCGACCAAGAGTCCAAACTCTCAATAGGAACATAATTTATTATAACACCGGATTCCATTCCTTTTATCATACCATCCAGCCCGGCAATTTTAAGGCCTTCCATATATATGGGCATTTTGAAATCAGTTAGAATCATCACCAGCAAATTGAGCCCCGCTCCCAGAGCAATTATCCAGAAGCCTTTCTTGTCAAGATTCCAAAGCACTACAGCAAACATGATGACAATCGAAAACAGATAAATGTAGACTCCAAAATCATCAAAAAAGGGGCTGTTTATTGAAAAGATGGGCGATATGCCAAGCAACAAAGCCACTATTGCCAGGTACCATCCCCTTATTCTTGTTATTCCTATGTTTGTCAATCTTCCGTGTTGTACGACTCCTATCACTATTCCTATTATCACGCTTTCAACGAACACTTGTTTTCCTCCTTTTCTGTGAATTGAATATGAAGAAAAAAACTCCTGCAGATATTGCCGCATCTCCCAGGCTGATTGTCTTTGGAAAGGGATATGGAGGCGGAATGTGAATTACATCCCCCAATAGCTTAAGACGCGTTGTCTCCTCGTCAAGAACATCATGTCCGGCAATTAAGCCTGAGGCCAATTGCTCTACCTCCAGCCTGTAGCCCTCTGCCAAAGCTCCCCCGACATCAACAGGCATCTTTCCGTCGTTGAAGGATATTACGGCAAAATTAAGCATTATTCCAATGAGTATTAAGGCGAATATGCGCCTGTTCATATTATAGTAGCAAAAGATAATCAGCATTGTATATATTATTATCTGAACCAGCAGATAATATTCGTTCCAAAAGGAACGCAAACCCAAAAGATTTTGGCTCACGATGATTTCGCTTGCGGTTTCAAGCAAGAAAGCCACTATTGGCATCCAAAAAAATTTGACCTTCACATATCTCAAAAAACGCATATTACCGTTTTTGATGGTCCCAAGCACAAGTCCCAAAAACACAGATTCACCCAACATTAACAAACCGCTCCCTGGAATCCTTGTTTTGGACAATGCTTCCGAATGCTTCCACAACTTTTGGCACAAACTGCTTGCCCGATTCCGTAAGTATTATTTCTATTGCCTCTTCATAGCTCAAGGCCTTCCTGTAGGGACGGTCGGTAGTAATAGCGTCGAAAGTGTCAGCTACTGACAAAACTGCATCCTCTATAGATATCTGATTTCCCTCAAGTCCGTCCGGATAGCCTTTTCCGTCAAATCTTTCATGATGATGCAAAATTATTTCGGATACTCCCTTTAAGAATCTAACCTCGTCAAGGATATTCGCCCCAATGCGGGGATGATTTTTTATTGCTTCATACTCCTCAGCAGTCAACTTTCCAGGCTTATTGAGTATGTTGTCCCTTATTCCTATTTTGCCTATGTCGTGAAGCGTAGCCGCTATTTTTATGTTTTCTATTTGCCAGGGCGCAAGTTTCATTTCTTCCGCAAGCCTGAGAGCATAATGGGCTACGCGGTGGGAATGCCCGTTTGTATACTGGTCCTTTGCGTCAACAGAATTGGACAAGGCCTTTATAGTCTCCAGATAAACGTTTTTCATTTCAAGGTAAAGTATAAAGGAATACCTTGCAAGCAGGAGAGGTCCATAGAAAAGCATAAGAGCAAACCAGCCGTAGTGATTATATGCAATAGCCATCAGGACTCCAAGAGGAGCTATGGCCACGAAATTTTTGGCAACCCAAATATTTTGCCGCAAGAGATTCCAAACGGTCGAGTCCTCAAAAATCGAAAACAATGCCATATACATAATCGTATTTACAAAAATATATGTGAGTATTGCAATCATTATGCCCAATACGCTGAAGCCGCCGAAATTGATGTTTGGAAAAAGCATTCCTCCGTAAAGGTATCCATAACTTGCCAAAAATGCGCTTATTGCGTATGCCGACCCGTTGAAAAACCTCTTTTGGAAAGACGTATTTAAAATGTGGTGGCTTTCGCCGTCAATCTTTTCAACTCTGAGTATCGTCCCCAAGGCAATGACCATGGGAACAATCAAAGGGTCAAACAAAAGCATAGACGCCAGGCCTATGGCGAATCCCAGCGAAATGAATGTGGATTTGTTTATTATTATGGGCATGGACTCTGTAAGTACAGCCAAAAAAATAAAATAGAGCAATTCAAACCACATGTCGGCCTTTGCTATATGCAAGGCACTTGCAGCAAGTGTAATCAAACCCACAAAGCTTACGGCAATTGTATAGACCTTCAACTTTAATTCTTTCATAATATTCTCCCAGCCTTTTATACCATCTGTCTGCATATTGCAAAATTTATATGCCTTATTTTCTTTTATTCATGCATATATAATAACGAACCGGCTTTTTTCAATTATGTTTGCTTATCTCCAGCCCCAGTGAGCTCCGCCTGCCAACACGAGTGAAAGCAGCGACATGAATAATACCATTAATCTTTTCACAATATAGCCTCCTTTTCAAGTATGCTCTGTTATGCTCCGCTAACTTGAACAGGCTATTTCGCTACGCTTATGTAAAAAAGATTTTAAAAAATAATAATTTGAGCCGGTTCGCTACTATCGAATCAATTTGTTTTCATGACTTTGCGATTAATAGCATCGAGAACAGCCTTGACTACGCTTTGTTTCTCGTCTTTTCGCACAACCGCCGTACCCGACAGGAATATTTCCTGCGAGGAAGCCATAAGGCTTACTCCAGCCACAAAAACATCCTCCTCCACAAGTCTTATCTTGCGGATTCCCTCTAAAATAAATTTGCTTTCTGTCTTAACCATGTTGTTTATGCAGCTTAATGTTGCATCGGCCAAGAGGCGGTGCACGTTCCTGGGTGTATTAAAGCCGGTAACCTTGCTGACATAAATTTCTTCACCGTCCAAAAGCTCTACAACAACTTCCGCTCTGTTTCCCTCAGCGCTGAAACCGATACTTTTTATTTCCGGTCTGGATCTTTTACCCCAGTCTTGCTGAAAATCTATCTGCGCCACCGAAATTTTCTTATAGTCCAAATCAAGATCGAACTTTGATATTACTGCAGATTGTATGTCTCTTGAAACCTGTTTTGCATTCCTGCTATTCTCAGCCAGTACATGAACCTCTGTAATCGCTTCTTCATCAACTACAACCTTGCAGGAAATCACATCCGGCAAACCGCTTATGGTTTTCTCTATTTCCTTTGTTTTTATTCCCTTTACCTGCACATCAACACCCCCATCGGCGCATAATAAATAAAGCATAATCAATAAAAATATGTATCGTTCACCAATTATATTTATTCTACATGCAGTCTTTATAATCCTTTGATTTTTTAATTAAAATTTCACTTTTGCCGTTTTTAATATCGGAAACAGTCTCATTTGCAAGCCACGGCTTTAAATTTCATAAAATTCATTTGAATATGGCAAAAAAAACAAAGCGCCTGATGGATAAACATCAGGCGCAAGGCATTCAATTTCAATATATGGTAGGCTCAATCAAGCCGTAGTTTCCGTCTTTCCTTTTGTAAACTACATTGACCTCTTCGCTTTCTGAATTCCCGAATACAAAAAAGCTGTGACCCATAAGTTCCATCTGCAAAACCGCTTCTTCCGGATCCATAGGCTTAACAGGAAAACGTTTGGTCTTTACAATCTTGAGATCTCCTTTCTCGGCTTCTTCAACATCCGCAATATTTTCAACCCTTATGCTTTCATGTCCCCTGTAACGCTTTTCTATTCTTGTTTTCTGTTTTTCAAGCTGCTTATGGAGTTTGTCCACCGACTTGTCAATGGAAGTATACATGTCGTTTGTTGATTCCTCGGCCCTTAAAAGAACTCCATTTTTCAGAGGTATTGTTATTTCCACTATCTGGCGGTTTTTTTCCACGCTCATCGTTACTTGGGCGTCAACCTCGGTCCCAAACAGCTTGTCAATTCTTTCAAGCTTGCTTTCAGCAATGTCCCTAAGTGCATCTGTTATGTCCATGTTTTTTCCGCTTACGATTATTCTCATAAACTTCATCCCCTTCCAATGCTTTTCTATGTTGATTTGTTAATCTACTTTTACCCAAATGAATTTTATTAAAACTAGATATTGGAACTCCCCGCAGATAAATCCGGGAGCTTTTAAAATAATTAAATGCCTGCCTTTTTACGGCAAGCTGGTGCAACCTGGCTTTTATATGTATCACAATCAAAAAAATGGTTTCATAGTGATTGACTTATAATAATGTTCACCTGCATTCGACCGTCGCTACAGTAACCGACTTCGCCCCCGAATCCATAAGCGCGCGGGAACAGTCATTCGAAGTTGCGCCAGTAGTAAATACATCATCCACAAGGAGAATTCTTTTACCTTTTATCATATCGGCTTGGCGGGTTGAAAATGAGCCCCTGAGATTTTCAAACCTTGCCTTCTTGCCTAGGTTGGTCTGGTCGATTGTTTGCTTCTTTCTTTCCAGAACTTTCTTCAAAACAGTCTCCCCCCGCATTTTGCCCAGCGCGTCGGCCAAAAGAGCCGCCTGGTTGAAGCCCCTTTCCCTGACCCTGCTTACATGAAGGGGAACAGGAACAATAAAATCGAATCCATCCTTTCCGCAATCTTCAAGCCTGTCCCTCAACATCTCGGCCATATGGTATGCAAAATATTCTTTCTTTCCGTATTTCAATTGAAAAATTAACTTTCGTGAAAAATCGTCGTAAAAAATACAGCTCACCGATTTTTCAAACCACAGATCCTGTCCTGCGCATTCAAGGCAAAAGCCCTCCTCCCCCTTGTAAGAAAGCGGTCTTCCGCAGCGTTTGCAACAATTTTCTTCAAACAGAAACATCATTTTATCGCGGCAACCTGCACAAAGCGAATATTTTTCATCGGGAAGTATCTGCCTTCCGCACAATAGGCAATGTATGTTTCGCGGAAATAGCAAGTTTATAATATCCTCGGCCCAAGTCTTTTTCATTTCTATTCATCTTCTTCCATAAATTCGGCAACTCTTTTGAAACGGTGCAGCAGTCCCGAATTTCTTTTCATGCCCTTTTCGTTCTTTATCATCCAGTAAAGATACTTTTTCTGCCCCACAAGAACAACAAGGTCCTTCGCCCTGGTTATCCCAGTATATATGAGATTTCGGTTTAGCAGCATGGGCGGTGCCCAGCTCAGGGGAATAACCACTACAGGAAACTCGCTCCCCTGACTCTTATGTATGGTCACGCAATAAGCGTGCAAAAGTTCGTCCATGTCAGCGAAATCATAGTTTACCTTCCTGTCGTCGTCGAAGATGACATCCATCGTTGAAGAGGCATTGTCTATCCTCGAAATAAAACCTATGTCTCCGTTGAAAACACCTTCGCCCTCCCTGAGGCCGTCCAAGGATTTCCACTTTATGTTGTAGTTGTTCCTTATCTGCATTATTTTGTCGCCCTCGCGGAATATTCTGTCCCCCGTGCTTCTTTCATTCTTGAATTGGGATGGTCCATTCAGAATTCCCTGAAGGGAAACATTCAAATTCTTTGTCCCAACTATTCCGCCTTTCATGGGAGTAAGCACCTGTATATCCTTCATGGGGTCGTAGCCGTTGAAGTTTGGAAGGCGGTCGCTCACCAGCTTCTCTATGGACTTTAATATTTCGTCCGGAGCCTTCTTTCCTATGTAGAAAAAATCCTTGTCTTTTAGGTTCATAACCGGGTATTCCCCATTGTTTATCTTATGGGCGTTAAGCACTATCATGCTCTCGCTGGCCTGCCTGAAAATTTCATCCAGGCGAACCACAGGTATCATTCCGCTTTCAATAACATCGTGCAAAACATTTCCCGGGCCTACAGGAGGAAGCTGGTCTGCGTCCCCAACCAGTATGAGCCTTGTTCCGGGCTTTATTGCCTTCAGCAAATGATACATGAGAAGCACATCCACCATAGACACCTCGTCAATTATCACAACATCGGAAAGCAGGGGATTGCCCTCGTTTTTTCCAAACATCATGACATGCTCGTCCATAGACGGAGCATACTCGAGCAGCCTGTGTATGGTCTTGGCCTCCATACCCGCCGCCTGACTCATTCGTTTTGCCGCCCTCCCTGTCGGAGCCGCAAGCGTCACTTTCAAACCGTTTCTGTAGAATATTTTTATTATGGAATTTATTGTTGTCGTCTTTCCTGTTCCTGGTCCTCCCGTAATGACTACAAGGCCCTTCTCTATGCACCTTTTTACAGCCATCTTCTGCTTTTCGGCCAGCTCGATCTCTTCGCTCTCAAGCTTCTTTATTTCCTTTTCAACTATTATGCCGGGATTGCCATAATGCGCCAGCGCCAAATCAGTCAGCATCCTGGCCACCCCAGTCTCTGCTACATGGTACATCTGCCCGTAGACAGCCTTTTCTCCGCCCAGGTCCTCAACAAAAACATCGCCCTTTACGAGAATCTCCGAAATCATGTCTTCCACGGCCATAGGGTTAACCGACAACATTTCCACCGACTTTTGTACGAGCTCTTGGCTCTCGGCATATGTGTGGCCCTCCTGCTGGAAGGTTTTAAGTACATATCTTATGCCCGATGCTATCCTTCCCGGATCATCCTGTTCCACTCCCATTTTCATGGCTATGCGGTCTGCGAGCCGGAAGCCTATTCCGCTTATTTCGTCTGCTATGCGGTATGGATTCTCAGCCATTACAGACAATGCCTCATCCTTGTACTTCTTGTATATTTTTAAAGCGTAAGCTGTTGAAATACCGTATTTTTGAAGCCCTATCATGACTTCCTGCATTTCCTTCTGTTCTTCGAAAGACACCAGTATGCTCTCAAGCTTGGACTTGCCTATCCCGCTTACTTCCCTGAGCCTCTCAGGAGAGTAGACTATTATATTCATTGTCTCCAGCCCGAACTTTCCCACAATGCGCTCAGCAAGCTTGGGCCCTATTCCCTTTATAAGACCGGAAGACAGATAATTCACTATACCGCTTTCCGTATCGGGCATAATCTTTTCTGCCAATTCGGCCTTGAACTGTTGACCATACCTTTTATGGTAAACCATGTCGCCCTTTAGCCTGTAGTGCTCGCCCTCATGTACAGACGGCAAAGCTCCGACAACAGTCAGCGACTCTCCTTCGGACTCAAACAGGGCCACTGTGTAACCCGTCTCATCAGCATGAAATTTTATTTCCTTTATTACGCCTTCTATATCTATGGACATTTTTTCTCCTATGCCGACAAGCTTGCCGCTTTATCCCTTTGACCAATGCTTTCCAGTTCAATTTACTTGCGCTCATTCTTCTCTTTTACATTCTATCATACCAAAAGAAATATTCCCCTATCTTAAGTTATTGATTCAAAATCCCAGGACTTCCCTTATCCTCCACAACTCCATCTTCAATTCCTCTATATCGGATTTGCTTGCAGGATTTCCCCCCGATCCGTAGAAATAACTATTATATGAAGCACTTCCGCCATTGTGTACGGGTTTTAAAATGTCAGCCTTGGCAATCAGCGCAGCATCTCCGTAGATTTTTCTTACAGACTCAGCCGAGCCCAACACTGGAATTGTAAGCCCGTTGAAAAAACGGACAAGGCAACAACTGCCGTCTTCGTTTATTTCTTCAATGGCAAAATAATTGGCATAACCATAGCAAGCGTCTCCGCGCACAAGAGGCTTCCTCATTTTGAAAGGAACAAGAAGTATTCCCGAGTTTACAAAAAGCGGAACCAAATTTTTTCTGCCTGTAATCTCGCATCCTATGGTCTTCATTGCCAGCCTGTCAACGCGGGATTTGAAAAAAATATTTTTCACAACGGTTTTAATGGTTCTATATTCAGTTTTTATGCTTTTATCGACAAAGGCTATGTCTGTCGCCCCACCCCTTGAAGGGACATACTTGGGAAACAGATATACCGGATCATCAAAGTTTAATCCTTTCTTTTTCATAATGAACACCCCAAATAATGATAGGATAATTATAATCGAACATATGTTCTTTGTCAATTATTTACAAGGGAGGCACCTAATGAATAAAACAGAAAAAGCAATCGAAACACGATTGGAAGCAATGGAAAAAAAGCTTGATAAAATCGAATCCTGTCTTTCGGAAATGCTGAAAGACAAAATTGCAAAAGACCTGAGAGTCGATTCCATAGAAAACCTGGCAACCGATTTAGAGGACAGTCTTATGACCGTAGGAGACAATGTGGACTTCATAAAAGACGCATTCGACAACATGGACAAAAAACTCGACATACTTGCCACCCTCCTAATGCCGGAAGACTGAATAGAATGGCAGTGGAAAGT
>CAZXWC010000074.1:0-8001 GCA_964644525.1 uncultured Peptostreptococcaceae bacterium
CCCCGTGTCGGTGGTTCGATTCCGCCTCTGGGCACCATAAAAAAAACTGATTCTTATGAATCAGTTTTTTTTATGTTATGGTTCAAGTATTTTTTGTATGACTATTCTTGAAAGGTCAAGCAGATTTTTTTTGTCAATTTTTTTTTCTATCGAGAGAACCATCCTTTGCGTATTGCCGGATATGAAGGATTTGATGCTTTCACTTGCAAAAGGAATGGCTTTAACATCAATTATGGAATATTTTTTTTCACCGATGGCTTTTCTGAAAACAGGCATGTGCAAGCTAAACAAGCCTGTTTCTTTATTAAGTTCGAAAGAAAAAAGTGCGTTGTTGTAAGTGTATCCGTAATCCTGCTTTTCAAGGCAAATTCCGTTTGCTACAATGAAATCGCCGGATAAGCGGAAGTCTTTAAAACGGAAGGTCTTGTCGCCTATTTTGAATTCATTGCTGAAATCAAAAAATATTTCAGGTTTGTCTGCAAATTCGAATATTTTAAGCAATTTGTAGAGATTTGTTATATCGTCAGCGTTGTGCAAAAGAATTTTGTCTTTCAATTTTGGATTTTTGCATGAAAGGAATTTTTCATAAAGTTCAACACTTTCCTTTCCGCTTATAAGGTCAGATCTGGAAATGCCCATGTGTTTTTCAACAGTTTTAAGTTTATAGTCGGGCAATTGAAAATTGAAATGTTTTGACTTGAGCACCCGCATGAGGTCTATGTTGTAAAATGAATCAAAATGACCGATTAGGGAATTTTGATTCATTCTTGTATTCAGGAATGGCAAGTCGAAACTATTGCCGTTATAGGTCAAATAGAATCCACTGGAGGCAGCAATACGGTTAAAGACGGAAAGCATTTCAGCTTCTTCAGAAAAATCATCAATAAACAATTGATTCAGAATCAATCTGTTCTTTTTGTCGAAACGGATGAATCCTATAAGGACAACCTTGTTTCTATGGGGATTGAGCCCGGTTGTTTCTATATCAAAAATGACGGCATCCTTTTTTATTGCCTTTTTGAGAAGAGAATTATCGATTGGAAAAGGAAGTGAAAGGATTTTTTTTATGTGAAGCATATGTTTTCCCCCTTTTGTATCATACGATTATGATAAACTAAATTAAGCAAAAAAAAAAGCGAAGGCTTCGCAAAAGTACAAGGCCTTCTAAATCTTAAAAAGGGTATTGGGAATAAAAATAATATAAATTGAAGTTATCAGGGGGATAACTACGAATTAATTATAACAATATTCGACAAAATTTGCAAGCTGAATTGACAAAAAATTCATTTATTTTAATTAAAGCTTTAATGGTGTATAATTTATTAGAACTTTAAAGGAGGAAAGGATGGAAATATATCTGGACAACAGCGCAACTACAAAGCCTTCAAAGCGTGCTACTGAAGCTATGAAGAGTGCAATGGAGATAATTTACGGAAACCCTTCGTCCCTTCATCGAAAAGGTATGGATGCGGAAAAGATAGTCAGGGATGCAAGAAAGTCCGTAGCGGAATTAATTAATGCAGACCCGTCTGAAATAGTTTTCACTTCCGGTGGAAGCGAATCAAATAATTTGGGCATAAGAGGCTTTCTGGAGAGGAATCCCCGTTTGGGAAGAAAAATAGTCACAACGTCGATTGAACATCCGTCGGTATTGAATCTTTTTGATTTTTTAGAAGGGGATTATGACAAAAATATTGTTCCGGTTGATTCGAATGGTTTTTTGAAGGTAGAGGATGTCATAAGAAATATCGACTCCAATACTGCTTTGGTGAGCGTAATGGCGGTAAATAATGAAGTAGGTTCAGTCCAGCCAATTATGGAGATAGGAAAGGCTGTAAAGGAATTGAATCCAAATTCGGCGTTTCATGTTGATTGCGTGCAGGCCTTGGGCAAAATGGAAATTGACGTTAAAAAAATGAAAATAGATTTGCTTTCAGGCAGCGGGCACAAGTTCCATGGCCCCAAAGGGGTCGGATTTTTATATATAAGGAAAGGAATTAAAATCAATCCCTTGTTTTATGGGGGGAATCAGGAGGAAGGCTTAAGGAGCGGGACTGAAAATGTTCCGGCAATAGCAGGTATGGGTGCGGCTATTTGTGAAATGATGGAATCAATGGAAGCCAACTGTCGCAAAATGAAGAAGTATAAAAGCGGTCTCATAGAAGGTTTGAAAAAGAATATGACGGATTGCATGATTTTGTCTGATGGACAGGGGTATTCCCCTAATATAGTCAATGTATGTTTCAAGGATGTAAAAGCTGAGGTTTTGCTGCACTCATTGGAAAGGGACGGAATATTTGTTTCATCAGGTTCGGCGTGTTCATCTAATAAAAAGGGCAACAGCCACGTTCTTGAAGCTATAAAGGTGCCTAAGGAATATATAGGCGGAGCTATAAGGATAAGCTTCACATGGCAGAATAATTTGGATGAAATTGAAGTTCTCTTTAAGAGCCTGCAAAAAAATATCGCTGAGATACGCAAAATTATAAAAGGAAAGGGCAGATGACATAATGGAGAATATAATTGCAATAAATTACGGAGAGGTAAGCCTAAAGGGCATGAACAAGTCTATCTTCATCAGCCAGCTGATAAAGAATATAAAGCTTAAATTAAGAGATTTTGATAAGGCTGTAGTTTCAAGAGACCAAGGCCGAATTTATATTGAAGGATACCGTCCTCAAGAGGAAGAATCGATAATAGGGCTTCTTAAAGAGGTTTTCGGGATATATTCAATAATACCGGCTTTGAAGTTCGAGGGCGGCATGGAAGAAATAGAAGATGTTGTGCTTAAGGCTGCAAGGGCGCACACACAAGAAATGCCGGTAAAAAGCTTCAAGGTAGAGACGAAAAGAGTAAACAAGAAGTTCCCAATGAAATCACCGCAAGTATGTATGTCGCTCGGTGGATTGATACTTGAAAACATAGAGGGGCTTGAAGTTGATGTGCATAATCCCGACATGATGGTTTTTGTAGAGATACGATCTTACAATCTGGTTTTTACCAAAAGGATATATGCTTTGGGAGGTCTTCCCTACAAAACGGGCGGCCGTGCAATGCTCCTATTGTCCGGCGGAATTGACAGCCCTGTAGCAGGATGGATGACGGCAAAGCGAGGACTGGAAATCGAGGCGGTTCATTTCCACAGTTATCCATTCACCAGCGAAAGGGCGGAGGAAAAAGTCATGGATCTTGCAAGTCATCTTTGCAGGTATGTGAACAGCATAGTTGTCTATAGTGTCAATCTGTTGCCCATACAAAAGGCTATAAATGAAAATTGCAAGGCTGAGGAAATGACAATACTTTCAAGGCGCTTCATGATGAGAATAGCTGAAAAAATAGCAAAGCAAACAGGATGCCAGGCATTGATTACAGGAGAAAGCCTGGGGCAGGTTGCCAGCCAGACGATTGAAAGCATATCTGTAACCAATCAGTCTGTTGAATTGCCTGTTATAAGGCCACTTATAGCGGCCGACAAGGTGGACATTATGGATATTGCTCAAAAGATTGGCACATTTGAAACATCAATACTTCCATTTGAGGATTGTTGCACGGTTTTTCTTCCTAAAAAGCCTCTTACCAAACCGAAACTCAATAGAATGCTAGAAGCAGAAAAACACATTGAATCAGAGGAGCTTATAGTTAAAGCAGTCAATGAAAAAACAATAAGAAAAATAAGCATCGACTGAAAGGAGTTTTTGAATTGATGAAATTCGTTAACAGATGGATTGTTAATTCAATTTCCATATACGTCGTATCATGTTTGTTTGAAGGAGTTGACGTAAGAGGTTTTGCAACTGCCATGGGAGCCGCATTGCTGCTTAGCGTATTGAACATTATCATAAAGCCTGCTTTGATTGTTTTGACTCTTCCCATAAACATAATGACGCTTGGCATATTCACATTTTTACTGAACGGATTCATGCTGAAAGCTGTGGATTTTTTCGTAGGAGGATTCATTATAGACAGCTTTACGACAGCGGTATTGGCATCAATAATGCTTACATTTTTAAACATGGCGATAACTGGGATGACAAAATCTGAACGAAGGTGCAACTAGAAGATTAATGCAATGTTTGATTGAAAAGTGCAAAAGAAAAGATGCCGGCATTTGCCGGCATCTTTTCTTTTGTTTATTCATTTTCTTCATTGTTTTCTTTGCCATTTTCGTTAGTGTCGTTTTTGTCCCCATCTTCGTCTGAAGTATTTTCTTCTACAAGAGGCTCAATTCCAACTGGCGGCTCAGGCGGCATGAAGCCCTGGGGCGGCAGTATCTCTCCAGTTGTACTGTCGGGTGAATTTATCAAATTCGGATTGCTTTCGATGTAGTCGTTTACAGATTGTTGAGGTGGTATTATTTGACCGCTTGGTAACATGAAGGATCCGTCAAGCATAAGCAATACATTGCCTGGGAGTTGAACTGTGCCGTCAGGCATTTGTATGGCTCCTTCGGGAAGATTGTCCATGTTGTATTGGTAAAGGTATCCGTATCCGTGAACATTGCAGTATTTTTGAGGTATTTCATAAATCCAGTCCCTTGGCACTATGGCGTATTCGTTTTTATCCAAATGTTCGGATGGCACATATGGAACAGCTCTTTTCACGAAGACTCTGTTTTCAAGGGAGGTGATGGGACAATAACCAGTCGGGACAAGTCCGCTGTCTGCGCATACGGTCATTTGCACATGCACATCGTCATATTCAACAGGCTCTGTGCCTTTTGCGAAGTATTCGTTTCGAACCGTGTTTCTGGTGTCAAGGTAAGAAAGTTCGGTTGGCAACTTGCCTGATTTGGTATCTACAGCAAGGGTTATTATTCCTTCTGGTTTTTCATAGGAAGTATCCGGATAGTCTTCATGTATTTTGCTCATGAAAGATTGCCATAGAATTGCGCTTGATCGGCTTCCGCTGTCTAGTTCTACCTGTAGGTCGTTCCCAATCCATACGCTTGCAGAGTAATATGGAGTATATCCTACAAACCATGCATCGTAATTGTCACTTGTTGTGCCCGTTTTGCCCGCCACGGGCATTTTGGTGTTGCTGGATTCAAATTTAGCCCTGGCGCCCGTACCGGCTGTTACGGCTTCATGAAGCATGTCAGTCATGAGGAAGGCGGTTTTTTCATCCACCACAAATTCTTTCCAAGGGTCATTTTCGTATAGTACATTTCCGCTGTTGTCGGTTATTTTTGTGAAAGTCCTCGGCTTTATATATACCCCTTTGTTTCCAAGCGAGCCGTATGCGGCTGCCATTTCCAGAGGTGAAATTCCTTCGGTCATGCCGCCGAGGGCAAGGGCTGATAGATTGATGTCATTGTAGGTTCCCGATTCCCGTACTGTAGTTATGCCCATTTTTTTAAGGAAATCAACTGAATTTGCAAGGCCTACTTTTTCCTCGGTTTTTACTGCAACAACATTTTGGGACCAGACAATGGCTTCGCGAATAGTAGAAAGCCCCCAGTATTTTTCTTTATACCAGTTTTTAGGCCAAAGTGAACCGTCCGCTCCGTAGTGGGGAATATCGTCTATTACTGTTGCAGGCGTCATTCCCATATCTATTGCAGGTGTGTATACAGCCAAAGGTTTAATTGAAGAACCGGGCTGCCTTGGATTTATGGCTCTGTTGAATATCTTTTGACCGCTTATGTTTCGCCCGCCCATAAGAGCTTTTATGGATCCCGTAGAGTAGTCTACAACGACAGAAGCCGACTGAGGCTGAACAACACCCTTTGAGCTTATTGAAAAATTCTCTTTGTCTATAGTCAGATTTTCTGAATCGTCTTTATTGAAAAAGGTTGGGTTTGAGTCAAGAAATTCTTTGCTTATAAGCAGATTTCTGGAATCGTCATAACTTTTGCTTTCGGACGGTATTGATACCTTCTGTCCGTTGTATATCATTATCTCTGGAATCAGGTATTCGCCTGATTGCGGCAGATACTGCTCTTTGGAAGTGTCGGCCTTGTATGTGTCCTTTACCATTACTTGAATGCCGACAACCTGTCCGCTTTCGTACAGTGAAATAAAATCAAGACGTTTGTTCTTCAAAAGAACGAGATTGCCATTGTCGTCGTACTTGTAGTCTGTCTTGGGGATTATCAAATCTCCGCTTTTGTCTACTATGTTGTCGTAGCTATACAAAACAATTTTGCTGCTGACCACTTTGTTTGTTTCTGAATCTCTCCTTATGACAAGTATGTTTCCGTTTCTGTCTTTTGGATATATAAGTTTCGGGAAATTGTCGGAATCAGAGTAAACTTCCTCGAGGTGTTTTTGCATATCTAAATCGAGAGTTGAATAAATCTTGAGTCCCTGGGTGTATAATAGTTCCTGAGCCCTTTCCCTGGTTGTGTTAAGGGATTCCTGCAGAGCTGCTATGACCTCTTCTTTTAAGAGATCGGAAAAATATGATGAAATTTCGGAATTCTTGTTTTTGCTGGGGTTTAGAATTGTTTTAAGGTCGGTGTTTACAGCATCCAGGTATTCCTCTTCGGTTATATATTCTTCAAGTTTCATGAAGCCGAGGACGCTCTTGTATCTGTCCAGGCTGTTTTCATTGAATACAGTTGTGTAGAGTTCATCGTTTGAGTCTATCACGAAGTCGTTTTCGTCGACATTGGATTTTTTAACGACTTTTATGGGGGAATGTGTTGCGGGGTGTTGCGTTATTCCCGCAATAAGTGCAGCTTCTGGTATTGTCAGGTCGTCAGCATTTTTGCTGAAATAGGTCTGCGCAGCGGCGTTTACCCCATATGCTCCGCTGCCCAGATAAATTGTATTGAGGTAGGCTTCGAAAATCTGCTCTTTTCTAAGCTCATTTTCTATTTGAACAGCGTAGTAAGCTTCTTTTATTTTTCGAGAAAGAGTTCTTTTGCTTTTTATTTCTTCAAGATAGAGATTTCTTGCCAATTGTTGAGTTATAGTGCTTGTGCCGCTTATTCGACCTCCGTTTGATATACCCTGGAGTACGGCTCCCACCAATCTCTTGTAGTTGAATCCGTGATGTTCGAAGAAGGTTCTGTCTTCGGTTGCTAAAAAAGCGTTTTTGAGATCTTCGTCGATGTCATCGTAGTCGACTATGGTACGCAGACCATCACTCTGAATTTTTTCTATAACAAGACCGTTTTGGTCCAATATGAAAGAGTTTTCGTCAAGTATCTGGTTTATGCGCGAAGTGTCAACTTTTTTTATGTTTTTAAGGCTTGCAGCAACAAGTCCGGCTGTCGCGCCTGCAGCGATGAAGCCAGCAATCAGTATAATTATAAGTATTATCTTGAGAGTTCTTTTGAATATGCTCTTTTTGTTTTTGGGTTTTTGTTTTTTATGGTTCATTTTATACCTCCGAGGTTTGTTTCCATGATTATTATTGCATTTAAATGCTATAATATTATAACATAAGAAGGAAGATGATTGGCAATAATGAAGGAATTGTAACAAACATAGAACATGGGAGCGATAATTCAAATGGACAATATTGAAAAGAAAGAGCAAAAGGCAATGCTTGTAGGTGTTGAAGGGCCGGGATTGACGGAATTGCCCATAGAACAGTCAATGGATGAACTGCAGGGCCTTTGCGAGGCCGTCGGGGCACTGGTCATAGATAGAGTTACACAAAAAAGAGAAAGGCCGGATCCCGCTTTTTTCATAGGAAAGGGAAAGGTTGATGAAATATGCAGTTTTGCCCAAGGCCTTGAAGTTGACATAATCATTTTCAACAGCGAACTCACCGGCTCACAGATAAGGAACCTCGAGGAGGCGACGGACAAGACGGTCATAGACAGGACGATTCTTATAATGGATATTTTTGCTTTGAGGGCAACAACAAGGCAGGCTAAGTTTCAGGTGGAACTTGCACAGCTCAAATATCGTTTGCCCAGGCTTAGAGGAATGGGAAAAACCCTTTCAAGAACCGGGGCAGGAATAGGCACAAGAGGTCCAGGCGAGCAGAAACTTGAAATCGACCGCCGCCATATAATGAACAGGATTGCTGAAATCAGGAGGCAACTGA
>CAZXWC010000075.1:0-7991 GCA_964644525.1 uncultured Peptostreptococcaceae bacterium
AAGACGTGATTACAGCGACTGTCGTTGATTAATGTCGTTAGTTTTCCGTCCGAAAAGGTTCCTGCGCCACCCTCTCCAAACTGCATATTGCTTTCGGTATTGAGGGTCCCCGTTTTCCAGAAGGCACTAATTTGGGATGCCCGAGTATCGACATCGTCTCCCCGTTCAAGGACAATGGGTGCATAGCCATGCTTTGCAAGTGTTAAAGCGGCAAAGAGACCGGCAGGGCCCATGCCGATGATGACCGGCCTCTGAAGCAAATTTTCATTTCCTGTTTGCACTTCATGAGGGATTAAATTCGGGCTTGGCTTTATGCCGCTTTTGCCATATCTTTTGAGAAGATTATTTTCTTTTTTTGCTGAAACATCCACGGTGTAGCTGTAAGCAATCGCGTCTTTCTTTCTGGCATCGATGGATTTTTTTACTATTTTAAAATCAATCAAGTCTTTGGGACTAATCCTCAACTTAGAAAGGATTGCCTTTTTCAAAGCCAATCTTTCTGAAGTATGATTGACTGCCTTATCGATTCTTATTTTAAGATTGCTTATTCGTATCATTTTATTCTCCTGTTCTTATTTGAAAGCGTCTAATAAATGGCAGTCAAAAAAATCCTGCGTCATTTTACAATATAAGCTGACATGTTCTGTGAATGTTTTAAGTTTTACCTGTTGACTAATTGTACATTTGTTTGATGTGTAATTCAACACAAAGGTTGGGATATAATCAAGCGGTTGAACTTATTGTAAAAAAAGTTATAATGCAAGACACTTCATTTATGTGGTGTATTTTTGATATAGTATAAGTAAGCTTTTGCCTACTTGGCGAGAGCAACGAATATTGAACATGTAAAAGATGGGTTTTACTAGACTGCGACAATGCTTTTATTCTAAAAAATAGAGATTTTAATCAAAACAATTTGGGAGGATTAATATGAGATTAATTTCATGGAACATTGATTCGTTAAACGCGGCCTTGACAAGTGATTCAAATAGGGCGGTACTCACAAGAAAAGTAATTGACACAATAATTGACATGGATGCAGATGTGATTGCACTTCAGGAAACAAAATTGCCGGCCAAGGGACCAAGCAAGAAGCATATGGAGCGATTGGAGGAATACTTTAAGGGTTACTTATATACTTGGAGAAGCTCTCAGGAACCGGCCAGAAAAGGATATGCGGGCACCATGTTCTTATATAAAGACATCTACTCTCCAAAGGTTTCTTATCCTGAGATTGGGTCGCCCGACACCATGGACTTGGAAGGGCGGATAATCACTTTGGATTTTGGAGATTTTTATCTTACCCAGGTTTATACACCTAATGCGGGAGATGGTCTCAGGAGGTTGAATGAAAGACAAGTATGGGATGAGAAGTATGCCCAGTATCTTCAAAAGCTAGATGCATCCAAGCCTGTTTTGGCAACAGGAGATTATAATGTTGCCCACAAAGAGATAGACCTTGCGCATCCGCAAAACAATCACAGGTCTGCAGGTTTTACAGATGAAGAGCGCCATGGCTTTTCGAATTTGCTAAGCAAGGGATTTACAGATACATTCCGACACATTAACGGCGATGTGGCAGGGGCTTATTCCTGGTGGGCGCAAAGAGTAAAAACAAGCAAGATTAATAATTCCGGCTGGAGGATTGATTACTGGCTGGTCAGCGACAGGTTGGCCGACAAGGTTGTCAAGTCCGAGATTATTGACTCCGGCGAAAGGCAAGACCATACTCCTATCATGTTGGAATTGGATTTATGATTGATTTGTTTTGAGATATGTTTAAAAGGCTTGGCTTGAAATAATGGTTTTTATCCTTTAAAGCCGATAGCAAATCCCTGCAGACCTAAATGGTTTGCAGGGATTTTTTTGTTGGCTTACCCAAAAGCTGATAGTTGGTCGGGCTTGCGGCATAGCAATATTCGATGCGTGTCTGTCAACGATTGAATAATACTATATCGATTGTATAAGTCGAAGTTTTAATTATAATGAGAACTGTGCTTAAAAAGCAGATTGCTTACAGGGACTTCTATATGGAGAATCATATATTGCATGGATAAAATGCAGCTGACAGCATTTTGATTAAAAATAACGGAGCTCAAATGAAGAAAACAATCGATTCGATAACAAATACATATAAAATGCATAATGAAGATATTTACGGCAACACAGAAAATGCTTACTGGGTAATGGATGGGGCCTTGTCTCTTAACAAAAGTAATTTCACAGACGGATTCAACGATGTCGTGTGGATGGTCAAGTGGTGGCAAAGCTATTTGAAAAAGCATTTGGACCAACTGGAAAAAAGCATAAAAACCATATTGGAGGAAGGTGTGTCTCAGCTTAATAAGGAGTTCTCCAAATTTGTAAACATCGAGGAACTGAACAAGCTGGACAGGGCCTCAGCAGGTATAGCAATAGTTAGAGTCAATAATGAAAAATTGGAAAGCTTTGTTTTGGGAGATGTTGAGATCAATCTTAAAACAGAAAAAGAGATAATTAAATTGGTCGATGGCAGAGTGGAGGCTTTGGACAATAAAGTAATTGACATGATTTTCAATAATCCAAACAGGGAAAATGAATGCGCCTTCCAAGGCTATACCGGGGAAGAACTTGAGCTTCTAAGGGAAAATAGGGCAAAGATGAATTCTGAAGATGGCTATTACATACTTGAACATGATGTTAATGCAATACAAAACGGAATATTTAAAGAGCATCGCCTGGATCAAGTAAAAGAAATATTGATGATGAGTGACGGTTTTTCTTCAATATGCAACAAGTACAAGCAACTATCAGTCGAAGAGTTGCTCGCAAAAGGCAAAAATGATGGCATGAAATCAATACTTGAAATGATCAGGAAGATTGAGGAAAGCGACCCCAAAATCGAAACCTATAGACGATTGCGAAGACATGACGATGCAACAGCTGTTTATATAAATTTAGATTGACAGTTTTCTTATGCATGATCAGTTTTCCGGATAAGCAATAATGACGAATAATGTGACTGTTTTGGACCTTATAGAAAAATTGATACTCTTTTCAAACTGAAAATAACCGAACTCCAATTTAAAATACTGATTCTGCCTATAAGAGAAATTGAATGATTTCTCTTTTTTTTTCGCAGTAAATCACCTGAAATGGCAATATTTGAACTATAATTGGATTGTCGGGCATGATATTTTGTGGTAGCGGGATTTCAATAATTGAATTTGAGAGAGATGAAGAGAAAGCAGTCGTCGACTGTGTATATTTTGTATAATAAAGAAAAACAACAATGGGAGAGCGGCGGCATTATGTTTTATTAATCACTAATATAGTGGAGGTTAAATTTGAGGAATGAAGCAAATATTTGGGACAGGTTTTCACTTGTATATGATATTGTAATGAAAAAGGACAACAAGGTGAATAATGTGATGCTGCCCCAAAATGACATATCGGCAAATGATATTTTTAAAGAGGCCTGTATAAATAATCGGAATATGTGGAATCGGAAAGAGGAGGCTTGTCATGTCGCACTTGCTTGAAACGGTAATGCTCTTTTGTTTTGGTCTTTCCTGGCCTTGGTCCATTCATAAGTCATACAGGGCCAGAACAGCAAAGGGAAAAAGCATTATGTTCATTATGTTCATTTGGGTTGGATATATTGCGGGAATAGTAAATAAAGTTATGTTCGACAGGGGATCCTATGTACTGATCGCCTATATGATCAATTTAATCCTTGTGACTGTGGAAATCTGGCTTTATTTCCGCAACAGCAAATACGACAAGTAATCATTGGGGACGGTTCTTTTTGATTGCAACTTCAATTCTTGGGTATTATAAGCATGAGGTGGTTATATGCCAAGAACGAGAAGGCAGGAGAGTTCGACAGGGTATTACCATGTGGTAATGAGAGGGAACAAGGAGAGTTGTATATTCAAGAAGGAAGTATACAAACATGAAATTCTGAAAATTCTCAAAGGTTACGAAACCGATGGGATGCTTGAATTGGTGGCGTGGTGCATAATGGACAATCATGTTCATTTAGTTGTAAAGGCAGAGCTTGATCAATTGTCGCTTGCAATGAAGAAATTGAATATTAAATTTGCAATGAGATATAATTTGAAAGAGAATACAAGCGGACATGTGTTCCAGGACAGGTTTAAGAGCCAGGCAATTGAATCCGACGAATATCTTTTGCAAGTAATACGATATGTACACAACAACCCTGTAAAAGCAGGAATTGTAGAAAAATTGAAAGATTACAAGTGGAGCAGCTACGGAACTTATTTAGAAGAATATTTTTTCGGTGGAAAAGGACAGATGCAGCTTATTATGGGCTTTTTCAAAAATGATATAAAAGAGTTTGCCGAATTCCACGATATAAAAGACGATAATGAGTATCTGGAGATAAAGGAAGACAGGCAAAAGCACCGGGAAGAAAAAGTGCAGCATATAATAAGCGAATGCTGTAATAAATATGGATTAAGTGAAGTCCATCAAATTAGGAGCCACAAGATTTTAATGAATGAGTTGATTTTGGAATTGGTAGATAAAAGTGGTATGTCTTACAGAGCCATAGCCCGCTTGCTTAAAATTAATTACAATACCGTTAGAGATGTTAGCAAGGGAGGCAAATAAGACCAATCAAAAAGAACTGTCCCCAGTGATTCCCCAGTGATTCAAAGCATTGATATGAGAGGAGAAAAAATATGTTGACAATTGACAAGTTGAACAAAGTCAGCTTTGCAGCGGCAATTGAGTATGAAAGAAATATTCCCAATATGATTGAGGAAATAAATGACAGAATGATCAAATTAAATGATGAATTTGCTTTAATAGGGGAAAATCCAATAAGTGTGATGTTCGACAATCATGAAAACCATGCAAAATTTATTGCGAATGTACTTAAATTGAATGATTTTGAAATGCTAGAAAGAACTTTGACTTGGGCCGTAGAAAGTTATTCAGCAAGAGGCTTCAAACCGGAATATTTTCTCTTTCTTCTTAATAATTTAATAGATATTATCAACAAGCAGATTGAGCCAAATTATTCAAGCGATATAATAAAGGTTTATGAGTATATAATTGATGAAGTTAAAAGAACGGAGAAGGGTAAAAAAAGAAAAATATATGGAGAGTATCCATTTGATGATAATTGGTTGGATCTGAAAAAAGAATTCACCAGGATATTGCTTGATGCAAAATTTGCTGAAGCAGTTAAATTCACCAAAGAAATTGTTCATGACAGGGAGTCTTTGGAAGAATTCTATTTAAAGGTAATTACATACTCGATGTATGAAATAGGGGATATGTGGCAGGATGGCAGGATAACAGTGGCACAAGAGCATTTGGCGACATCTATTGTAATGAGAGTTATGGCAACTGTATATATAGATTTTATTCTTATTGATTACAATAAAGGGAAAGCCATAGTGTCGGCTGCATCAAATGAGTATCATGAGGTTGGAGCAAGAGTTGTCTCAGACATGCTTGAGTTGGATGGTTGGGATGTCAAATATATAGGAGCAAATATACCGAATGACGAAATGATTAATTGCATAAAAGAAGAAAAACCGGTATTTGTAGGAATTTCGGTGGCTATGACCTTTAATCTGGACAATGTAAGGGATTTAATTGAAAAGATAAGAGCTGATGAAGAGATAAAAGACACAAAAGTTTTTTTGGGCGGGTTGGCATTTAAATTTGGAAGCATAGAACTGGACATTGGGGCAGATGCTATCGGCCGGGATATTGACGACACAATAAAAGTAAGCAGAGAATGGTGGAGAAAAGCAAATGCTGAAAGATAAGCTATTGTTAACCTATGTGAAAAAGGAAATGAATTTGCCGGTTATAATTATTGACGAAGAAGAAAAGGTTGTTTTTTGCAATGAAAAATTTAATGAAAATTTTAATATTGAAAAAAACATGATCGGAGAAAACATAAATGATTATTTCAAATTTGAAAATAACGATATTTTTATAAGAAGAGATTATATTTTAGAGAAGAAAAGCTGTAGCTTTACAAGCAAAAAAGGCTCTGAAATTTATTATTCTTGCATATTTATTAAAGATAATAATTATTGTCTTGTAGGTTTTGAGAATTATATCATAAATGAAGAGGAAGTTATTAAAAAGCTGTCAAAACTCAATATTGATTTATCGGGCATGACCAGGGAGTTGGCAAAAAAAAATAACGAATTAAAAAGAGCCAATGCTGAAATCACAAGGTTGCTCAATACAGATTTTTTGACAAATATTTTAAACAGGAGGGCCTTCTATGAAAGGCTTGAAGAGAGGATATCGCTTGCAGAAAGAAGAAATTTGAGCTTTGGCGTAATCTTGGGAGATATTGATTTGTTTAAAAAGGTCAATGATACTTATGGTCACGACATGGGGGACATAGTATTAAAAGGTTTTGCAAATGTTTTGAGTGATAATATAAGGGGAGAAGATATTGTTGCCAGAGTAGGAGGAGAAGAGTTTTGCATTCTGGCTTCATGCGGCAACATTGAAGAACTTTATATTATTGCAGAAAAGATAAGGAAAAAAGTTTGTGAAAGACACTTTGAAGAAATAGGGAAAAACATAACAGCAAGTTTCGGGATTGCATTGTATGACGAAAAAGATAGCCTTGATGACTTAATTAAACGAGCGGATTTGGGCCTATACAAAGCAAAAGAAAACGGAAGGAACAGAGTCTCAGCTGCAGATTAAAAAAAGTAAGAAAATAGACGGGTAAACATAAATGGCATATATTAAACAGCAATGGAATTTTGATTACGGAGAAACCTGCTTAGCAAATTGGAACAGTTTTCAAAAAAGATGGCAATTATTTACTGTTGATAAATGCAACTTGTTGAATTAAAATAAAAACAATAAAAATTTTGAATATTTAAAATTCACCCAACTGATATTCGTTGCAAAGATAGCAATTCAGCTGAATAAGTTATTTTAAAGGAGATAGGATATGGGTAAATTCATGACAGATAAAAGAGAATTGTTTGATTTGATCAATAGAATAAGTGATGGAGCTGCAATGACGGATGAAGCTGGAAGGGTTGTATTATGGAACAGGCAGGCTGAAAATATTACAGGGATAAAGGTAGAAGATGTGGAAGGCAAAATGCTTTGGAACACACCTTTTGCAAAAAAATGTAAATGCCTTGATCAAATCAATTCGCTCAGGAGAGAATATGTAAATGATATTTTGCATCATGGACAAAAGCAAATCTTGAATTCTGAATTTGAATATCTATGCAAGAGCAATAAAAATGGGAGCACGGTTTTAAATTGCAAACTTTCAACATATTCAACCGATAAAGGCCTTGGACTGTATATTCTCTTTGGGAAAAAAGTCAAAGAAAATCATATAAACACACTTATCAATGAATCTACCGATATAATTTCAATTATTTCTGAGAAAGGCATAATACTGTATGAGAATATGACTGCAAGAAATTTGCTTGGAGACGGCAGTAAAAAGAGAATAGGAAAGTGCGCATTTGATGATATTCATCCTGACGACAAAGAAAATATAGTTGATGCAATAAAACAACTTGTTAAATCGCCGGGAGAGATAAGAGTTGCCCGAAGCAGATATCTGTTTGGGGACAATAAATGGAGATGGCTGGAGGGTAAAGCAACAAATTATATTGAGGATCCATTGATAAGAGGAATTGTCGTTGTACTTAGGGACATAAGTGAAGAGAAACGCTATGAAAAAGAACTTATGCGGAAGGAAGAGATTTTTGATTCTATAGTATCAAATATGCCGGGAATTTTAAATGTGATAGACAAGGAATACAATATTCTGGAAACAAACAATGCCGACATGCGTTTGGAAAAAACACCCCATGAAACAGTGGAAGAAACAAGAGGTAAAAAATGCTATTCTGCATTTATGCAAAGAGACAAACCATGTACTTTATGCAAAGTTGAAGAAGTTCTAAGGACAGGAAAAGCTGTTGAATCATATACAGAATTGGAAGATCCCAGAAAGGGACTGAAAG
>CAZXWC010000076.1:0-7768 GCA_964644525.1 uncultured Peptostreptococcaceae bacterium
TTGGATTGCATAAAGGCATATCGCGTTACACAATCGGTCAAAGGAAGGGGCTTGGTCATTCTTTTGACCGCCGTTACTATGTCGTTTCAATAGATTCTCAAAATAACCGAGTAGTTCTGGGAGACGATTCGGAAACTTATGCAAGAGAAATCCGTGTTGGCAAAGTGAATTTCATACCCTTTGATGAATTGCAGCTGCCGATAAAGGCAAAGGTCAGGGTTTGCCAATGGGGATGGTTTCTCCAAGCAAGCATATTCCCTGGAAGAGGGAAAGAGGCAAGGGTGGTTTTCGATAAGCCAGAGAGGGCGCCGGCTCCGGGCCAATGGGCAGTTTTTTACAGGGATGGAGAAGTCTTGGGAGGCGGAGTGATAAATAAAGTTGTAAGGGGAGAACAGCAATGAATAAATATGAGGAAAAGCTAAAGATGCATATAGTGGAAAACAAGGTGGACTGCCAACATTTGGTGTTTGAAAAATCCTGCCATAGTGTTGAAGAAGCGGCGGAGACGGCAGGGGCCAATCCTGAAGATTTCGTGAAAAATATCTGCATGTCCGATTCCGAAGGCAACATAATTGTTGCTATAGTGAAAGGCGAAGATAGAGTTGGATCGAAAAGGGTTGCAAAAGCTTTGGGCATTGAAAGGCCGAAGACAGCACGGCCTGAAAATATTCTTGAAAAAACCGGGTATCCCGTTGGAGGAGTGCCTTCATTCGGCTACGAGGCTGTTTTTATAGTTGATGAAAGAGTTATGGAAAAGGACTTCGTATACACAGGAGGGGGATCTCCCAATTCTCTTGTAAAAATCAGTATAGCCGAATTGCTTTCCGCCAATGGGGGTATTGTCGCGAGAGTAAGAAAATAGAAATCAATATAAGCGGAATCGGTGGCGGTTTCGCTTGTTTTATATTATTATGTAAGAAACGTTTCGGAGGATTATATGAGAATCATTTATTTGTATGGAGTGTCCGCAGTGCTTTTGGCTCTTTCTTTTCATAAAAGCAGGGAAAAAACAAAAAAAGCATTGAAGAAGGCGTGGAAGTCATTCAGTAAGATATTTCCCGCTTTGCTTGGGATATTGATATTGGTTGGAGTGCTTCTTGCTGTTTTTGATGCCGATTTGATAACCATGGTAATAGGTGACCAATCAGGTTGGATAGGAGTGGTATTGTCTGCGACAGTGGGCGCGATAACTCTTATTCCAGGCTTCATAGCTTTTCCCACAGCTTCGGTACTTATAGACAATGGGGCCGGATACATGCAGATAGGGGCCTTTATATCATCCCTTATGATGGTTGGGGTTGTCACAGCTCAAATGGAAGCCGAATATTTTGGAAAGCGCATTACGCTTATAAGGAATCTGATGGGTTTTATTTTTTCATTCCTGGTGGCTTATGTAATTGGAAGGGTGGTTGACGGCCTATGGTTCTGATCAAGAAATTCAAGGGCGCCCTCATCTCGGGAATCCTTTTGGGACTCTTATTTGCATGGGATGCGGGGAAAGGAATCGAAGCCATAAAAATATCCGGATTTGCACTGAAAGAAATGCTGTCGATAATACCTCCCATTTTTATACTGTTGGGTTTGCTTGATGTTTGGATTTCCAAGGAAACCATGATAAAGCTTATGGGCAAAGAATCAGGAGCAAAAGGAATTCTTCTGGCTTTCTTTTTTGGTTCGGCGACAGTAGGGCCCCTTTACGGAGCTTTTCCGGTTGCTGCCGTATTCATGAAAAAAGGTGTTAAATTCTCAAACATAATGATTTTTATAGGGGCATGGTCGACTACAAAAATACCCATGCTCTTGTTTGAAATATCTTCAATGGGAGCGCCATTTGCTATTACAAGGCTTCTTGTAAATATTCCGGGCATAATCATTATGGCATGGATTATTGATTTGGTGACGCCGGATGCGGAAATTGAAAAGCTCCACCAACGAATGGAAAAAATGTAGCGGAATTTAAAAAATATAAATTTATGGGAAAGGTGATCAAATGCGTTATAAATGTCTTGTTCTTGACCATGACGATACGGCTGTAGACAGTACACCGCGGGTTCATTATCCTTCTTTTGTCGAGTCAATGGGAATACTCAGAAAAGATATGCCTCTTTGTAGCTTGGAGGGGTTTATATTGAAGTGTTTCGAACCCGGTTTCGGACCCTTTTGCACAGAAATACTTAAGCTGACCGAAGATGAGCTGCAGACCCAATACGGAATATGGAGAAAGCATACAGAAAAAAGAATTCCGGATTTTTTCGATGGATTAATTGAAGTGCTATGGGAATTCAAGAAGGCGGGGGGCATTTTGACTGTTGTTTCCCATTCTGAAAAAGAGCGCATTTTAAGGGATTACAATTTTCATGGAGCGCCAGACCCCGATATGGTTTTCGGATGGGACAGCAATCCCCAAAAGAGGAAACCGGATTCATATCCGCTCGATGAAATAATGAAAGCCTTTAATCTTAAGCCGTCACAACTTCTCATGGTTGACGATTTGAAGCCGGGCTTGCAAATGGCAAGAAAAGCCGGGGTCGATTTTGCCGCCGCAGGCTGGGCGTATGAGATTTCGCAAATACGCAATTTCATGAAAAAGGAATCGGACTATTATTTTGAAACCGTAACAAGATTCAAGGAAGCGGTCTTGTAGTAAAAATTACAAATTTTTAATTATTATGTAACCCTTTATTTAAGACTTGTTTCCACGCATGGGTTAAAATGAAAGCAGGAAGTGAAGATACTCGCTTTCGGTTTTCTCCTTTAAAAAATCGGGAACGGATTAAGAAAAGAGACGCCTGTCTATTGGGCGTCTCTTTCTGCATATATTTATACTCGTGGGGGGTATAAATTGATGATTGTGGGTATATAAGAAAATAAGGATGTGATGACAATGAAACGATTTATCATAACGGTAATTTCCTTGATTATAATAGCCGGCGCACTGATATCGATGTCGGCAAGGAAAGGCGCGATGGAATACAATGATGAATTTCCGGATTTCAGTAACTACCAAGAATATGACAAGGCGGTTTTTGCAGGAGGCTGCTTCTGGCGGATCGAATCGATCTTTGAAGAGCTTGAAGGCGTTGCAGAGGCTGCTTCGGGTTATACCGGCGGTAATACGGAGAATCCCACATACAAAGATGTTTCGTCAGGAAAAACCGGTCATTACGAGGCTGTAAAAGTTTTTTACAATTCGGATGAAATAAGTTATTCCATGCTTTTGGAATCCTATCTGCAGGCTATAAATCCAACAAGCGGGGGCGGGCAATTTCCGGATATGGGCCAGCAATATTCTCCGGCGATATTTTATGCAAGCGAAGAAGAAAAGGATCTTGCTGAATTCGCATTGGAGAAACTGGAGCTGTCGGAAAGATTCGAAGAGCCGATTGCGGTTAAGGTGCTGCCATTGGAAACATTCTACTATGCAGAGGAGTACCATCAGGATTATTACAGCAAGAAAGAGGCGGATTCCGAATGCTGCAGTTCAAATTCGGACATCGGACAATCAAACGGCGTATTTTCGACGCAAGAAAGGAAGGGAGACACTATGGGCAAAACATGGAATGCTGAATTCGACAAGACTGAAAGACTTAAAGAGCTTACGGAACTTGAATACGGAGTCACTCAGAAAGAGGCTACCGAGCCTCCATTCAACAACAAGTATTGGAACAACAGAGAGGAAGGCATATATGTGGATATCGTATCGGGCGAACCGCTTTTCAGCTCAAGGGACAAGTACAAGTCCGGTACCGGATGGCCAAGTTTTACCAAGCCTTTGGAAGAGGGCAACATTGTTGAAAAAATCGACACAAAGCTTTTTGGCAAAAGGATTGAAATAAGGAGCAGGAATGCCGATTCACACCTGGGGCATGTCTTTACAGACGGGCCCGAGCCTACAGGACTCAGGTACTGCATGAATTCGGCATCGCTCAGATTCATCCCAAAGGATAAATTGTCAGAGGAAGGATATGGAGAATACGAGCATATTTTTGAAAATAAATAGAGCGCTCCAAAGTTGAATTATATAGGCTTTTAGTGTATATTTATAACATAAAAAGGCCGCCTGAACAGAAAAGCCCAAGCGCTTTTCTGTTTTTTTTAGAGCGGCGAAAGGAATGCTCAGATGAGAGAACTTCATGTGAAGGAAATAGAGAATGCAGTAAGGGAAATGTGCATAAGTTCAAATTACAATCTTCCGGAAGATGTTTATAAAAAGCTTTCTGAATCGAAAAACACCGAGGAGTCTGAAATAGGCAGAGACATTCTTGAAAACATAATCAAGAATGCCGATTTGGCAAAGGAAAACAGAGTGCCGATTTGCCAGGACACCGGAATGGCGACACTTTTCATAGAACTTGGGCAGGAAGTATTTTTGACGGGAGGAGATTTCGAAGAGGCAGTAAACGAAGGCGTAAGGAAAGGCTACAAAGAGGGTTATCTGAGGAAATCTATTGTAAGGGACCCCATTCTTAGAGACAACACCGGAGACAACACACCTGCAGTGGTTCATATTAAAATAGTCCCGGGGGACAGGGTTAAGATTGTGGTTGCTCCGAAGGGATTTGGAAGCGAAAACATGAGCAGGATTAAAATGCTTAAACCCTCGGATGGAATGGAAGGCGTTGAGGATTTTGTGCTTCGGGCGGTTTCGGAAGCGGGTCCCAATCCATGTCCTCCCATATTCGTGGGAGTTGGAATAGGCGGGACATTTGAAAAAGTTGCGGAGATGGCCAAAAGAGCCCTTTTGAGAAGCGTGGACGATTGCAATCCGGATTCCTCGCTGGAGGAAATGGAAAAACGGCTTTTGATGAAAATAAACGATTTGGGAATAGGCCCCCAGGGACTTGGCGGAAGAACTACGGCTATTGCAGTCAAGGTGGAAACATATCCCACCCATATTGCCGGTTTGCCTGCGGCTGTTGCCATAAATTGCCATGCGACGCGCCATGAGGAAAGAATACTCTAAGGAGGAATTTATGCATTCCATAAAAAAAATCGAGATGCCTTTGACTTATGAAAAAGTCAAGGAGCTTAAAGCGGGAGACATGGTTGAGATAACAGGAATAATATACACGGGAAGGGACTCTGCGCATAAAAGGATGATGGAAGCCCTTGAAAAAGGACATGAAATGCCCTTCGAATTAAAGAATTCAATTATTTACTATGTCGGTCCTGCTCCGGCTAAGCCTGGTGCTGTGATAGGTTCTGCTGGTCCGACAACAAGCTATAGAATGGATGATCTGACAATTCCGCTTCTTAAAGCCGGTTTGAGGGGAATGATAGGAAAGGGAATGCGATCTAAAAAAGTTATAGATTCTATGATTAGGCTTGGAGCTGTTTATTTTGCAGCAATTGGAGGAGCCGGAGCGCTTATTGCGGATTCGATCAAGGAATCAGAAGTCATAGCTTATGGAGATTTGGGGACTGAAGCCGTAAGAAGACTCAGAGTGGAAGGCTTCCCCGCTATTGTAGCTATCGATTCATACGGCGGCAATATATACGATACCGAAAGAGAAAAATACAAAAGACAACAGGAGGATAAAGAATGAAAGACTACAACAAGATGGCCATTGAAATGCACGAAAAGCACAAAGGAAAGATCACGGTGCTTTCGAAAGTCAAGGTAGAGGACAAGGACGCCCTTTCAACGGCTTATACGCCGGGCGTTGCTGAACCTTGCAGAAAGATACATGAAAATCCGGATTCCATTTATACATATACCAGCAAGGGCAACATGGTTGCCGTTGTAACGGACGGGTCGGCAGTTCTTGGATTGGGAGACATAGGTGCAGACGCAGCTTTGCCGGTAATGGAGGGGAAAGCGGTATTGTTCAAGGAATTGGGGGGTGTTGATGCA
This sequence comes from uncultured Peptostreptococcaceae bacterium, assembly GCA_964644525.1. Taxonomy (GTDB): domain Bacteria; phylum Bacillota; class Clostridia; order Peptostreptococcales; family BM714; genus BM714. The sequence goes on from CAZXWC010000076.1 coordinate 5,855, forward strand.
TTTCCGATATGTTTAAGAAGCAATGAAGTGGACGAAATAGTAAGGACTGTGGAGCTGCTCGAGCCGGTTTTTGGAGGCATAAATTTGGAGGACATTTCTGCGCCCAGATGCTTTGAAATCGAAAGAAAGCTCAAGGAGCGCATGAATATACCGGTATTCCATGACGATCAGCACGGCACTGCCATTGTTGTGTTGGCGGGAATAATAAATGCATTGAAAATAGTCGGAAAAAATGAGAAGGACATGAGGGTTGTCGTAAATGGAGCGGGAGCTGCAGGAACGGCAATCACTAAGCTTCTCCTGGATTTTGGATTCAAAGACCTTGTCATGTGCGACAGCAAGGGAATAATATGCAAAGGCGATGAGCGCCTCAACTGGGCGAAAAAAGAAATTGCCGAAATCACAAATCTTTCCGGCATGAAAGGCGACTTGGCAAAGGCAATGGAGGATTCGGACATATTCATTGGAGTTTCGGCTCCCGGCATCGTCACAAAAGAAATGATTTCATCAATGAAAGAAAATTCAATAGTATTCGCCATGGCAAACCCGGTCCCGGAAATAATGCCCAACCTCGCAAAAGAAGCTGGAGCTAGAGTCATAGGAACGGGAAGAAGCGATTTTCCGAATCAGGTCAATAATGTTTTGGCTTTCCCGGCTATTTTCAGGGGGACTTTGGATGTTCGGGCTTCGGATATAAACGAAGCAATGAAAATAGCCGCGGCAAGAGCTATAGCATCGGTAATAGACGATTCTGAAATAAATGAAGACAATATTTTGCCCAAACCATTCGACAAAAGAATCATGAAGTCTGTATCCGAAGCTGTAATGGAAGCCGCCAGAACTTCAGGGGTTGCCGGAATATAAATTTTGATATGGAGGCCATTTGATGAAGGAATATGTGATTTTAGCAGCGCCTGATTCTTTCAAGGGAAGTGCGGAGTCGATTGCAATCTGCGATTTGATTGAAAAAGCCGCCTCAAAGGAAAAGGGTGTGCGTGTCGTCAAAATTCCTCTTGCTGACGGAGGGGAGGGGACGGTTGACGCATATCTTGCCGCCGCCGGAGGCGAAAAAATCTCATGCACAGTTACAGGCCCTGATTTCGAGCCTGTAGAAGCATTTTATGCGATTTTGCCGGATGGAACAGCAGTAATCGAAATGGCGCAGGCTTCGGGGCTTTCGCTTACAAAAATAAAAAATCCTCTGTACACAACAACAGTGGGAACGGGCGAGCTTCTACTGGATGCACTGGAAAGAGGCTGCCGGAAATTCATAATAGGAATAGGCGGAAGCGCAAGCAACGACGGAGGCACAGGCATGGCTTTATCTCTTGGAGCTTTATTCCTTGACGAAAATGGAGATGAGGTAAGGCCTACCGGAGAAGGACTTGCAGAAATAGCAAGGATTGACTTGGCTAACATGGATTCTCGCATAAAGGATTCTCAAATAATGGTTGCCTGCGACGTCAACAATCCTCTTTTGGGTGAAATTGGCGCAGCATCCATATATGGTCCTCAAAAGGGGGCCGATCGGGAAATCGTTGAAATATTGGATAATAATCTTGAAAAATTCTCCTCAGTGGTGTCCAAGGCTACAGGCAAAAAGCTTAAAGATATCCCCGGAGCAGGAGCGGCAGGCGGACTTGGTTATGGACTGATGGCATTTTTCGACGCAAAACTCGAGAGCGGAATAGATTTGATTCTCCAAGCCGCAGATTTCGACTCCAAGCTGGAGGAAGCCGATTTGGTCATTACAGGAGAAGGAAGAATCGACGGCCAAAGCCTTATGGGCAAGGCCGTATCGGGAATTGCATCCAGATGCAGAGCAAAGAACATGCCCCTAGTAGCCTTGGCGGGAGAAGTTACAGCGGATTGCGGGCAACTTAAAAAAAGCGGGATTACAGCCGCATTTTCAAT
>CAZXWC010000077.1:0-7587 GCA_964644525.1 uncultured Peptostreptococcaceae bacterium
TTGAAAGTAATGCCTTTTTTAGGATTTTCAAATAAGCCATCATCTTGTCGTTTCCCCTTTTAGATTCAAGGAGTGGGTTTTGCTTTTGAATTCAAGCGAAACCTTGCTGTTTGTGGATTCAAGAATCGACAGTTTTGAGCCTGTATATGTTGCAAACCGGTATTCTTTTCCGTAAAGCTGTAGATTGCAAATGTATCCGGTGAATGAAAACCCGATAAAGGGTATTTTCGCAACAGAGCAGAACAAACTTGAATCGGAATTCTCAAAATGGTTTGATTGTATCCATAGGTATTTTTCGGGAAATGAGCGGCCCCAATCTTTTTCAATATAGCCCTTGCCGCCCGAGAAATCTATTTTTTCGCCGTTTATTTCAAGAGAACCCTCCAATGAATGATTCATGCTTATAACCCCATGATTGCATTCCATGAAAGGCACATAACTGAAAAAACCCATTATATTCGGACAAAGAGCCGATTTTTTTATTGGAGAAATCTGTCCGATACGGATTTTTCCATTTGCCGAAAGAGTTTCCGATTTAATGTTCAAGTCAATCTCTGACAAGGAGAAGGAGCTTTTGTCGATGGCTATGGAGAATGGCTCATCTTGGCAGTAAAATGCCTCGATCGGGTAGTCTATGTTGTATGAGATGATTTTTTTCTTTTCGTGAAGGTGGATGCACTGTATGAAAGAGTGGGAGGTTTTTTTGTTGTAGCTGACGCCTGGAATAAAGCTGACAGAGTCCTTGCTATCGGCGGAAACCAGCTTGTAATACCATCCCTCAAAATAATTTTTGTTGTAGAATTTCTTTTGAAACACTTCCGGATGCAGGCGCCTGTTCATAATAAACCTCCAATACATCATTTATGTTAAATATAACACTAAAGCTGCAATTGCAATAGGCATATTCTAAAACGATGGAAATACAAGGCCGGATAGTGAATTCAAAATAATGATTGGGCATGATATAATTAGTCGTCGGTATTTGACGGTGAAAAGAGGGGATGAATATGAAAAAAGCAATAACGACACGAAGGTCTGAAAGAAGCTATGACGGGAAGCCATTGACGGCCGAAGATGAAAATAAGCTTATGGCTTATATAGAAGAAGATGAAAATCTGACGGGCATAATGGGCAGCAAAATCAAGATACATCTAGTGAAAAATTTTGAAAATGGCTCGGGAAGAATAGGGACCTATGGAGTTGTGAAGAACGCTCCGGCCTTCGTGGTTGCGGTTTGTGAAAACAAGGCTGATGCAATGCTTGACCTCGGTTATGTCTTCGAGAAATTGGTCTTATATCTTGAAACAATCGGTCTAAGCACATGCTGGCTTGGAGGAACATTCAAAGGCGGCGATATCCAGGTTCCGGTTGGGGAGGACGAATTCATACCGATAATATCGCCCGTAGGTTATTCATCCAAAAGGAAGACTCTTATCGACAGGACTTTCAGGAAGTTCGCCAAATCAGACGACAGGCTTGATTTTGACCAACTGTTTTTTTACAGGGACTTCAAAAACAGCGTTCCCAAAGGCGTTATGAGGAATGTTCTGGAATCGGTAAGGCTGGCGCCGAGCGCTTCAAACAAGCAGCCATGGAGAGTCGTGGTCACAGAGCAGGGCAGGGTTCATTTCTATATTGAAAGGACTCCTGATTACGGCAAAGGCAGGCTTGCCTATGATATTCAAATGGTTGACATGGGAATTGCTCTCAGCCACTATGAAATTGGCAGAGGACGGACGGAGTTTTTTATCGAAGACCCCGGACTCGACAAGCTGAGCGAATATAGTTCATATGTAATAAGTGTTAAATAGACGATGAAATGGAAATGGGAGGACAAGCTGATGAAGAGAGTTGTTTTGTCGTATTTTTCGCCGACGCATACTACGCAGAAGGTTGTAAGGGCAATTGCGGAAGGAACGGCTATTGCAGAAGTTGTTGAAGTTGATATGACAAATGGTGACATAGGCGGTTTTGAGGCTGACCCAGGCGATATTATTGTTATGGCCGGGCCTGTTTACAGTGGCAGGATTCCAACTGCGGCATCAGAGAGGCTTAAAGGGATAAAGGGGAGCGGTCAGCCAGTGGTTTGCGTGGCGGTTTACGGAAACAACAAGTTTGGAGACGCGCTTATTGAACTCGCGGACATTGCGGAGAAATCGGGATTTGTGCCTGTTGCCGGTGCGGGATTCATTGGAGAGCATTCCTATGCAAACGACAAATGGCCAATAGCAATGGACAGACCTAATGGTGACGACTTGGAATTGGCACGGAAATTCGGTAAAATGGTTGTTGATAGAATCAACAGAGACAATGTATGGAAGGATGGCTTGAAGTCGCTCGACTTGCCCGGGGAAAAACCCACGACTATGGCGCCGAAAATGCCATTCATGCAGTCTGTGGCAAGTGAAAGATGCACGGGTTGCGGAACATGCATAGAGGCATGCCCGGTCGGAGCGATTGATGAAAAATTGGTTTGCGACGGGGAAAAGTGCATAAAATGCTGCGCATGTGTCAAATCATGTCCCGAAAATGCCAGAGAACTGTCTGACCCCATGATAGAAAAGTTTTCAATGAAGCTGTCGAAAATGCCGGACAAAGCGCCGGAAATATTCATGTAAATATGAAGGGAAACACTTGGGAGGGATAAAGAAATGAAACAATTCAAGTTGCTGTGTCTGGGTGACAGTTTGACGGAGGGCTATGATATAGACCCGAATGATTGCTGGGTCAATCATTTAAAAAAAAGAGAAGGCTGGGATGTTAAGAATGCCGGAATAAGCGGGGACATGACTGCCGGAATGCTTGCCAGGCTGCCGCTTGCTCTCTCGGGAGATGATTATACGCATGTATTCATAATGGGGGGGACCAACGATGTGGAATTCGGACTTTCCACCAACCATATAATCTCCAACATAAAGGCAATGATGAGGCAATTGAGACATATGGATATCCCCTACACCATAGGAATCCCCATACCTTTTGACTATAAGCTGTCAACACTTACAAGGTTCGATTATGTAGACGACGGTCCCGCTTTCAGCAAAAGAATTGGCGAGTACTGCGATGAGCTCAAGATGTTTCTTGAGTATGACCAAGCCGACTTCATTGACTTCAGGGATTTTTTCAGGGACGGGAACGGGCGTATTAGGTCCGAACTGTTTCTGCCTGACGGCGTTCATCCCAACAGGGACGGGCACGAGCTTGTTTACGGAAAGATATTGGAATACTATTCGAATCTATAATTTGATTGATTTCCCGGGGAGGCAGTTTGTTTTTTTCTGTTTGCCGGAATTGAAAGGAGAATCGACATGCATTTGTTTTGGGGAGCGTTAATGGTTGCAATAGGGCTTTTTCTGTTTATTTGCGCGACGCTTAAAAGCGAGCTTCGAATATATCAGCTCTTGGTCGCCCGTTCGAGGATTATGTGGAAGGATAAGGTGTATGTATCGCACAAGGTGGCGGGATTACTGATAATTACTATGGGACTTCTTATGGCACTGAAGCTTTTATAAGGCAAGTCCCGATTTAAAATGGAATATTGAAGAAATTCAAGCAGAATGGAAAAGGATTGGTGGATGGCGATGTTTATAGATCTGACGCTGAAAGTTACTCCGGAGATGGTTGAAAAAGCCCAAGGGAATTCAAATAAGGCATTGGCAGGGCATATTGGAACACATTTCGATGTTATGGACAAAGAGTTTCCGTTGGATTATTTGGAGCGCGATGGAATAGTTTTCGATGTGATAGAAGCTATGGATAGGGAAATTTGTGAAAGCGACATAGATTTGGGCATGGTTGAAAATGGAATGTTCGTCGCCTTTTGTACCGGGTTTGTAGACAAGTTGGGCTATGGCGGGATGGAATACTTTTCAGAGCATCCCCAATTGTCCTATTCATTGATAGAGGCTCTCGTTGAGAAAGGGATTTCTATAATTGGAATCGATTTTGCGGGTGTGCGGAGAGGCAAGGAACACACGCCGAAAGACCAGTACTGCGCCGACAGGGGAATATTCATTGTGGAGAACCTTTGTAACCTCGATTCGATTCTGAAAGGGAGGCCATGCGGGGAATTCGTTGCTAATACTTATCCTGTCAAATACTCGGGGATGACAGGCTTGCCGTGCAGGGTTGTTGCGAAAATATAGAATTGCGCATATAAAAAAGAAGCCGTAACGGCTTCTTTTTTATATGCGCGACTTTAATCCTAAAATAATAGAGTGACATTTCAAAGGCAGATGCAATTATCCAAGGGACTAAAAGCTGCAGGTCTCATGGTTGGAATATTAAGGATAGATCAAGACTAATCAGGCATTTTGGCTTCGGAGTATTTCCTTCATATAGCCGATGAAGGCGATTGTTTTGAGCATTGTTGCAAATACCACCATGGAAAAGCTGATGATTGAATCCGGGAAAAAGAAAACAAGAATTATTGCCAATGTAAAGGAAAGGGTTGCGTTCTTTCCGCTGCGGTTTGACGGGATGACTGATAAATCTTCCTTGAAATATATCATTGCGCCTGCCGCTATCAATGTCGACTCTATTGAGAGCATGAAAAAGAATATTATTGCCGGAATGAGATTGTCCGAATGGAATGAGCCCAGAACGGCGACAAGCATAAGCTTGTCGGCCAAGGGATCCAAGGCTATTCCAATCTTGGAGACCACATTGAATTTTCTTGCCAAATAGCCGTCAAGGACATCCGTAAGCGAGGCAAGGAGGAAAACCGACAATGCCATTAGGTGATTGTTTGGGATTCTTGAAAAATAGACATATATGAAGACCGGGGCAAGGGCTATACGGAATATTGTCAATGCATTCGGTATGTATTTCATGACGAGCCTCCTATCGATATTAATAATATGGATACCCTGTTATGTTCTTTTTAGACTTTTGTTTTATTAAAATTTGGCGAGAATGTTTTTATTCATGCCATTTTGGTATATATGCTAATGGAGGAATCAAAATGGAATCAAAGGAAGGAAAAGATGAAGGCACAATTGAAGGCTCAATCAGGTTTTATGCCGAACTCAAGCTTTCGAAGTTGTTCGGGGAATGCTCATAACCAGCCGAAAACCGGAGGAACAATTGGCTGAAGTTTTGGAAAGGCGAAAACATATAACGAGAGGAGGATGAAAGAAATCATGAATAAAACGGATGTTTATTTTGAAAATAAATTCGAAGGCAGGCTTGTCTTTCCCGAAGGTGAATTGGCAATTGGACTTGAGCCGGGAACGGTTGCTCCTTACGACATGCTGATGGGTGCTCTTGCAGGCTGCCTATACTCCACATTCCTAGATGTCGTCGAAAAGAAAAAAGGGCATTTTGACAAAGCCCAGTTCCATATTGAATGGGAAAAAAGGACGGCGATTCCGACTACTCTCAAGTGGGTGAGGGTCAAACTGACAATACTTGGCGCTGATGAAAAGGACAAGCCCGGAATGGAAAAGGCTGCTAAATTGGCTGCGAAACATTGCTCCATTTACAGTACCATTTCATTTGTGGCAGACATGTCAATCGAAGTAATTTTTGCCTGAGCAAGCAAAGGACACCATATAAATGTTTTCGTTTTACAAAAAAAGGGTAGTTATGACATAGTGGCTATTTAGGATAGAAAATCGAAGTTGCCACGAAAAGGAGGTGGACAGATGCCCAAGGAATTCAAGGCGGGATGCCAGAGGCCCGAATTAAAGATGCCTGCAGCAAAAGAAGAAGTTGTAGCTGTTGAAACACAAAATAAAGAGGAGGAGATGCGCATGATAAAAGTTGGAAAACCTGCACCTGATTTTACAGCGCCGGCTTACTATCAAGGCAAATTCGTTACCGTGGATTTATCCGAATACAGGGGCAAGTGGGTTGTCTTATGTTTCTACCCGGGAGACTTTACATTCGTCTGAGCTACCGAAGTTTCGGCAGTTGCCGAAAAATTTGAAGACTTCCAAAAGCTCGGAGTAGAGGTCCTGTCCGTTAGTGTGGATAGCGTATTTGTACACAAAATGTGGAATGACAATGAATTGTCCAAGATGGTTGGAAAAGACATACCATTCCCGATGTTGTCTGACGCCGGAGGCAAAATAGGAAATTTGTATGGAATATACGACGAGGATGGCGGGGTGGAAACAAGAGGCAGGTTCCTTATCGATCCCGATGGAATAGTGCAGGGATTCGAGGTGCTCACACCTCCAGTAGGAAGAAACGTAAGCGAGACCATTCGCCAAGTTCAGGCTTTCCAATTGGTCAGGGCTTCAAAAGGTACGGAAGCTACGCCTTCAGGCTGGAAACCGGGCAAAAAAGTCTTGAAACCGAATCCGGAGCTTGTGGGAAATGTCTGGAAAGAGTGGAAAGTAAGCGAGGCTTTTGACGAGTAGAAAAAAATCGCATCAACAATCGGGCGGGTTTTTTCCCGCCTGTTTTGTTTTGACTCAATCTCTGAAAATATTTTACCTTGGGATTTAAGGAAGTGAATTGCATATGCTAAGGGGAAACATGGAAGATGGAGAGACATTGAAGGCTCTTGAAATAATGAAAAACAGCCTTCTTGTGAAACCTGCAGTTGAAGCTTCATCTTTGAACAATGAAAAGACGGCTGTTTTTGTAATTGATATGTTGGAGGGTTTTGCAAGAGAGGGGTCCCTTTCTGACCGGCGAATTGAAATGCTTGCAGAACCTATAGCGGAATTGCTTGAAGCTTTGCCTCTCACTAATATTGTATTCATGAATGATTCTCACGGAGAAGATTCCATCGAGTTTGAGGATTATCCAAGTCATTGCATAAAGGGCAGCGGGGAAGCTGAGATAGTCAGAGAACTGAAACAATACTCCAAGACGGGGATTATTATGGAAAAGAATTCGACCAATGGATTTTTATGCGAAGACTTCAAGGAATGGTTTGAAGAAAACAGAAAAGGCATTTCGACATACCTGCTTGTGGGAGTTTGCACTGATATATGCATAAAACAGTTTGCAATGACACTCAAGGTCTGGTTTTTGGAAAGGAATATTGATTCAAGGGTCATAGTGCCGATAAATATGGTAGACACATTCAATTTTGAAGATACAGGTCACAATGGGGATGTGATGAATGTCGTGTCGCTTTACGAAATGGATAGCGGGGGGATTGAAATCCTTTATATCCGATTTTGAAAGAAGGACTGAGGTTTGATTATTTAAGGAATGAAAGGCTTAAAAAAGTGGTTTGAGAAATTTTCCCCCAGGCAGAAAAAACAGCAAGCAGACACATTTTATTGAAATCCCCCCAAGGGGTATACTTGACAAAAAAACTAACAACCTGTATAATATCTATAAGTTGCGAGAAATTATGCTTCAAAAGAATTCATGATTTGAGTGATTTCGCCTGGGCATTTTGCCCTAGGCGTTTTGATTTGAAAAAATTTATTTGTGATCTATAAAATGATTGTATAAAAAAAGGGGGAAAAGTTATTGAAAAGACTATTGGTTTTAGCACTGATATTTATAATGGCATTGTCGTTTGCAGCTTGCGGGGGTGCTACAGAAACCGAAACTGAAACTGAAACTGCAGAAGAGGCTTATGAAGGACCTATAAGGATGGCGGACTGCGGATGGGACAGC
>CAZXWC010000078.1:0-7504 GCA_964644525.1 uncultured Peptostreptococcaceae bacterium
CCATTTTCATGGCAGCCGAACCGTCGTAGTTTTCACTTTAGACTTCAAGCTTTGCGTCCCCACCTTTCGGCAGGTTTGCCTTTTCAATTATTTTTTTTAATAATACCCAATTCAACCATATCGTATCAATTTTTCTAATATTATTTTGATTATTGCCATCTTTTTTTCTTATAACAATCCCCGGTCGGTTGGTCAGACCGCCGGGGGATTATAAAGGGGGTATGAATAACCGGAAACGTTAATCATACTTAACCCTATTTTAATACATAGTTCAAAATTTAACTAATACTATTTCTGTTTTTTATATTAATATTCTGTTACAGAAATTTATGTGAGGATCACGCAATACCCGACTCTGATTGGTATTTCCCCACTATTGATTTAAATATCCACTCATTTTCTCTAAACACCTTAACTATGTCCGGGTCAAACTTTTCTCCCGATTCATTCACTATCATTGCATATGCCTTTTCATGGGTATAAGCCATTTTATAAGGGCGTTTGCTTACGAGTGCGTCATAAGCATCCGCTACCGCCATTATCCTGGCTGAAAGCGGTATCTCTTTTCCGAAAAGGCCATCAGGGTAACCCTTGCCGTTGTACCATTCATGGTGGTGGCGGGTTATCTCTATGCCCATTCTTACGAAGTCATTGTCTGGATATTCGCTAAGAACCGCCAAGAGAGTTTCGCACCCTATATCCGAATGCTTTTTCATTATTTCAAATTCCGCCTTTGTCAATTTGCCCGGCTTGTTTAATATGTAGTCCGGAACGGCAACCTTGCCTATGTCGTGAAGTGCACTGGCCACTTTTATTATGTCGACAAATTTTTCAGCAGTAGTCCATTCAGATTCATAAAAATGTCTTGGCAGATTTTCCGCCAAAATACGACAATACTGTCCTGTCCTTTCGATATGTTTTCCCGTGCCTTCGTCCCTTGATTCGACCAGGCGCGCCAGTGCGTAGATGGTTCCCACATGCGACAGAGATATTTCCTCCACTTTTTCTCTGACCTGGTCCTCAAGATTCTTGTTGTAATGCTCTATATTGCGCTTTTGCAAATAATTTGTCCGGATTATACATTCAAAGTGATAGCTGCTTATCATTCCAAGCAAATTTAATCCCAAGAATATACCTATAAAATAATACGTCTCAATCGTTATATTTCTATAATTGAACATAAGTCCAACTGTAAAAAATGCAAAAATCAACCAGCCTCCAATCGATGCGTATGCAAATCTGAGCCTTATAAGAGAATATCCGCAATAGAGCACGAAAAACAATGAACCGTAGTACAGATAGTTATCAGGCACCGACAGAATCATTATTACTACTCCAACACCTGCCGCAATGAAATTTACAAGATAAGCCATCTGATGGACTTTATGGAAATTGTCCCAGTATGTCAAGGATATGGTCGCAATAAAAAGAGGTATTACAAAGCAAAAGCGCACTAATAAAAAAAACGATGCCATCTCCGGCGCCTGCCACTTATCCGCTATGGAAAATATGCCGTAGAAAACTACGCTTACAAATAAAGTCAAACGGATTATTTTCAAATCGTCGGAGTATGTTTTTTTTAGAAATTCCTTTTCGCTTTCACTTTCGAACAATTCCTTTAATTCTCCTAATTTCACCCTTCGCACCGCCCTTGATTATCAGTAGTCAACGATCATATTTTTGCCCCTTCGCTTTGCCTTGTATAAAGCCTCATCTGCACGCGCAACAAGTTCATCTGCTGTGCACTTTTGTCCCAGGGAAGCAATCCCGGCACTCATTGTTATTCCTATTCCTTCCCCTTGCGACTTTTCAGCGTTTTTACGTAGACGGTTTATTATTCTGTATGCATCTTCCATTTGGGTATCGGTAAATATTATGAGGAATTCATCTCCTCCATAACGGCCTATAATGTCGGAATCTCTGAGCCTAGCATTCATAAGTTCGGCAAAATCAGACAGCACCAAATCTCCCGTCTTGTGTCCGTACAGGTCATTTATTTCTTTGAAATCGTCAATGTCGACCATTGCCACGGTAAGACTCTTACCGTATCTTACGGCATTCTGTATTTCAACGAAAAGGAACTCGTGTATGGTCTTGTGGTTGTAAAGCCCAGTCAAGCTATCCCTAAGTGAAATATCCTTCAACTCTTTGTTCATCTTTTCTATTACCTCATTTTTATCCAAAAGCCTTAAATCTTTTTCAACAATATTCTTGAATTCGAGCATTATCTGTTTTATCAATTCATTATGGACTCGCTTCTTTTGGTCAAGTACACATATAGTACCAAAAAATTCGCCACTTCCCCATTGAAGGGGATATCCAAAGTATGAAACCATATTTAGCTTAACATCGGGATTGTCTTTCCAAAGCGAATCGGCCAATGCATAGGGCACTTCAAGTTCCTCGCTCAAACCTATTACCGTTTCGCAATAAAGGCCCATTTTGAGATGCTCGCTTTCGTTTCTGCCGTATGGGTTTCCTTCACTTTCACTGGATAGAAACACTTCCATAGTTTCTTCCTTGATTTCCATTATGAGAGCCGCAGGAACATCCGCCACTTTCGCCAATAGATTCAAGATGCTCTGCCAGCCATTCATCACTTCATTTGATATTTTAGGTTTATCCTTTGAAGTTATATCGACAACAACTGGGTTTTCGATTCCTGCCACTTTAACATTTGCCTGTGTTTTCACCTTCACAATAAAGCCTCCCTCCATTTTTATATAAATGATAATATTTGTACCCATTTTAAAAATAGAATTCACATGCTTTTGAATAATTAACGCTATATATTTTTATATTTCGACGAATACTGTTCAATTTCCTTTTTTTCGCTTATTATAGTATTATCAATCGTTAAGACAAGCAACTATTGAGAAAGGAGCTTTCAAATGTCTAAGGTGGCAATTTTAAAATGTGAAAATTATGACCGTGAGACGGTTTATGAAAAAATAAAGCAAGGGCTGCATTTGCTTGGAGGTTTGGAATCTTTTTTCCAACCTTCAGAAAAAATTCTCCTCAAGCCCAACCTTTTGGCTTCAAGCCTCCCGGATAAATGCGTAACCACTCATCCGGCTGTATTCGAGGCTGTGGCAAGGCTTATGGAGGAATGTAACTTTAACGCGGTGTATGGAGACTCCCCCGGATTCGGAAATCCGGAAAAGGTTGCAGCAAATTCAGGGCTTAAGGAAGTAGCCGACAGATACGATTTGCCATTTGCAAATTTCAGCGGCGGAGAAACAGCGGATTTCCCCCAAGGAAATTTCACAAAGCAATTCGAGCTTACAAAAGCCGTCCGCGAAACAGACGCTATCCTGAATCTTTGCAAGATGAAATCCCACCAATTGACCAGAATCACCGGGGCTGTCAAGAATTCGCTGGGACTTGTACACGGAATAAACAAGGGCGCCATGCACGCCAAGTATCCGGATGCAATAAGTTTTTCGAAAATGCTTGTGGACTTGAATTTGATGATCAAGCCCCGCCTGCATATTATGGACGGAATCGTTGCCATGGAGGGAAATGGCCCACGGTCGGGAAAGCCCAAAAAAATGAATGTGATAATCATGTCAGCAGATCCTGTCGCAGTCGATGCCACTTTCTGCCGCATGGTAAACTTGGACCCCTCTCTCATTCCGACCGTATCCTTCGGGGAATCTTACGGACTGGGGAAATGGAAGGTTGAGGATATTGAATACCTGGGAAACGACCCCGCGGAATTTTTGTCGAAGGATTTCGATATAGACAGAGGCCCTGTAAAGGCTGAAAACATTGCTGTAGCTTCCGTATTCAGAAGCCTTGCCTTGAGAAAACCATATATAAAAGAGTCGGACTGCGTAAGATGCGGAGTCTGCGTAGATGCTTGCCCTGTCCAGGGTAAGGCTCTGCGTTTCAAGGACGGCGACCGGTCCAATCCGCCTCTATACGACTACAAAAAATGCATACGCTGCTACTGCTGCCAGGAGATGTGTCCGGAGCAAGCCATAGATGTAAAAACGCCGCTTCTGGGAAGGCTTTTTCTGTACAAATAAACAAAAGAGTTTGCTAGTAAAGCATGTACTGCCTATTCCTATTTGAAATGTTTCACTCTTCCATTTAGAAACCCAACGTTTTGTTGCGAAAAAACGACAAGCTCCCTGCAAGCCTAAAACTAGGCTTGCAGGGAGCTTTAATTTGCTCAATTTTTTCCATCTGTATTTGCTTCCATCTATTTCTCATAAATTTCTTTCGATATCCTTATTCCCGTGGGTGTTGTTGCAAGGCCTCCCATGGCAGTTTCCCTGAAGGCCATGGGGAGGGCTTTCCCCACACTGTACATGGCCTCAACCACTTCGTCGAAGGGAATTATGCTCTCTATACCGGCAAGAGCCATGTCGGATGAAACCATTGCGTTTGCGACTCCAAGGGCATTTCTTTTCTGGCATGGGCTTTCCACCAGGCCCGCTATAGGGTCGCATATAAGGCCGAGCACGTTCTTAAAGACCATTGCCGCTGCGTGGAGAGACATGGCGGGACTCCCTCCCGCCATCTGGACCGCTGCTGCCGATGCCATGGCTGCGGCTGTTCCGGTCTCTGCCTGACAACCTCCCTCGGCTCCAGAAACGGTGGCGTTCTGCACAACTACAAGGCCTATTGCAGAAGCTGCAAAAAGTCCGTCAACAATTTCTTCCCGGCTCGATCCAAGCCTTTCTCCGGCAGTCAATATCACACCTGGAATTATACCGCATGAGCCGGCAGTAGGCGCCGCAACTATCCTTCCCATTGATGCGTTTACCTCCATGACTGAAAGGGCTCTGGCAACGGCCTTGTTAATGCTTGTTCCTGAAACGCTTTTACCCTTTTCATTCCATTTATTCAATCTTCTGGCCTCTCCGCCTATGAGGCCTCCGACCGATTTCATCTCGCTCGACAAACCCTTTTCCGCGGCATCTCTCATTATGTCAAGTTTGTTTTTCATTTCACTCCTCACATATTCAACCGAGGCGCCTGAAAGTTCCATCTCTCTTAGCTGCATTATTTTTCCAATGCTCGCTCTTTTGCAATCGCAGAGACCGAGCAGTTCTTTTCCGTTTGCGAATCCATAATCCATTGCTAGACCTCCCCGTCAGTGAATATGATTGCATAGGCATCCCTTACGCCTTCAACCTTGTTTCTGAGAGTCTCTTCTATTTCTCCATCAAAGCTGTCGTCAGTCTCAATTACCATGAAGGCGTCCTCTCCCTTTCTGTGGCGATAAACACTCATGAGGGCAATATTTATACCGTGATCGGCCAAAAGCCCTGTAACCTTTGATATTACACCGGGGTGATCGCTATGCCTGGTGATAAGGGTAGGGTACTCTCCTGTAAGTTTTAGTTTCAAGCCGTCTATTTCAATGATTTCTATGTTTCCCCCGCCTATTGACGCGCCCATTACTTCTATTGTTTTGCCACCAGACTGGTCTATTATGAATTTAACAGTATTGGGATGGACATTGCCAAGGTCCTCTTTTACAAAATCATAGGAAAAACCCCAAGCATCTGCAAGCTTCAGGGCATCCTTTAGACGCTCGTCCGAAACCGATATCCCTATAAGTCCCGCAATAATGGCCCTGTCGGTACCATGTCCGCGAAAAGTCTTGGCAAAGGAACCATGCAGTTTTATTGTCGTTTTTAACATGTCGCCGCGCGCAATTTTCCTTGCCATGGCCCCAAGACGGTTGGCTCCTGCGGTATGGGAACTTGAAGGCCCAATCATGTCTGGCCCTATTACGTCAAAAGCACTGTATTGTTTCATACAAACTCCTTTCCTGTAAAGCAATCGTCTCCATGTACCGGAAGAAAACCCGGAGTTTGTCCGGGTTTCATTTTACGCCAAATCAATCCAATATTCGTATTTCGTAGCTAAGGTCAAGGGCTTTTTCGAAGAGTGCGCTGACTCCGCAATATCTTTCCTGCGAAAGCTTGACTGCTTTTTCAATTTTCGCCAACGGAAGCGGCTCTCCCTTGCTCTTGAATTCATATACAAGGTGCATTTTGGTATATGTCTTGGGATGTTCATCGGTCATTTCAGTTTCAGTCTTTATTTGAAAAGACTCTATTTTATCCTCAACCTGCATTTTCCTTAATATCGAAACAACATCCATTCCCGTACAACCTGTAAGAGCCGCAATGAGAAGTGGCTTAGGCCTTGGGCCCATGTCCTCTCCCCCTACTTTTGCATCAGCGTCCATGGTCACCTTGTGTCCTGAGATTTGAGCTTCGAATGCCATTTTTCCCGACCATGATGTATTGAAATTTTCATTCATTGTATTTGCCTCCCTGTCGCGATTTTGTTTTATTCTATACCCGCTCGCGGTATTCGTCAATCTCTAACCCCTTATCCTAATTATTCTTAAACAAAGTATAATCAAATGCACTTGCAAAAAGAGCCCTTAAGACAAAACTCTTGAGGGCTCTTTTGACATTGTGCAATCGAATTTTTATTTATTGTATTTCAAACGATGCAATCAAGCCTTAAATTTTTCTGCAAGCTTTGTCCATGCATCCAATGATTTTTTTATTTTTTCATAGGAAATGCAGTAGGAAGCCCTGAAATAGCCGGGACATCCGAATGCAGAACCCGGAACTATAAGTATGTTGAACTCCTTGGCAGCCTGCACGAATTCATTGTCGTCGTCTATCAGTGCCTTTGCAAAGAGGTAGAAAGCCCCGTCCGGGATTGCGCATTCGAATCCCAGCTCCAGCAAATGGTTGTAGAGAAGGTCCCTGTTCCTTTTGTATATGTCAACTTCAACAGTCTCATTGAGACATTTCGCAACCACTCTTTGAAAAAGGGACGGCGCATTGGTGTAGCCAATGTTTCTTGTTGCGTTGCCCAGGCATATTTCCACCTCTTCAGCCTGTTCCATTTCCGGCAGGAAGGCCACGTATCCTATCCTTTCCCCAGGCAATGAAAGAGATTTGCTGTAGGAGTAGACTATGAAGGTGTTTGTGTAGTAGTTAAGCATGTAGGGGACTTCCACTCCGTCATAAACTATTTCCCTGTAGGGGTCGTCGGCAACCACATATATTGTCTTTCCGAATTCCTTTGACTTTTTCTCAAGCAGGTCCGCAAGCCCCTTGATGTCCTTTTCCTTGTAAACGACTCCTGTCGGGTTGTTGGGGTTGTTTATGATAATGGCCTTGGTTTTGGGAGTAATTGCGGCCTCTAGGGCCTCAAGGTCGGGCTGGAAGCTTCCCATAATAGAAGGAACAGCTATCAGTTTTCCTCCGCAATAGTCGGCATAGTTCCTGTATGGCCCAAAATACGGCGAAAAGGTTATAATCTCGTCGCCAGGGTCTATGATTGTGCTGAAGACTATGCTTAGCCCTCCCCCGGCGCCTACCGTCATTGCTATGTTTTTGAATGTGAGACCCAGTCCATGCTTCTTGTTTATGTCCTTAGCTATGGCCTCTCTTACATCGGGGTATCCTGAATTGCTCATGTATCCGTGCAGGAAATTCGGATCCTCTTGGTCAAGAAT
>CAZXWC010000079.1:0-7478 GCA_964644525.1 uncultured Peptostreptococcaceae bacterium
ACCGCAGTGACTCCTCGCCGTATCTCATTTTTCTCAAGAGAAAGAAGCTTGCTCAGCACTCCCCTTATCTTGTAGCTTCTTGCTATTCGCTGATGGCACTCAAGCTTCATGAAGACCTCGGTTTCTCCATTACTAAAACTCAGACTTTGTTCAAGCTCTGTCATCGAAATGAACGGCGATATTCTTTCATGCGCACCCCTTATTTCATCAATTCCTATCATAAAAACCTCCCATATTTATACCCTTATAATACTGTTTCTACAGAAAGGCTGAAACACCCTTTGTATATAGTCATAAATAAACGGTATTATTTTGTACAATCTACAATACGAGTCCCGTCTTCTGCAATCTTACGGCAACGAATAATTCCTCTTGAAAACTCGCCAAATCCTCCTCCGAATTTAATAGCTCCTTTACTTTCCCTATCCGGTACCTCACGGTGTTTACATGCACATGCAGGTGTCCGGCCGCCTTGGAGTAATCTCCGCCCGATAGCACAAAAGCCTCGGCGGTTTCCATAAGATTTCCACCATAACGCTCATCGTGGTCATTCAGCTTGCCTACAGTCTCTTCGTAGAAGCTTCTTATCCAATAATTATCCTGGCAAGGTGATAGAAATCTGTAAAGACCCATCCTGTCAAAACTAACCTCTTTCTTCCCATAAGCCCTTGCCACTTTGTTTGCAGACAAAGCCATTCGGACCGCCTTGTCAAGCTCATCCAATCCTAGCAGTCCACCGCTTGTCCCGAGGCCTGTCCATTCCCCCTTCCTTGCAAGCCTGCTTAGAAAGGAAACCTCGTTGAATTCGTCCCCATAAGTGGAATGAATCAGGAGAATTGAATCACCAAAAACCAGAGCCTTGTCGGCGGGATTCCTGTAAGGACCCTTGTTGATTGCAGAAACCATCTCCCGCATATCCCCCTGCGCCATAAAACAGACCACAAAAACCCTGTCTTTGAATAATCCGTTTATCTCGTATGCAATCCTCCTTACAACATCCCTTCCAATCGGAGAACCGAGAAGCCCGTGTATCTTTGAGGCAAGGTATGCATCATCCTCATCGTCCTTGAGCTCCTTTACAAGATCGTAGACAACATCCTCAAGACATACTTGCCCGCTATAGATGAAAATGGGAAAATCCTTCCCATCTGCATATGTTTTTACCTCATCGGGAATTTCCTTGAAATATATATTTTTTACAGCAAGACCTGCTGCACCAACATCTATCAAATCCTCGACCAAATCAATCAACTTGTCCGGCTCGTCTTTTATGGGATACAAACTGGTCAAAACGAAATCCCCCTTAAAAAAGGATTGCTTGACACCAGAAACGATTTCATGTTCAAGTATTCCTACAGCATCAATAGTTCCATCTATCCCGCCAAATCCTGCGACTATACGGAAAGCTCTCAAATTCTCAAGTCTCATTGCATTTGTTATTGTAATACCCATGGCTTCCTCCCCCACTCTTTTCATACATTATATCAGCATTGCCGACTCAAACAACTGTATAAATAAGTGGGCCTCATTAAATTGTTTTTTTGCAAATGGCAAAAGGACTCAAGAAAAAATGCGGGTTTGAAAAATTTTAAAGAAGGCATAGCTTCCGGATGGCGCAAAGCTTTACAGCTAAGTGCAATTCAATTTTTCCATGCTATTATTGCGTATTTAATAAAAATATTATTGACAATGCTTTCATTCTTCTATAGAATCACTATCAACACCTGAATATACAAAGCATTGATTGAGACGAGTAAGTTTGCGGATCGAAAGCAGAGAGCCGGGGATGGTGGAAACCCGACATCGAAAAACATTCCGAATGGACTCATGAGCTGGCGCTGAACCCGCGGAAGTGGAAGTATGCAAAACGGGATTCTCCCGTTACAGAGATAGGATATAGCCCTTGCCGTATCCGAAAAAGATAACCGATAATCATTTTCGGTTACATGAGGTGGCACCGCGTCCATACGCCCTCTGCAGAAATTTCTGCAGAGGGCGTTTTTAATTGTTGAAAGGGGGAATCCAAAATGGAAGTTGCGTGGCGAAGATCAATAAGCAAAACAAATGTCGAATCAATCAAACAAAAGGTAGAAAACATATGGAGGATTTTAAATGAAAAACAGAAACGGAATGTTCGGAAACTATGGAGGAGCCATTGTGCCCCCGCCCCTAAAATCAGTGCTTAGCGAACTTGAATACGCCTTCTTCAAGTACATTGATGATCCAGATTTTCAAAAGGAACTCTCATATTATCAAAAGGAATACATAGGCAGGGAAAACCCTCTCTACTATGCTCAAAGCCTTTCGGAGAAAGCGGGAGGCGCCAAAATATACTTGAAGCGAGAGGACCTCAACCACACAGGAGCCCATAAAATAAACAACGCTATCGGGCAGGCCCTTTTGGCTAAGCGCATGGGCAAAAAACGAATAATCGCCGAAACCGGCGCCGGGCAGCACGGTGTTGCAACAGCTACAGCATGCGCCCTTTTCGGTATGGAATGCATAATATACATGGGTAAAAAAGACACCGAGCGACAGGCCCTCAATGTCTACCGAATGAAGCTTTTGGGAGCAAAGGTCCTTCCTGTAACAAACGGGGACGGAACCCTCAAAGAAGCGGTAGACGCAGCGCTCAGCGATTTTGTTGAAAATGCCCAAACTACTTTCTATCTTCTCGGCTCTGCAGTCGGTCCCCATCCTTATCCTATAATGGTCAGGAAATTTCAGAGCGTAATCGGCAAGGAAGCCCGAATGCAGATACTCGAAAAGGAAGGCCGCCTTCCTGACTATATTGTGGCATGCGTAGGAGGTGGATCCAACGCAATAGGCCTCTTCAACCCCTTCTACGACGACGAGCAAGTAAAAATAGTCGGAGTTGAACCGGCCGGCAAGGGACTCGACACACCGGACCACGCGGCGACCCTCACAAAGGGCGTCCCCGGCCTCATACACGGCTTCAAGTGCTACAACCTTCAAGACGGGGAAGGAAACCCCCTACCAGTCCATTCGATAGCGGCGGGATTGGACTATCCGGGAGTGGGACCGGAGCACAGCTTCTACAAGGATTCCGGCAGGGCCGAGTACGTTTCCGCAACCGACATTGAAGCCCTCGAGGCCTTCCAAATACTTTCCGAAACCGAAGGAATCATACCGGCACTCGAAAGTTCCCACGCAATTGCATACACAATCAAGCTTGCGGCGAGCCTCCCTAAAGACAACATAATCATCATGAACCTCTCCGGCAGGGGAGACAAAGATGTAAGTCAGATAATGTCGCTCCTCAGTGCATAACAAATATATATTGCAAGGTGGCTCCGCTTTTACGGGGCCACCTTGCTTTTGACAATTTTCAATAAACCCTTAACCTTTAAGGGGTATTGTGGTATTATTAGCATATGCCCACTTAAAGGAGATTGGAATGAAAAAGAAAAAATCAAAAAAACAAATTCTTATAAAAACAGCAAGGGGACTTTTGGGAAACATCCCCATGATGGCCGGAGTTATAATGCTTATCAGTCTGCTCAAGACCTTCGTATCTTTCCAAACACTTTCGACACTCTTCACCGGAAATGCGCTTGCAGATACTACCATAGGAGCATTTTTCGGCAGCATTCTGGCCGGCAACTCCATAAACAGCTATATTGTCGGCAAGGAAATGCTGGCATCCGGCGTAAGCCTTTTCGCCGTCACATCCTTCCTGGTTGCCTGGGTAACGGTAGGTTTCGTTCAGATACCTGCGGAAATGACTATGCTGGGACGCAGATTCACCATAGTCAGAAACTCTCTCAGCGTAATCCTTTCGATTGCGGTCTCGCTTACGACAGTCCTTGTTATGGGGGGGGGAATTAAGTGATGGATAAAAATAATGATAAATCAAATGGCATAGGCAAAACGAAGAACAAGAAAAAAAGCAGCAAATGGATTTTCCCATCATCCGTGCTCGCGCTCTATCTCTTTCTCTACTTCATAGACTCCGCCAAAACCCTGGGCGCCATCGCTTACGCTGCCAAGCTAGCAAAAAGCATAGCTCCAATTCTACTTATTGTCCTCTTTTTCATGTTCCTCTTCAATTTGATAGACGAGAAAAGGCTCAAGAAGACAATCGAAGGCAGTCCGAGATACCTGCAATATCTTGTGATGGTTATCTTCGGAACATTCAGCCATGGGCCCATCTATGCATGGTACCCCTTAATGAAGGATTTTCGGGAAAAAGGCATAAGCCACGGCTCCATTTCAATCTTCCTTTACGCACGGGGGATAAAGCTTTCACTCCTGCCAATGCTGGCAATATACTTCGGTCTCAAATACGCAATTGTGCTCACCTTGGTAATGGCGGCATTTTCATGCATACAGGGTTTGCTTGTTGATGCGGTCATGAAAGAAAACGCTTAAGCAGATATATCAATTAATCCAATTTGAGCGGCCCTCTGAATCAATCATTCAAAGGGCCGCTCATTTTATGTTTGTTCCAGCATCCTTGTGGTAACATAAAAATGTAAAACTAGATTAACCAACCGTAAAGGAGGCCTCCTCATCTTTGACCAATCGGATTGTGGGGGGTTCTATCAAATCTCTCTGTCTGTCATAATTTTCTCACGCTACTCCCTGATGCAGCTAAATCTCGCGTATAAAGTTATTTTCTTTGAAACACTTATTTCAAAATGCTATTTCCCCCTTGTCTCCTTCATTTTTCAAATCCTTCTTATCATTCATAAAGCTGAATCAATTCGTTTTGGATAACTATGCTGATTATGAAAGCCTTTGTCTTTCCGTCAATCCTTATGGCAAGACGGTCGTCCTTGATGTCAAGAGCTTCAATGAGGCCAGGGCCGAGTTTGTTTACCAAGACGCGTTGACCCACTTTCAGTTCGTCGGCAGACAAGGCAAAGCGCATTCCCTGTTCGGGCGCTCGTTTGGGAAAGGGCCTATTAACAGCAATATTAATTCCCGTTTCAGTTAGGAATTCAGACGGCGAGACGTCAGGCTCACCGTAGAAATTTCTTGGAGATAGCAGGCACAAGCTGGACTTGGCTCTTGTCCCGGCCACATAGAAAAGGCACCGTTCCTCTTCCATGGACCCGCCGGCCAAATCGGCTCCGCTTGACGCCGCTTTAAATGGAAACTCGTCTTTCTCAAGGTCTATAACATAAACCCGGTCAAACTCCAGTCCCTTTACGGAATGAACGGCGGACAGGCTGACGTTTCCGATTCCATCCAACTTGTCTATGGCCATCCAAAATGCCCTAAGGCTATTGCAGTATTGCCCGGGGGTCTCCTTCCCTTCAATCATGCTCTTCATTATATGGAAGATGGCCTTGCTTGAGTTTTTTCTATATCCGAAGGCGTCCCCGGCATCCTCAAGGTAATCCACATAGGCCCAGGCGTTTTCCAGTTCGTCAAACAATGCTCGGACCGACATGTTCTTAATGCGGTTCATAACTCGAAGCCGTTTGAGAAGCTTGTCTGCGTTTTGCTTGTTCAAGCCCGAGTTGCCAATGTTAACCTCTGTCAAGCCGCCGTTTCTTTCGATGCTCTCCATAGCCTCCCTGCTTATGAAAAGACCCATCTTGTGATAGATCTGCCTGAAGGATTTTATGTCGAATGGATTGTCCACAAGCTTGCAAAAGGAGGTGACGTCCCTAAAAACGCTTTGATTGAAGAATTCCTTCATCCGACTTTTTTCTATGGAAAAGGGAAGACCCGCCCTCCAAAGTTCATGGGCCATTAGAAACCCTGACCGGTTCCTTCTATATATGACGGCCGCCGTTTCTTCCGCCTTCAGCTCTCTCAGTTCTTCAACTATACTGCGGTTCTGGTCGAGCACAGACTCGGGTCGCGCGATTCTGACGGGTTCTCCCTCTTCCTTGTCTGTAAACATGGTCTTTGCGTAGCGGTTTTCATTCAGCCTTATGACATTGTTCATAGCCTTCACGATCTGCTTTGTGGACCGGTAGTTCTTTTGCAGCCTGGCTATAACGGCCCCCCGGTGGCATTTCCCAAACTCCATCATGTAGGCTGGCGCTGCCCCCCTCCAGCCGTATATGCTCTGGTCCTCGTCCCCGCACATGAAAAAATTCCCTGAACGGCTTGCCAGAAGGCCAAATATCTCATGCTGCAGCTTGGATGTGTCCTGGGCCTCGTCTATTTGAAAATAGTCGTAGGCATCTTGGTAGAAGGCAAGACAATCCGGTCTGTTCCTAAGCAAGTCATGTGCCATTTCAAGCATGTCGTCGAAGTCTATGAGACTGTTTTCCCTTTTTAGCTCCCTGTAGCGTGCCAATATTTTTTCGAAGCTCTCTATTTGGCTGTCTAGTTCCTTGATTCCTTTTTCATCGAGCATTGCGTTTCTGGCGTAGCCGATCAGCACGCCTGTCTCTTTGAGTTTTTCCTTGTCGGCATATATATTAAGGTATTTGAATGCGGCGCCTATCAACTGCTCTTGAGAGGGCATGCCCCGGCTTCCCAGCAATTTTACAGAGGCCATGCGATCTCCGTCAAACCTCTTGATGCAGGCATTTGCAAAGCTGTGCATGGTGGAAAATCCAGGCGCGCGCCGCTTGTGCCCAAATATGGATGAATAGCGGTTCTTCATGTCCAGGGCGGATGCCCTGCTGAATGTGACCGAGAGGATCCTTGACGGGTCTACCCCCTGGCTCTCCACAAGGAATCCGGTTCGGCACATCATGGTTGTGGTCTTTCCGGAGCCCGGAACCGCTATGGCGAGTATGGGGCCTTCCTTGTGGCTGGCCACCTTCCTCTGCTCGTCGTTAAGTATTATATTGTGCTTCTTCTCAAGCATCTTAAAAAAGTCCATGTGCTTCTCCATTTCTTTTAGTCATGCTCTATCTATCATAAACAAGCAAGGCGCCCGGCGCAATTCTTCTTTGATTCCAGGCAGTTTATGGAATTTATTTTGTTTGGAACGAAACAGGAGCATGCATACCCTCTTTGATATGCATGCTCTAAAGTTTATTCCTCTGCTATGATATCACATAACCCGGACATATACGGTCACATCAAAAAATCAAATCGATAGTTGACAAGCCAACTAAACTAGTCTATCATGTAAATATGGTTGGTAAGCCAACATAAAGGAGGGTTCAAAATGAATGATAAAAAACAAGATGTGATGATAATGATGGGCAGGATAAATAGAAAGATATTTACCGCAAACGACAAAGGCTTAGATTCATCTATAGGAATGGGACAGCTAAATATTTTAAAGGGAATCGTTGACCATGAAAACATAACGCAGGATGAACTGGCAAATATTTTGAAATTGGATAAAACGACCGTCGCCAAAGCAGTCAAGCGATTGGAATCTTATGGGTTGATCACAAGAAACCGCAGCAAGACAGATCTTAGAAAAAAAGAGTTGTCCGCCACAAAAAAAGCCTTTGCTGTAAGGGATCGCATGAAGAAACATTTTAATAATCACAGCGAATCAATTTTCAAGGGTGTAAGCGAAAATGAAATAG
>CAZXWC010000080.1:0-7373 GCA_964644525.1 uncultured Peptostreptococcaceae bacterium
GCTGAGGGTTCTGTTCTTGTAATAGCCGCATCGGCTATAGGAGCGGGTTTTTCCATGATAGCCGGAATCGGCCCGGGCATCGGGCAAGGTTACGCGGCAGGAAAAGGTACGGAAGCGGTAGCTGACCATCCTGACAGGCAGTCGAGCATAATCCGAACCATGTTCCTTGGACAGGCAGTCGCGCAGACGACTGGAATTTACGCTTTGATTGTCACACTGGTACTTATGTTTGGAAATCCCCTGGCGGCAATATCGGCAGGTGGTGTGGCAGTAAACAATATGGCAATTATCATTGGAGCCTCGGCCGTAGCGGCAGGGCTTGCCATGATAGCCGGAATAGGCCCGGGAATCGGACAGGGCTTCGCCGCAGGAAAAGGCGCTGAAGCAGTTGGAATAAATCCCGAAGGCGGCCGAGTATCAACAATGGTCATGCTTCTGGGAGCGGCTGTAGCTGAGACCAGCGGTATATTGGCACTTGTAGTTGCACTTATTCTGCTCTTCGGAAATCCCTTGGTGGATGATATGGGTTCCGTTATTGTAATAGCGGCTTCCGCTATAGGAGCAGGATTCTCGATGATAGCGGGCGTAGGCCCGGGAATCGGACAGGGCTATGCGGCGGGCAAAGGAACAGAGGCCGTTGCAAAGCATCCCGACAGGCAGTCGTCCATAGTTAGAACAATGTTTCTCGGACAGGCAGTTGCACAGACGACAGGCATATACGCACTTATCGTTTCCCTTGTCCTGGTATTTGGTAATCCGCTTATGGCGCTTGCAGGCGGCGGAAGCGAGGTAAACAATATGGCAGTCGTGCTTGGGTGTTCCGCAATAGGAGCAGGCCTTGCCATGATAGCCGGAATAGGTCCGGGAGTAGGACAGGGCTTTGCTGCAGGAAAAGGCGCCGAGGCAGTGGGAATCAATCCCAAGGCCGGAAGAGTATCGACAATGGTAATGCTCCTCGGAGCGGCAGTTGCAGAGACAAGCGGAATATTGGCGCTTGTGGTTGCGCTTATACTCTTGTTCGGTAATCCTCTTGTAGGTCAGTCCGGCTCGGTTGTTGTAATAGCCATGTCAGCTGTTGGAGCAGGATTCTCGATGATCGCGGGCATAGGCCCGGGAATCGGACAGGGTTACGCTGCAGGAAAAGGAACCGAGGCGGTAGGAAAAAGGCCCAAGTACCAATCGGCTGTCGTCCGTACCATGTTCCTTGGACAGGCCGTAGCGCAGACAACAGGCATATACGCGCTGATTATTTCATTGGTGCTGATGTTTGCCAATCCGCTTTTGAAATTAGTCTAATTTAACGAATATATTTTAAATACGCCGCCCCGCAAGAGGGGACAGGAAGAGGAGGAAATATAAATGGAACCTATTACTGGTAGAGAATTAGTGTTGGCATGTTCGGCAGTTGGAGCCGGTCTTGCCATGATAGCCGGTATCGGACCTGGAATCGGCCAGGGTTACGCGGCAGGAAAAGGCGCAGAGAGTGTGGGAAGACAGCCGGAAGCTCAAGGCGACATAGTCCGCACAATGCTTTTGGGAGCAGCTGTAGCAGAGACGACCGGTATCTACGGTCTCATCGTTGCCCTTATTTTGCTGTTTGCAAATCCCCTTATCGGACTTTTGGGATAAGAGCTTAAAAAAGTCCAAACGGTATACAGTCAAGGGATTTTAAAACGCATGAAAGGGGGCAAAAGGGAACATGAAAGCGGGATTAGTAGAAATTAACTGGACATTTGCGTTCCAGATCATAAACACCATAATTTTATACTTGATTTTGAAAAAGCTATTGTTCAAGCCTGTCACTGAATTCATGCAGTCCAGAAAGGACGGCATATCCGCATCGCTTGAAGAAGCGGAAAACATGACAGAAAAGGCAAACGAACTGAAGGCGCAGTACGAGTCTAAGATTAAGGCTTCAGAAGAAGAAGGAAGACAAATCATAAGAGAAGCTTCAGTAAGGGCCGACAATCGCGCGACAGAGATAGTAAAGGCCGCCGAGGACGAGTCGGACAGCATCAGAAAGCGTGCCCAGATTGAAATCGAGCGCGAAAAGGAAAAGGCGATCAATTCCCTCAAGGATGAAATTGCCACAATAGCCATAATGGCGGCTTCAAAAGTAATTGAAAAAGATTTGGACGCTGAGGCACACGAAAGCTTTGTCAAGCAATTCATAGATGAGGTAGGGGATGCGAAATGGCAAAATTAGTAGCCGGAACCTATTCGGAAGCATTGTTCGACGTGGCCGTCGAGACCGGCAAGATCGAAGCGTTTCAAGATGACTTAAATGGAATTGTTGATTCTTTCAAGACATATCCCGAATTCTTTGAACTGTTCAGGACGCCGCAGCTAAGCATCGATGAAAAGAAGGAAATCATCGAGACTGTCTTCGCCGGAAAAATCAACGGGGAAGTCCTAAACTTCCTCAAGATAATAATGGACAAGCAAAGAGGAAATGAAATAAAGGCAATAAGCAAGGCCTACGAGAAGCGGGTATACGACCACAAGGGCATAGAGAAGGCGACTGTCGTTTCGGCGGTTCCGCTGTCGGATGCCCAAATGGCTGCAATTACCGAAAAACTCGAAAAACTCACAGGCAAACGCATAGAGATGACCGGCAAGATAGACAAAACAATTCTGGGCGGGGTCACGGTTCGCATAGGAGATCGCATCATAGACGGTTCCATAAGGAGCAGGCTTACAGATGTGAAAGAGGACCTGGCAAGACTCGTAGTCTAAGTATAGAAGGGGTGATGTGAGGCATGAATCTTAGACCTGAAGAAATAAGCTCTGTGATAAAAGCGCAGATCAAGAAATACGACAACAAGCTTCAAGTAGAAGATGTCGGAACCGTTATCCAAATCGGAGACGGTATTGCCAGAATCCACGGCCTTGAGAAATGCATGGCTGGGGAACTCCTGGAATTTCCGGGAGAGGTGTTCGGCATGGCGCTCAACCTTGAAGAAGACAATGTAGGGTGTGTTCTTCTGGGCGCCGAAGGAAACATAAAAGAAGGCGACATAGTAAAGACGACAGGCAGAATCATGGAAGTTCCGGTAGGGGACAGCATGATAGGCAGGGTAGTCAATCCTCTGGGTCAGGCCATAGACGGCAAGGGCCCCATAAAGACAGAAAAGACAAGACCTGTTGAGCAGGTGGCACCTGGAGTAATAGCCAGAAAATCTGTTTTTCAGCCTCTGCAGACAGGCGTAAAGGCCATAGACTCCATGATTCCAATTGGAAGAGGCCAGCGTGAGCTGATAATCGGCGACAGGCAGACAGGAAAGACTGCAATAGCCGTTGACACAATCATAAACCAGAAGAGCGAAGACGTAATCTGCATATATGTAGCAATAGGACAGAAGGCTTCGACAGTTGCGCAGATAGTCGAGAAACTCGAAAGCTACGGATCCATGGACTATACAATAGTCGTTTCGGCATCGGCTTCCGAGAGCGCTCCGCTGCAATACATGGCGCCTTACTCGGGCGTTGCCATGGCAGAGGAATTCATGTGGGAAGGAAAAGACGTTCTCATAATATACGACGACCTTTCCAAGCATGCCGTTGCCTACCGCGCAATGAGTCTTCTTCTCAGAAGACCGCCGGGCCGCGAAGCTTATCCGGGAGACGTATTCTATCTCCACTCCAGACTTTTGGAGCGTGCGGCTAAACTGAACGACGAACTCGGCGGAGGATCGATTACAGCACTACCCATAATCGAGACCCAGGCCGGAGACGTTTCAGCTTTTATACCGACAAACGTAATATCGATTACAGACGGACAGATATACCTTGAGGAAGAACTCTTCAACAACGGCCACAGACCTGCCGTAAACGCCGGAATATCCGTATCCAGGGTAGGTGGAGACGCGCAGATAAAAGCCATGAAGAAGGTTGCCGGAAAAATCAAGCTCGAGCTGGCTCAGTTTAGAGAACTTGCGGCATTCTCCCAATTCGGGTCTGACCTGGACAAAGACACCCAGATGCGTCTTGCCCATGGTGAAAGACTGATGGAGATACTCAAGCAAAAGCAATATTCACCTATGGCCGTAGAAGAACAGATAATGGTGATCTACGCCGTTGTAAACAAACACCTTATGGATGTTCCTGTAAAAGAATTCGGCCGTTGCGAAATTGAATTCTTAAAGTACATGAAGGAAGAGCATGCAGAGATAGGCAAAGCCATAAAGGACCAGGGAGTTCTCACAGACGAGATCGAAAAAAGCCTTGTAGCCGCAATCGAAGCATTCCTCAAGACATTCGAATACGAGGTATAGCAGGCAAACAAGCTTGTTCCGCTTAAGCAGCGGAAAAGAAAGAGAGGTGAAACAGAACATTGGCAGGAACCGGAGCGCGAGACATTAAGCGCAAAATCAAGAGCATACAAAACACTCAGCAAATAACCCAGGCCATGCAGTTGGTGTCAACAGCCAAACTGAAAAAGTCAAGGGACAGGCTGGACAAGACCAAGCCTTATTTTGAAACAATCCAGAACACAATAAAGGACATATTCTCCAAATCGAAAGACGTGGAGCATGTCTATGTGACTGAGAGAGAAGTCAAAAAAACCCTTTACATCATCATTACTGCAGACAGAGGGCTTTGCGGAGGATACAACATAAACGCAATGAAAACGGTGCTCAACCAGCCCCAGGACAAATCGGAAATGTGCCTTTTGACAATAGGAAACAAGGCCAGGGGCTTCTTCGGCAGCAGAGACTACGAAATAAAGGAATCCTTCTCGGGAATTTCAGAGAAGCCGTCCTACGCCGACGCCATAAACATAGGCAACAAGGCGACCACACTTTTCGAGTCGGGAGAAGTCGATTCGGTCAAGTTGGTTTATACCGAATTCGTAAGCACAATCAGTCAGCAGCCCAAGACGGTACAGCTTTTACCCGTGCCAAAGGGTGGAAAAAAAGAAGACGCGGACGAGGAATTCGTCTACGTCAACTACGAACCGTCCCACCAAGTGGTTCTGGATTACGTCATACCGAAATTCGTGCAGGCCACCATTTATGGTGCCTTGGTCGAATCCTCGGCGTCAGAGCAGGGTGCCAGAAGAGTGGCTATGGAAAACGCCACAGATAATGCGGAAGACATGCTTGACAGCTTGACTCTTTCCTTCAACCAGGCCCGCCAGGCGGCAATAACCCAGGAAATCACAGAAATAGTAGGTGGCGCGGAAGCGCTTGGCTAAAATAATCCGAAAGGAGTTGAAACGTTCAATGGAAAAAAACACAGGAAAAGTTGTTCAGATAATCGGTGCCGTTCTTGACGTCCGCTTCGAATCGGGACAGCTTCCCAATATACTAAATGCCGTAATTGTTGAACAGGGCGACATAAAAATAGTTTCAGAAGCCTTCCAGCATATCGGCGACAATACAGTTAGATGCGTTTCCATGGCATCTACAGACGGCCTCGTAAGAGGAGCCCTGGCAGTTGACACAGGAGCGCCCATAACGGTTCCGGTAGGCAAGGCGACACTGGGAAGACTCTTCAACGTTCTTGGTGAAGTTGTTGACCAGAAGGAAGACGTATCCAGAGAAGAGATGCTCCCAATACACAGGGAGGCGCCGGCCTTCGAGGAGCAGGAAACATCAACAGAAATATTTGAAACAGGAATAAAAGTTGTAGACTTGGTTTGCCCATACGCAAAGGGCGGAAAAATCGGTCTCTTCGGAGGAGCCGGAGTTGGAAAAACGGTTCTCATCCAGGAGCTCATAAACAACATAGCAAAAGAGCATGGAGGACTTTCGGTGTTTGCGGGAGTCGGAGAGCGTACCCGTGAAGGAAACGACCTCTACCATGAAATGAGCGAATCAGGAGTAATCGGCAAAATGTCCATGGTCTTCGGACAGATGAACGAGCCTCCGGGCGCCAGAATGAGGGTTGGACTCACAGGCCTCACAATGGCGGAGCATTTCAGAGACGCAGAAGGAAAAGACGTTCTGCTCTTCATAGACAACATATTCAGATTCACACAAGCCGGCTCAGAGGTTTCAGCCCTCCTGGGACGTATGCCGAGCGCCGTTGGATACCAGCCTACCCTGGCTACCGACATGGGTACGCTGCAGGAGAGGATAACATCCACCAAGAAGGGTTCCATAACATCGGTTCAGGCAGTATACGTGCCTGCAGACGACCTTACAGACCCTGCTCCGGCGACAACATTCTCCCACCTGGACGCAACTACGGTTTTGTCGCGTGACATCTCCAACCTGGGAATTTACCCGGCTGTAGACCCGCTCGACTCGTCGTCGAGAATACTCGACCCCAACGTAGTCGGCGAAGAGCACTACAAAGTAGCCAGGGGAGTGCAGGAAATACTTCAAAGATACAAAGAACTCCAGGACATAATAGCCATACTGGGAATGGACGAGCTTTCAGACGAAGACAAGATAACAGTCACAAGAGCCAGAAAAATTCAAAGATTCCTTTCACAGCCATTCGCGGTTGCGGAAGCATTCACAAACCAGCCCGGCAAATATGTCTCCATCAAGGATACCATCCGAGGCTTCAAGGAAATACTTGAAGGCAAGCACGACAATATTCCGGAATCGGCATTCCTATATGTAGGAACAATAGAAGAAGCAGTGGAAAAGGCTGGGCAGGAAAGCTAAGCTGATTTGACGCTTCGTTGACACGGAGGTGAACACATGGCAAAGAATTTCCATTTGGAAATAGTGACCCCCTACCGGGTTTTCTACGACGGAGACGCAGAAATGGTCATCGTAAAGACAACCACAGGTGAAATGGGTATACTCAATGAACACATGCCTTCAGTCGTTCCTCTCGACATAGGGATTCTGAGAATCAAGGCGGGCGGCAAAATACAGTCGGCGACAACAGCCGGAGGATTTGTCACAATAGGCACCGACAAGACCACAATCATAACCGACTGCGCCGAGTGGGCGGAGGAAATAGATGTGGACCGTGCCGAAAGCGCCTTGGAACGTGCGCAGCGGCGACTTGACAAAGATAGCGAAAACATTGACGTCGCACGGGCGGAACTGGCCCTCAAAAAGGCCTTCAACAGAATCAAACTCGCTGAAGAGCGTGGCAAAAAGAAATAAGCTCAACAAATCAAAAACCATAAGGACTAAAAAGGGACGTACCTTTTTTAGTCCTTTTTCTTTTTTTATCCTCAAAACGCCAACAAAAGACATCTGAGAGAATGTTTTTTTGCATTTTTCAACCCCCCCGCGGGTATAGAGGTTACAAAAAAGTAAAGAATGTGCAAAGAGGCTGAAAATACTGTATAATGATTATGTGAGTCAAAAGGAATGAGAACAAAAAAAGGAATAAGGAATCCGGAAGCAGTCTCCGGTTTTTGAGGAGGATGAGAATTGCCTAAATTTATTGTTGAGAAAAGC
>CAZXWC010000081.1:0-7332 GCA_964644525.1 uncultured Peptostreptococcaceae bacterium
AATGACAAATCCCATAACATTGGGATGTTCCATAGGGGCAATGGCTCCTGATATAGATGTTGTTACAAAGTTTATCTGGGACGATTCGGTTTATCTGAAACACCATAGAGGATTTTCACATACAATGCCCGCATTATTGGGGCTTTCAGGCGTGATTACGGGTATATTGCACCTGCTTTTTCCCGCGAATGCCGTAATGGGAATTTTTCTATGGACTATGATAGGCGCGTTTTCGCATACTTTGTTTGACATACTGAATTCGTATGGGGCAAGGCTTATTCCTTTTGTAGAAAAGAAATTCAAGATGAATTTGCTTATGTTGTACGACCCGGTAGTGACGCTTCTTGCTTTGGTTTTGATATTCAAATCGCAGAAGAACATGGTGGTTTACGGGACTTCGGTCGCAATATTTATTGTCTACCTTTTTGCTCGTTATATGATGAGAAAACGCGCAAGAAAAGCCATAGAAGACAATTTTGCACACGGATATAAAATCATAAGCATCGATGTTTTGCCAGCTCTTATGGCCTTCCATAAATGGAATTTCGTTTTAAACACAAAGAGCCACAATATTGCTGGGCAGGTAAATATACTGAACAAGCGAATAGAGACAAGGAAGAAGCTCAGACGCGAGGACAAGAATCTTGTCAAAGTCTTCAAGGGGTCTAATGCCGGACGGTATTTCACAAACCTTTCACCGAACTATCATGTGACCATGAAAAACGATGAAGACAGGATAATACTTGAAGGAATAGACTTGAGATATTTCATGAGGGACAATTTCATGCACCATGCTACTGTTGTTATTGATGAGAACCTCAACGTTATAGAATCATTTCTGCAGCCGTATAAATACGACAAGAGAATACCTGTAGCAGAACATTTTTAAACCGGATAATCCGGTTTTTTTTATTTTGCAGGATTTTAAGAAATATTATGGAACATTATCTATGTAAGGAAGGTCTAATTGGGATAAATCTTGGGAAAGGAGTGAAAAAAATGGATTCCCTTGAAAAAAAATTGATTATAGAGTCGCAGAAGGGCGATATGGAAAGTTTTGAAAAGCTTATCAAGGAATATCAGAAGGGGGCATACAATATCGCTTACAGGATGCTTGGAAATACCGAAGATGCCAAAGATGCTTCGCAGGAAGCAATAATAAAAATATACAGGCACATAGGCAGCTTCAAAATGAAATCAAGTTTCAAGACATGGTTCTTCAGGGTTGTAACAAATACATGTTTGGATTACAGAAAAAAAAGGAGCAGAAACAAGGTGCTTTACCTGGACAAGGAAATTTATTCAGAGGAAGGCAACTTTCAAAGGGAAATTGAAGATTCTTCGGACGGGCCCGATGAAATAATTATAAAAAACGAAAACACTCAGAAATTGCAGAAATATATTTCGGAAATGCCGGAAAAATATGCTACGGCTATAATACTTAGGGATGTTAAGGGTTTTGCCTATTCTGAAATGGTTGATATTCTTGATTTGCCGGAAGGAACTGTTAAATCGAGAATAAGCAGGGCGAGAATAATGCTAAGGGACATAATTGCAAACAATATGGAACAAAATAATATAAAGACTGTCTAATGATTGGAAAGGAGGGATGAAAATGAACTGTGAATTTGATAAGACAAGAATAAGTGCATATATAGATGGTGAATTAAGTGAGGAAGAAATACGGGAAACAGAGGAGCACATTGAGTCATGCGCCGAATGCAAGGCTTTCTATGATGAACTGATGGATTTGAAGGAAAAGCTTTTTGAAATGGAAGAAATGGAGCTTCCGGCAGGATACGAAGATGAACTGCACAAAAGGCTTTTGAGCTCATCAGGAATGAATAAGGTAAAAAGGAATTACAACTGGAAAAGATGGACGGCTGTTGCAGCAATTTTCCTTGTTGGATTTGTGTCATATAACGTATGGAAGCCGGCGGGAGTAATGACGAAGTCTGCAGAAGATGGCATAGCTGCTGAATCTGTGGAAATGTCAATTGCAACGGAACCCAGAAATGCCAACAGAGCAATTATTGAAGAAGAGGGTTACGGGAATAAGAGTGAAACAGCGGCAGACTATGAATCAGGAGAAGGGCCGGCAGACATTAATGACGTAGGCAGAAAAATAATAAGAAATGGCTATATAAATCTTGAAGTCGACAGTTTTGAAGTGGCGCATGAAGAGATAGTATTCCTGACAGAAGCTTCGGGCGGTTTCATACAGAATTCAAGCACAGGGAAAAGATATTACGGAGGACCTGAAAACGAAAACACACTGCTTGTCGGATCCCTTAATCTAAGGATTCCCGAAAAGTCATTCATGGATGTTTACAATGAAATAAAGGAACTCGGAGAAGTAACTGATTCAAGCATAGGCGGAAGCGATATAACCTTCCAATACAAAGACATATCAAGCCAGGTAGACAATCTCGAAGTTCAGGAAGCCAGATTGAGGGAAATAATGGAAAAAGCGGAAACTGTCGAAGAGCTTCTGCAGGTCGAGCGTGAACTCAACAGGGTAAGAACCGAAATTGACCGTATGTCCGGGATGATTAAAAATTGGGATAATCTTGTAAGTTATTCAACAATAAATGTACAATTGACTGAAATTGCTCCCAAATCGACTGAAATCGAGGGTTTCGAAAACGATTTCTGGGAAAAAATTAAGAGGGAGTTCGTAAAATCCATAAACAGAGTGATAATAATATCCCAAGACTTATTCGTATGGCTTATTGCAGTTCTTCCTTTCGTATTTATTGTTGGGGTGTTGGCAATTGTGGCAGCGCTTCTAGTAAAGAGGAATAGAAAAAAGAAATAAGGAATTGGTATCGATTGAAAAAGCTTTCCTGTATTTTGTGGGAAAGCTTTTTCTTTTACTGCAATGATTTTATTGGTAGAATAAACTTACAAAGAGAGGATGATCAAATGAAAAAAATAGTGATAATTGACGGACACAGCTTGATATACAGGGCTTTCTACGCTTTGCCTGAACTCATGACTGCTGAAGGTCTCCACACCAATGCGATTTATGGTTTTCTCAACATGCTCAACAGGGTGATACAAGAGGAGTCCCCTGAATACATCAGTGTGGCTTTTGACATGAAGGCGGCGACATTCAGGAATGAGGCATATCAAGAATACAAGGCAAACAGGAAAAAGATGCCGGTTGAACTGAGGGAACAGATTCCTGCGATTAAGGAAATACTTGACGCTTACCGAATACACAGGATGGAATTTGAAGGTTATGAAGGTGATGACCTGATAGGAACTGTGGCAAAGACATGCGGAAGTCAGGGGATAAGGGTTTTGATCGTAACTGGAGACAAGGATGCTTTGCAATTGGTAGATGAGAATATAGGCGTAATGCTTACCAAGAAGGGGATAAGCACTACAAAATTGTACGACAGCGATGCAGTACTCGAAGAATTCGGAGTGTTGCCGAAGCAAATTGCTGATTACAAGGGGCTTGTAGGTGACAAATCAGACAATATTCCAGGAGTAAAAGGAGTCGGCAAAAAAACGGCCGAAAATTTGCTAAACAGATTCAATACAGTTGAAGACTTATACAATAGGCTTGACGAATTGGAGAAGAAGAATCTGAGGAACAAACTGGAAGCTGAATCCGAACAGGCATTTCTAAGCAAGAAACTTGCAACCATAGCGGTAAATGTTCCCGTTGCTTTTAATATGGAAGAGCTGGCTTATCATGAGCCGGATTGTGAACGATTAAGAGAGCAGTTCGTAAAATACGAATTCAAGAGCCTTTTGCTTAAAACAGCAAACGAAAACAATTCAAAGAAAGCATATAAAATACCAGAGTCGAAGGTGGTTGATTCGGAAAAAGAAATTATGAAATTGCATGAAAAAGCAT
This sequence comes from uncultured Peptostreptococcaceae bacterium, assembly GCA_964644525.1. Classification (GTDB taxonomy): domain Bacteria; phylum Bacillota; class Clostridia; order Peptostreptococcales; family BM714; genus BM714. The sequence continues at coordinate 3,872 of CAZXWC010000081.1, forward strand.
TAGCAGAAGGCAATATTGGCTTAATGGCTATAAATAAGTGCAATGATGAGATGACCTCTGAGACAGATTATGTTTTGTATTTGAATAACATGGCATACTGGCTTAAAGCAGAGCTTTCAAAGACCAGTGCGGCAAAAAGAATTCTTTCTGATGAAAGTATAGGAAAATGCGGATATAATATGAAAGAAACATGCTTGCTGGCAAAAAAAGAAGGATTGGATATAAGAAACATTGTGTTTGACATTAAAATAGCAGAGCACATGCTTCATCCTTCAAGCTCCGACTATTCGCTAGATAAAATTATTATGAGCAGAACAGGGGAAAGCCTGAAAATTTCTGATGCGGGCGAAATTAAAGGGGAAAGGGAATGTTTGGAATATTGTGGGAAAGCGCTTGGAGCTATCGTAAAACTAAGTGAAATAATAATGGCCGAGTTGAACGAAAATGAATTGAAGGAAGTGTTCGAAAAAGTTGAAATGCCTTTAATCGAAGTTTTAGCTGAAATGGAATTCAACGGATTCTACATAGACACCGAAAGGCTTGTTGAACTTGATGATGAATTCACAGAGAAGCTTGTTGGAATAGAAGATGAAATTTACGAATATGCAGGGGAAAAATTCAATATAAATTCCACTAAACAGACCGGCTACATACTTTTTGAAAAATTGGGGCTGCCTGCATTGAAAAAAACAAAAACAGGATATTCGACAAATCAAAAGGTTTTGGAAAAGCTGAAAAAAAAACATCCCATAGTCGAAAAAATAATGGAATACAGGCAATACATGAAGCTTAAATCCACTTACGTGGATGGATTGGGCAAGCTTATCGACAAGAAGACAAAGCGCCTGCATCCGAGTTTCAATCAAACGGCAACAGTTACAGGAAGATTGAGTACAACAGAGCCTAACTTGCAAAACATACCTGTCCGCCTGGAAATGGGTAGGAAGTTAAGGCAAATTTTCATAGCCGAAGGAGAGCGGAAGCTTGTTGACGCCGACTATTCTCAAATTGAACTAAGAGTATTGGCGCATCTTTCCAAAGACAAGGGTTTGATAGAGGCTTTCAATAAAGGGACAGACATACATGCCTTGACGGCTTCTCAGGTTTTCGACATCCCTGTTGAAGAAGTAACGCCGATCCAGAGGGGAAGGGCAAAGGGCGTGAATTTTGGAATAATTTACGGAATAAGCGATTTCGGGCTTTCAAACAATATTGGAATAGGAATAAAAGAGGCGGCTTCTTATATTGACCAATATTTTAAAAAGTATCCTGATGTGAAAATATTCATGGATAAACAGATAGAGGATGCAAAAACAAACGGTTATGTGAGGACTATGTTCAATAGAAAGCGTTATATTCCAGAGCTTAAGTCCAGCAACCGAAATCTCAGATCTTTTGGGGAAAGAATGGCAATGAATACTCCTATCCAGGGAAGCGCCGCCGACATAATAAAAATTGCAATGATAAAGATTTACAGGGAATTAACAGAAAAAAAACTGAAATCCAGACTGTCGCTTCAGATTCATGATGAACTGATTATCGAGACAGAGCCTTCTGAAATTGAAGAGGTACAGGACATTATTAGAAGAAACATGGAATCAGCGGTGGAAATGGACGTTCCTTTGACAGTGGATATGAAAGTCGGTGAAAGTTGGTATGAAACAAAATAGTGACAGAAAAAGACAAGTCATAATAGGGATTACCGGGGGAATAGGTTCAGGCAAATCAACCGTTACTGAATATATTTCACAAAAGGGATTTCCAATAGTTGACGCCGACAAAATAAGCAAAAAACTTATGGATGAAGAGGATACCGCATGCCAAGTAATTGATGCTTTCGGAAATGGAATCCTCGATGCAAATGGAAATGTTGACAGAAGAAAACTGAGGGAAATGGTTTTTTGCGATAAAGTTCTACTGCAAAGGCTCAATTCAATATTTCACCCAAAGATAAGAGAAGGTATTGAAAATGAAATAGCCAGACTAAAAAAAGAAGGCAAGGATATAATTTTTCTGGATGCGCCGTTGCTCATTGAGAATAAAATTGATAGAATGGTTGATGAGGTTTGGATAGTTTCATGCAGTAAGGAAACTCAGATAGAAAGAGTTGTGAAGAGAGATGGTTCAAATCGCAATGAGGTTGATAATATCATGAAAAGGCAGATGCCTCTTGAAAAAAAAATGAAGCATGCTGACTTGGTTTTTCAAAATGAGGATTCAATAAAGGATCTAAGGGAGAAAATCGAAGAGGCTTTGCAAGACCTTGCCAATAGGATTTGAAAATACGTGTGAAAGGAAAATTTCAATGAATGAATTGAAAACTTTGAAGGATGTAGAAGAGTTCAACGCCGGCGACAAAAAGAGACTGTCCTCTGCAACACATGAGGAGATAAAAAATGGAGCAACAACAGATATTTATTTCATACGAACCATGGACATACTGAAAAGCATGGGAATGGAACGTAAAATTGTTGTAGCAGAAATTTTTGCCAGAAGAGATGGTGTTTTCGCAGGGCTTGAAGACGTAAAGACTCTGCTGAAAGGCAAGGATATTGAATTTTGGAGCATTGAAGAAGGAGAGTCTTTCAAGGCGAAAGAACCTATAATGGTCATAAAGGGACCATATGAGGAATTTGGCGCTTATGAGACTGTTATACTTGGTATGCTGGCGAGCTCGTCGGGTTGGGCGACTGCTTCAAATGAAATAAAAGAAGCGTGCGGTGATAAATCGTTTTTATGCTTTGGTGCGCGGCATTTGCATCCGGCAGTGGCTCCCTGCATGGAAAGAGCTGCAATAGTGGGTGGAGCAAGCGGAGCAAGTTGCATACTTGCGGCAAAGGAAATCAATATAGAGCCAAGCGGAACTTTACCTCATGCAGCTATGCTTATTGCGGGAGACACAGAACTCATTGCAAAGAATTATGATGAATTGATGCCTCTTGAACATAAAAGAATAGTATTGGTTGATACATTTAAAGATGAAGTGGAGGAAAGCATAAGAATAGCCAAGCTTCTCGGAGACAGACTTTTTGGCGTGAGAGTGGATACTCCTAGCGAAAGAGGCGGAGTTACAGCTGGGCTTATTCGTGAACTTAGGGCGAAACTTGACTATGAAGGGTTTGAAAATGTAAAGATATTTGTTTCAGGAGGCCTTAAGCCTGACAAGATAAGAGAACTTTCTGCTGCCGGCGCGGATTCTTTTGGTGTTGGAAGCTATATCTCATCGGCTTCTCCGATTGACATGACAATGGATTTGAAAGAAGTCGACGGAAAGCTTATTGCTAAGAGGGGAAGAATTCCTGGAATTAATGAAAATAATCTCTTGAAAAAAGTTGAGTTATGATTTATAATTAATTTTGTTGATTGCGGATGTGGTGGAACGGCAGACACGCTGTCTTGAGGGGGCAGTGCTCAACTGGGCGTGCGGGTTCAAATCCCGCCATCCGCACCAAGTAAAAAAA
>CAZXWC010000082.1:0-6893 GCA_964644525.1 uncultured Peptostreptococcaceae bacterium
GTAGAAAGTGGAAAGAGTAAAGTACAGTGGAACGTAGAAAGTGGAAAGAGGAAAGGAAAAGATTAAGAACAAAAGCAAGGGCAAAGAAACAGCAAAAGCAGAAAAGAAAAGAGTTTTCAAATGTATTTGGGTTTTATACTCTTTTGCATTTACTGACAACTGATAACTGACAACTGATAACTGACAACTGACAACTGACAACTGTTTTTCAGCGAGCAGATATCAGGAAAAACAAAGGCAGAAACAGCAAAAGCAGAAAAGAAAAGAAAAAAGACTGAAAAAAGTGAGGGCGAAAATGGATAGCTGTATGGATTGGGACAAGCTAAAAGAAGAATGCGGGATAATAGGAATCTACAACCCGAAAGAATACAAGGACATATCCAGATTGACATACTTCGGGCTTATAGCCCTTCAACACAGGGGGCAGGAAAGCGCTGGAATTGCCGTATCAAACGGAAAGATGCACTATTATAAGGAAATGGGGCTGGTCCAGGAGGTGTTCTCGGACCAAATATTGGACAGGCTTGAGGGGAACGTGTCCATAGGCCATGTCAGATATTCGACAACAGGCGAAAGCTATGTTGCTAACGCCCAGCCTTTGGTGGTCCAATACAAGGGCGGTTCAATAGCTTTGGCCCACAACGGCAATTTAATAAACGCTTCCTCCTTGAGAGACGAACTTGAGGACAAGGGCTCTATTTTCCAGACATCAATTGACAGCGAGGTAATAGCCAATCTTATAGCAAGAAACTATAAATTGGGATTCAAAGAGGCTATCATTCATTCTGTGCAAAGGATCAAGGGTGCCTATGCTTTGACGATAATATGCGAGAACAAGCTAATAGGGGTCAGGGACCCGAATGGCCTAAGGCCTCTTTGTGTAGGCAGGCTGGGAGACGGCTATGTGCTTGCATCGGAGAGTTGCGCGCTTGATGTTACCGGAGCCGAATTCATAAGGGACATCGAACCCGGCGAGATGGTGGTAATAGACGAAAATGGAATTGATTCAATCAAGTTCGACAACAATACAAGAAAGGCCCTCTGCTCTTTCGAATTTGTTTATTTTGCCCGCCCGGACAGCAATCTTGACGGAAAAAGTGTTTACAACAGCCGCAGAAATGCGGGGCGAATACTTGCAAAGGAGCATCCGGCAGATGCAGACATGGTGATAGCGGTACCTGACTCGGGAACTGTAGCGGCTGAAGGTTACGCCGAGGGATCGGGAATTCCTTTCGGGGAAGGGCTTGTAAAAAACAGATATGTGGGTCGTACATTCATCAAGCCAGACCAGAAGACACGCGAGCTTGCGGTAAGACTCAAGCTTAATCCTTTGAAGCTCAACTTGAAGGACAAACGCATAGTCCTGATAGACGATTCGATCGTCAGGGGGACTACCAGCAAACGGATTGTATCTATGCTCAAGGATGCGGGAGCGACAGAGGTGCATGTAAGGGTAAGTTCTCCTCCTGTAAAACATTCGTGTTTCTTCGGCATAGACACCCCTGAACAAAAGAAGCTTGTGGGCGCCCAGTTTACAGTTGAAGAGATAAGGGAAATGATTGGAGCGGATTCTCTGGGATACATAAGCGTGGAGGGTCTATACGAATCCATAGGAATGTCCCCGGACAGCCTCTGCAAAGCGTGCTTTGACGGTAATTATCCAATGGAAGTGCCCAAGAAGGCCGACAAATTCCTTTTTGAGAAAGCGTAAAGGACAGTAGAAAGTTGAAAGTTGAAAGTTGAAAGGCAAAGAATAGAAAGATAAAAGAGTCGAAAGAGTAAGAACGGTAAAAAGCAGAAAGAAAAAGAACAAAAATAACAGAATAAAGGCAGGAAGCAATAAGAAAGAGCTGGCAGTGTTGAAATGTTAAATTGGAAATTCGATGCAAATCACTTGATCTCAAGCATTTAAAGTGTTTGGTTTTAGTTTTTCCTTGCCACTTTCCACTTTCTGCTTTCAACTATATGCCTTAGGCATATCAAAGGAGCATAACAATATGGAAAAGATGACTTACAAGGAAGCTGGGGTAGACACTCTTGAGGGTCAGCGAGCTGTCAAGCTTATGAAGGATTCTGTAAAGAGCACTTTCAACAAAAATGTTCTGACAGACCTGGGCGGTTTCGGAGGACTGTTTGCACTGAACCTTGAAAACATTGAAGAGCCTGTTTTGGTATCTGGAACTGACGGAGTCGGAACCAAACTGAAAATAGCATTTTTGACGGATGTGCACAATACGGTTGGAATAGACCTGGTTGCCATGTGCGTAAACGATATACTATGCCAGGGAGCGAAACCTCTATTTTTCCTCGATTATATGGCAACTGGCCGCCTCAAGGCAGAAAAGGCCGCAACCATTGTAGCGGGAATAGCCGAAGGCTGCAGGCAGGCGGGATGCGCACTCATCGGCGGCGAGACTGCAGAGATGCCGGGTTTCTATGGGGAAGGCGAATACGATCTTGCCGGCTTTGCAGTGGGAATTGCAGACAAGAAAAAAATTGTTGACGGGAGCCGCCTGGAAGACGGTAATGTTCTGATCGGCTTGGCTTCAAGCGGAATCCATTCCAATGGGTATTCACTTGTCAGAAAGGTCATTTTCGACAAGTGCGGTTTTAAGGTTGGCGATGTTCCAAAGGGCCATGAAAAAACCATAGGAGAGCTTTTGCTTGAACCCACTAAAATTTACGTAAAGCCCATTATGGAGCTTATGAAAGCTTGCGACATAAGGGGGATGGTTCATATCACAGGCGGCGGATTTTACGAAAACATACCGAGAATAATCCCTGAAGGATTTGGGGTCGACATAGATGCGGGCGCATGGCCCCTTCCTTCGGTTTTCAAACTCCTCAAGGAAAAAGGCGGGCTTGACGAAAGAGAAATGTTCAAGACCTTCAACATGGGCATAGGCCTTATGGCAGCTCTTCCTGAGGATGAAGCGGAGAAGGCTGTTGAAGTTTTAAAGGCCTTGGGAGAAGACGCATATATAGTTGGCAGAATAACAAACAAGCATGAAGGAGTTGCAATAAGATGAAAAAGAAGCGCATAGCCGTACTGGCGTCAGGCGGCGGCACTAATTTGCAGAGGGTAATAGACCATACCTGCTGCGGTCATATAAACGGAACTGTGGTACTTGTGATTTCGGACAGGAAAGAGGCTTTTGCTATGAAAAGGGCCCTTAACTACGGCGTCAAGAGCCTTTATATAGGAAAAGGCAATTTTCCAGACCCTGTACTAAGAAGGGAGGAAATTGTAAATGAATTGAAAACCCATGAAATAGATCTGGTTGTTCTTGCGGGATACCTGTCAATACTTGACGATGAGTTCATAAAGGCATACGAAAACAGAATAATCAACACCCACCCTTCTCTTATACCAAGCTTTTGCGGAATGGGTTTTTACGGCATGAAGGTCCACAAGGCGGTTTACGACTATGGAGTAAAGGTTACAGGTGCCACCGTCCATTTTGTAAATGAAATACCGGACGGAGGACCAGTTATACTTCAGGAATCGACTGAAGTTTCCTATAAGGATACTCCTGAGACCATACAGGAAAAGGTTCTTGAAATCGAGCACCGTTTGCTGCCTAAGGCGATAGAGCTCTTCTGCGAGGACAGACTCAAGATAGATGGACGACGGGTTGAAATCATTAAATAATATGGAGGGGGAAAAAATGAAAAGAGCACTTATAAGCGTTTCAGACAAGACCGGCATAGAGGCTTTCGCAAAACAATTGTCGGAAATGGGGATAGAAATTGTATCTACCGGGGGCACTGCAAAAAAGATAGAAGATGCAGGAATTCCCGTTGTGAGGGTTTCGGAACTGACAGGTTTTCCGGAGTGTCTGGACGGCCGTGTAAAGACTCTCCATCCAGTTATCCATGCAGGCCTTTTGGCGGTGCGCGGGAGTCAGGACCATATGAACCAACTTAAAGAACTAGGAATAGACACCATAGACTATGTGGTGATAAATCTGTATCCTTTTAAGGAGACCATATCTAAAAACGATGTCACCTTTGAGGATGCAATCGAAAATATAGATATAGGCGGCCCAACAATGCTAAGGTCTGCAGCCAAGAATTTCAAGTCGGTTACAGTGGTAACAGACCCCAGAGACTATGACAGGGTGGCAGAAGAAATAAAATCGTTTGGAGACACTACATACGGAACCAAGTATGACATGGCTCTCAAGGTGTTCGAGCATACATCGGCATACGACACTCTTATAGCCGGATACCTGAAAAAGGAAGCCGGCAAAGACGCCTACCCCGAGACACTGACCATGACTTATGAAAAAGTGCAGGACTTGCGCTACGGAGAGAATCCTCACCAGAAGGCCGCATTCTACAAGGCTTTCGGAATGGAGAATGGGAGTCTTGTCGAAGGCGAACAGCTGCACGGAAAGGAATTGTCATTCAACAACATAAACGACACTAACGGAGCCCTTGAGCTTCTCAAGGAATACGATGAGCCTACAGTAATAGGAGTCAAGCATACCAATGCATGCGGGGCGGGAAGCGGATACGACATATACGACGCATATCTCAAGGCCTATAAGAGCGATCCAAAGTCCATTTTCGGAGGCATAATAGCGGCTAACAGGAAAATAGACTATCGCGTAGCAGAGGAAATCAACAAGATATTCATAGAGATAGTGGTGGCGCCAGATTTTGACGACGAGGCCCTTGAAATACTAAGGCAAAAGAAAAACATAAGGCTTATAAAGCTTCCGTCAATAATGGAAAAGCAGCCCGGTGGCGCATATAATTTGAAAAAAGTTGCAGGAGGCCTTTTGATACAGGAACTTGACAGGCCCCTTATGGATGAATTCGAAACTGTAACCGAGAGAATACCGACCGACAAGGAAAAGGAGGACCTCCTTTTCGCATGGAAAGTCGTAAAACACATAAAGTCCAACGGAATAGTAATTGCAAAAGACAAGCAGACAATCGGCGTAGGCCCGGGACAGGTCAACAGGATCTGGGCGGTTGAAAACTGTGTAAAGCAGGCCCTTGTGGATACAAAGGGAAGCGTTATGGCTTCGGACGCCTTTTTTCCATTCCCGGACAGCGTGGAGGAGGCGGCAAAGGCGGGAGTTACAGCCATAATCCAACCGGGAGGTTCAAAGAACGATGCTGCTTCCATAGAAAAAGCCAACCAGTACGGAATAGCAATGATATTTACAGGCATGAGACACTTTAAACATTAAGATAGTAGGCAGCATGCAGTAAGCAGTTCGCAGTAAAAGAAAAAGTTAGCGGGCGACATGCAGTAAGCAGATTCAAGAGAAAGCATAAAAACAGTGAGCATTACTTAACAGGCTGTAAGCATAAAAAACATCATTAAGATTGTTATCATGTTTGTTTTGTTTCTTGCATTTACTGCCCACTGTCCACTGCTTGCTGCAAACTATTCGCAGAATGGAGGCTATTTATGAAGATACTTATAGTAGGAAATGGCGGAAGAGAGCACACACTGGGCTGGAAACTCAGTCAGAGTGAAAGGGTTGATGAAATCTTTTTTGCCCCGGGAAATGCGGGGACTGCTTCAATCGGCAAGAACATAGCTGTGAAAGCGGACGATATAGACGGATTGCTGTCATTCGCCAAAAAAGAAGGAATAGAACTCACTGTTGCGGGGCCGGAGGTTCCCCTTTGCGCTGGAATAGCAGATCGATTTGAATCTGAAGGCCTCAAGGTTTTCGGACCAGTTGCCGCTTCTGCCAAGCTTGAAGGCAGCAAGGCTTTTGCAAAGGAATTCATGGTGAGGCACAACATTCCCACGGCCGGTTACATGGAATTCACAGATGCGGACAAGGCGCTCGAAAATGTTGGGGTTTTCGGATATCCTGCCGTAATAAAGGCGGACGGACTTGCCGCAGGAAAAGGCGTAATAATCGCCCAAAATGAAGATCAGGCAAAAGCGGCGGTTCAATCGATAATGAAAGACAAAGACTTCGGAGAATCCGGTGACAAGATAGTCCTTGAGGAGTTTCTCACAGGAATAGAGGCATCCATACTCTGTTTCGTAGACGGAAAGACTATTGTTCCCATGGTGTCTGCACAGGACTATAAGAAAATTTATAACGGGGACAAAGGACCCAATACAGGCGGGATGGGAACCTATTCACCCAGCGCAGTCTACAAGGGAGACATAAAGAAACAGACAGAGGAAAAAGTTTTGGAGCCCTTCATGCAAGGAATCAAGAAGGACGGAATTGATTTCCGCGGAGTGATTTTCATAGGCATAATGATATCCGGGGAGGGCGAGGTAAAGGTCCTCGAATTCAACGTTCGTTTCGGTGATCCCGAGACCCAGGTCATAATACCGAGAATAAAAACAGACCTTGTAGATGTTCTTGAGGCTTGCGCGGATGGAAGGCTTTCGGAAATTGAGATAGAGTGGACAGAAAAAGAGGCTGTTTGCGTAGTCCTGGCTTCCGGAGGCTATCCGGGTTCATACCAAAAGGGCAAAGAAATCAAGGGACTTGACAGCGACTTCGATTCCATAATAATACATGCCGGAACGAAGGCCCAGGACGGAAAAGTCCTCACAAACGGCGGACGCGTCATGGGTGTCGTGAGCCTGGGGGAAACGGTCAAAGAGGCCAGGGAAAAGTCATACGCGGCGATTGAAAAGATTTCATTCGAGGGGATGGGGTATCGCAGTGACATAGGCAAAATAGCTTCAGAATGACGAGGATTCATTATTTCGGCGTTGCAAAGCAGATTTCATTCAGTTACGTATTAGAAATACGCGCCTGTCATGAAATCTGCTTTGCGCCTTGAAATAGAAGAATCCTCGTCATTCTGTCGTTAGACGGGTTCATGTTTTCTTCGTTGTCAAAAAGGCAGTTGAAAGCTGAAAGTGGAAAGAGGAAAGCAGGAACAAAAGACAA
>CAZXWC010000083.1:0-6853 GCA_964644525.1 uncultured Peptostreptococcaceae bacterium
GAGCAACGGCCTTCTAAGCCGTGCGTCCGGGGTTCGAATCCCTGTGGGCACGCCAAAATATTCTATTTGGAGAGGTATCGAAGTGGTCATAACGGGGCGGTCTCGAAAACCGTTTGGGCGCAAGCCCACGTGGGTTCGAATCCCACCCTCTCCGCCATATTTGCCCAGATAGCTCAGTCGGTAGAGCAGGGGACTGAAAATCCCCGTGTCGGTGGTTCGATTCCGCCTCTGGGCACCACTGAAACCTGATTCTTAATGAATCAGGTTTTTTGTTTTTAAGGCTCAATATTTAGGGTTTTGTATAAAAATAATAACTATAAATGGTATAATCAATATGTGAAAGGAGGGAATGGCATGGTAGCAATGGGACTTGTTATGGCACTTGCAGCAGGCATTTTCATAGCGCTTCAGGGAAATATAAACGCTTTGGTTGCATCCCAGACCAGCATATACACGGTGATACTTATACCGGTTCTTTCACAGATGGTAATTCTTACTGCCCTGCTTATTGCAAAACGGGAATATGTAATAGGAGTTTTAAAAATTGCAAAAGTTGAATACGGAATAGCTTTACTTGTTTTTTCAGCCATTCTTGGACTGGGAATAATGGCCACCATTACTTTTTCGATAATGGAAATAGGCCCCCTGATTGCTTTCACAACGGTTATTTTCAGCCAGTTGTTTGCATCGATGTTCATAGAGCATTTTGGACTCATAGGGGTTGCGCAAAACAACATATCCCCTTTCAGGATATTAGGCTTGTTTTTAATGCTGATTGCTGTAAAGCTTTTCTACATGTGATGCAAGAAATTGCATATTTAATAAATTTGTAACAATTGTTATATTGCTAAAAGGATTTGATATTAGTAAAATTTAAGTAAGGACATTAAATTATAAAAAATCAGGGGTGTTGGTTTTGGATCAAATAATTGAATCTGTTTCAAACATAGGAATAAGAGATTTAATAGATATGGCCATAATAGCTTATGTATTCTATAAAGTCCTGATGCTCATAAGGGAAACGAGGGCGGAACAGCTTCTCAAGGGTATTGCGTTTTTGCTGATTGCCACAAAGCTTAGCGAATGGTCTGGACTTTATGTCACCACATATCTTTTAAAGAATACTGTGACGCTTGGACTTATAGCCTTGCTCATTGTTTTTCAACCAGAGCTTAGGCGTGCTTTGGAATATCTGGGGCGAAGCAAGCTTGTAGCCAAGTCAATTGTAGAGATAAAGGATGAGGAAGTGAAGGACCGCATAGATGAAATCGTCAGTGCGGCGGCTTCTCTTTCCCGGCAAAAAATTGGAGCACTAATTATACTTGAAAGGGAAACAGGAATAAATGATGTTATAGAAACAGGTACAAAAATAGAGGCTAGAATTTCAAGCAGCCTTTTGATAAACATATTTTTCCCAAATAGTCCCCTTCATGACGGAGCGGTAATTATAAGGGAAGACCGAATAATGGCGGCTGGGTGTTTTTTGCCTTTGTCTGAAAATTCGGGCCTCAGCAAGGACTTGGGTACCAGACACAGAGCGGGTTTGGGTATTACTGAGACGACCGATGCGGTTGTCATAATCGTTTCAGAGGAAACCGGAGCGATTTCGGTTGCCAGGGAAGGCAAGCTTTCGAGATTTTTGGATACCGACACACTTTCAGGACTTTTGAAGGATTTGTATAAAACGGATGATAATCTTAGTCTTATAAAGTTGAAATGGAGGACTAAAGATGAGTAAATTTCTGAAGGGGTTTTGGAACTATACAAATTTTTCCAACAATACGACGCTTAAAATAGTTTCGGTGGTTTTTTCAATAATGTTTTGGTTTTATGTAATGGGAGATATTAATCCGGAACTGACAAGCGCCATTGAAAATGTAGATGTTGAGCTTTTGAACACAGAGGAATTGGCGCAATCGGGTCTTGTCATGATAGGACAGAAAGACTACACGGTAAATGTTGAGATAAGAGGCAGGAGAAATGATGTTTACATGGTTGCATCTGAGGATGTAAAGATAAGTGCGGATGTTATGGGCTTTAAAGCGGGAAAAAACAGTGTGCCTCTTGATATTTCCGTCCCATCATCAGTGAATCTTGTGAATTTTACCCCCAAGCAAATAAAGATTGAACTTGATAGGGTTGTTCAAAAGCAAAAATCAGTTGAAATAATAAGATCAAACACCCATATTGAAGGCTTTATGACTGAATCGCCAAAAGCCGAAATAGAAGAGGTGCTTGTTGCCGGACCCGAATCGTTAGTTAATGATGTTGAAAAGGTTATAGGTGAAATAGACGTGGGAGGACTTACCGAATCTGTTTCGCAGAATGTGCCTTTAAGGGCTATTGACGAGGAAGGCAACGAGGTAGCCGGAGTATCGCTGGGTCAAAGGTATACGAAAGTGTATTTGCCTGTTTACCGATTTGAAAGCTTTGAAATTGTTCCGGATATAATAGGTGAAGTTGAAAACAACTATAAAGTGGTGTCGGTTTCTGTTGTTCCCGAATCGATCCAGATTCAGGGTGACGCTAAAGATATAGAACTTGTAGAGAATATAAAGACGGAAGCGATTGATATAACAGGTCTCGCGGAATCTTTTGAAGTCGATGTTCCCGTAATAATGTCGAATTCGCTTTTGCCTTCATACATGAGCGGTCCTGTAAAAGTAAATGTGCAAATTCAACAGCTAAAGACAAAAGAATTGAAAATAAGTTCAGACTCTATAGTTATAGAAAATCTTGAAAACGGACTGGCTACCAATTTGCCGGAAAAGGATACGGACATAATAGTCAGGATAAGTGATTTGGAAAGTCTTATTGACAATGTTAATACTTCGGAAGTGAATCTTTATGTCGACTTGCAAGGTTTGGGCAAGGGGATACATGAGGTTGAAATATTCAGTGAGGAAAATGAATACGCTGGGTTTGAAATAATCACGCCTTCCATAGAAATTGAAATATCCGAAGAGCCGGAAAACGGTGATGAAGAATAGTCGTTTTGCTTTTGAAAGTTTGAGAGGTGCTTGATATGAAAAAAGAAATGGAAGTAATAATTGATTCTACGCATGATGCCATGATTGCGGTAGACAAATCCGGAACAATAACATTGTTCAATAAGGCAGCCCAAAGATTGACCAAAATCGCTTATGAGGATGCTATGGGAAAGCACGTAGAAGGAGTCATATTAAATACCAGGCTTCCATATATATTGAAAACCGGGAAATCCGAGCTTAACCGAAAACAGCCTCTCAGAGATATAAACATAATAACAAACCGAATGCCGGTAAAAAATGAAAAGGGTGAAATTATAGGCGCTGTTGCCGTCTTCAGGGATATAACAGAAGTTCTGGAGCTTGGATCGCAGGTGACGACGTTGAAGGAAATGACCAGCATGTTCAAGGGGATTTTCGATTCTACTCACGACGCAATATCAGTTGTTGACCAGGAAGGTTTCGGGGTTTTGGTTAACAGGGCATATACAAAGGTTACCGGTCTTACGAATACCGACGTAATGGGAAAGCATTGCACTGTAGATATAGCCGAAGGAGAGAGCATTCATCTAAAAGTGTTGGAAATGGGCAAATCCATAATGGGCGAAAGAATGCTTGTGGGGCCTAACAGAAGAGAGGTTGTGGTTGATGCCGCTCCCATAGTGATAAATGGTCAGCTAAAGGGAAGCGTTGCAGTAATTCATGACTTTACGGAAATCAAGCGGCTAACGAACGAGCTTGACCAGGCCAAAAGCATAATACGCAAACTTGAGGCAAAATACACATTTGAAGATATAATAGGAGAACATGTGCGAATAAATGATGCCATTAACAAGGCTAAAATTGCCGCTGCTACGCCGGCTACAGTGATATTGAGGGGAGAGAGCGGAACGGGTAAAGAGCTTTTCGCACACGCCATACACAACGCAAGTGAAAGAAAATATTCCCAATTCGTCAAAGTGAATTGCGCATCAATCAATGAAAATCTTTTGGAAAGCGAATTGTTCGGATATGAGGAAGGTGCTTTCACCGGAGCGGCCAAGGGCGGCAGAATCGGCCTTTTCGAGAGAGCTAACGGTGGAACAATATTTCTTGATGAAATCGGGGAAATAAGCATGGGTACCCAGGTCAAGATTTTGAGAGTGCTTCAGGAAAAGGAAATAATCAGGGTGGGCGGAAACAAATCTATAGCCATCGATGTCAGAATTCTTGCCGCAACCAATAAGAATCTGGAAAAAGCGGTTTCAAAGGGACAATTCAGGGAGGACCTTTATTACAGGCTTAACGTAATACCTGTAGTTATTCCCCCTTTGAGGGAACGCAAAAGCGACATCCGAAAACTTGTAAAGAATTTCATGCGAAAATTCAACCAGGAATATGGGCGACTTGCAATGGATATTTCTCCGGAAGCCCTCGAAATACTCGAATTGTATGACTGGCCGGGGAACATAAGGGAATTGGAAAATGTAATCGGCCGTGCCATGATAAGCATGGTATCCAACGAAAGCATAATAAAATCATATCACCTTCCGCAGTTAATCGAAGAAGCGGTTCATTCCAAGGTTGCGCTTTTGAAAGAGCAGCCTTCCGAAATCGGCAAGATGGGAAAACTTGCAGACAGGATGGATGCTTTTGAAAGAAATTACATATTGAGAATTTTAGAGGTAAATGAAGGAAACAGAAAGAAAACAGCTGGAGACTTGGGAATTTCACTCAGAAGCCTATATTACAAGCTTGAAAAATACGGCTTGAACCAAGTGCAATAAATTGCAAAATAAATAAGCAGTGCAATTTATTGCACTGCAAAAAATTGCACATCCAGGAGTTTGATGGCTACATTCAATTTGATAATCAGCCGAAAGGCTTGAAAATGAAGGATTCTTTAAAAAATCCTTCATTTTATTTTTTTGGCATAATAATTGCAACTATAAACTAATGGAATAATTATTGACAGGGAGGAAAAACAATGACACGAAAATATGTACTCACAATCAATCCCGGTTCAACATCAACAAAAGTGGCTCTTTTCGAAAATGAGGAAAATGTGAAACAGAATAATCTGACCCATTCACCACAAGAAATAGGAAGGTTTGAAAAAATAGCGGACCAGTACCAATATAGGAAAGCAATAATACTTGACTGGCTTGCGTCCGAAGATGTTAAAACTGAAGAATTGAAAGCTGTTGTAGGAAGAGGAGGTCCTTTAAAATCCATGCCAAGCGGTACATACAAGGTTACACCGTCAATGGTTGAGGACTTGAAAATAGGAATACAGGCGCAGCATGCGTCCAATTTAGGAGGAATAATTTCCAAGTCGATTGCGGATGAGGAGGGAGTAGAGGCCTTCATAGTAGATCCCGTTTCAGTAGATGAATTTGACGAAATCGCCAGGATTTCCGGAATTCCTGAAATAGAAAGAAAATCGCTGGTGCATGCTTTGAACATTAAAGCGGTAGCCTACATACTGGCAAAAGAAAAAGGCGTTGAACTTGAGGATTTGAATCTGATAGTTGCTCATTTGGGCGGAGGGATATCGATTGTTCCAATAAAGGGAAACAGAATTATCGATGCAAACAATGCCAATGACATGGGACCCTTTTCTCCCGAGCGTGCTGCAGGTTTGCCGGCAGGCGATTTGGCAAGGATGTGCTTCTCGGGTCAATACACTTATGGAGAATTGAAGAAAAAGTTGGCAGGCAAGGGCGGACTTGTAGCGTATCTTGGAACAAACGATGCCAGAGAAGTGGAAAAAATGATACTTTCCGGAGATGAAAAGGCAAAATTGGTTTTTGAGGCGATGGGATATCAGATATCCAAAGAAATAGGGGCTTCGGCAGCCGTTCTCGGAGGAAAAGTAGACTATATTGTCCTTACGGGCGGATTGGCGCATTCAAATAGGCTGACGGGATATATAAAGGAACATGTCGGATTCGTGGCTCCTGTTCTTGTAAAAGCCGGAGAGGATGAAATGTGGGCATTGAACCAGGGATACCAAAGGATTCTGTCGGGTGAAGCTGTGAAAATATATGAGGATGAGGTGGAGTAAATGATAAGAAGCTTTGACGAGGTTTTGAAAATTGCGGCGGAGAGAGGGCCAAAGACAATTGCGGTTGCATGTGCCGAGGACGCTGAGGTATTGACTGCTATTGAAACAGCCAGGGAAAAAGGCGTTGCAAAAGCAGTACTGGTGGGGAACAGTGAAAAAATAAAATCGATTTGTTTCGACAAGGAAATTTCGCTTGAAGATTATGACGTGATAGACATAAAAGACATGGCCGAGGCTTCTCTTAAGGCTGTTGAACTTGTTTCTTCCGGAAAAGCCGACATTTTGATGAAAGGTCTTGTGGACACGTCAATACTCCTCAAGGCAGTATTGAATAAAGAGGTCGGACTAAGGACCGGAAGCGTTCTGAGCCATGTTGCAGTTTTCGACATAAAGGGATATGACCGCCTGTTTTTTATTACCGATGCAGCAATGGGAATAGCTCCGGATCTTGAAGGAAAAAAGAAAATATTGCAGAATGCTGTAAAAGCCGCGCAGGCTTTGGACATCGAAGTTCCCAAGGTTGCTGTAGTATGCGCAAAGGAAAAGGTCAATCCCAAAATGCCTTGCACATTGGATGCGGAGGAGCTTCAGAAGATGAATGAATCGGGAGAGATAAGTGGATGCATTGTGGGAGGACCCTTTGCTCTTGACAATGCTGTCTCTAAAGAAGCGGCCGAGCATAAAGGCGTTACCCATCCGGGTGCGGGTGAAGCGGATATCCTTCTTGTACCCAACATAGAGTCCGGAAACATACTTTACAAGGCTTTGGTTTTCTTTGCGGAAACAAAGAATGCCGGAATACTTGTAGGAACAAAGGCGC
>CAZXWC010000084.1:0-6841 GCA_964644525.1 uncultured Peptostreptococcaceae bacterium
TTGTGTGAATTCCTGTAGCCTTTGTGTTTTCTTGCTCTTGCTCACAATTAAATATATTAAGCGATTTATCCTTTTCTGTCAAGACAAAACCCCAAAAAAAACATTAAGTTTTTTTTGGGGTTTTGTCTTGACTTATTCCATAGTCAGTTCAAAGCTTTTCATCAGCGTTTCGATCTATTTCTTCAGGGATTATTACTCCTACCGAAATAATTATTTTGATTGCCTCGTCCACCGTCATATCCAAATATTGTATGTCCTTCCGTTTGTAAAAAAGAAGGAATCCACTTGTGGGATTCGGAGTGGTCGGTATGAAAACCGGCATCATTGAACCATCTGTTGAAAGTGACTTCTCATTGGTTATGAATCCTATGGCGTGAACTCCTTTTCTCGGATAATCTATCAAAACAGGCTTTTTAAATGATATTTTATCCTTTGTCAGAAGCGAATTGCTTATATCCCTAACAGTACCGTATATGTTCTGCGCAACCGGAATCTTATTAAAAATCCGATCAGCTGTATTTATAACTTTCTGCCCCATATATGCCTTCGCTACAAGTCCTATGGCAAAAACAATTGCAACAGTCATAAGGAATCCGATCCCCAACACACGATATCCTATTATTCGCGTAACAAAGTTCGCAAACACACCATCAATTATTATGAAGAGTTTATACAATATGTATACCGTTATCGTTATTGGCAAAATCGCACCCAGTCCTGCAAACATTACCCCAAAAAATTTTTTCATGTTTTCTCTCCTTGTGATTTCTCTATTCACAAAAATTCGTTTTACAAATGCCTTTATGCAAATATTGCGTTTTTTCAAGTCTCCCTCGATTATACCATGAAATTCATTTTCTTTTTTTGGAAAGAATATCCAAGAAACTCTTTAGCTTGTTCGCAATTTTCAATATTTTCTGTTATAATAAATGTATAGTTGTCCTACAATATAATATTTTAATGGAGGGGTTAATATGAAAAAATTGAACATGGCTGTTATTTTCGGAGGCAAAACCCAGGAACATGAGGTTTCTCTTAAAACTGCCACAACCGTACTCAGAAACGCCGACAAGGAAAAATACAACCTGTTTCCCATCGGCATAACAAGAGAGGGCAGATGGATGTATTACGACGGACCCTACGAAAATATTGAAAGCGACACATGGGAAGAAGTAGCGAAAACCTTGGTTGAAAACCAAAGGAAGCCCGGAGCATTCTCCCTTAACATACCGAACCTGGATCAGAAGATCGATGTTGCTTTCCCGGCTATTCATGGCACAAACGGAGAAGATGGAACGCTGCAGGGTCTCCTTGAAATGGCAGAGGTACCCTATGTAGGTTGCCGCGTATTTGCATCGGCAGCATGCCTAGACAAGGTTCATTCAAAGAAAATTTTTGAGGACAGCGGCATTCCTGTAACTCCATACTCTATAATCTATCGCGAAGATCTTGAAGACGAGGATTACTGCATCAAGGAAGTTGAAAAAAACTGCAATTATCCTATTTTCATAAAGCCGGCAAACATGGGTTCAAGTGTAGGCATCACCAAAGTGGATTCCCGTGAAAAACTGATGGATGGCCTGAGGGCTTCTGCACGTTACGACCGAAAGCTTCTTGTTGAGGGAGGTCTTGACTGCCGCGAGATAGAATGCGCAGTTATAGGCAACTTTGAACCAAAGCCATCCGTACTCGGAGAAATCGTGGCTTCCCGCGACTTCTACGACTTCGACGCAAAGTATTCGGAAGAAGCCCAGTCGACACTTATCATTCCCGCTAAAATTCCAGAAGATCTTGCAAAGGAAATCACTGAATACGCTATAAAAGCTTATAAATGCATAGACTGCACCGGACTTTCCCGGGTTGACTTCCTTCTCGACAAAAAAACAAACAAATACTACCTAAATGAAATCAACACCCTGCCCGGAGGGACAAAGTTCAGCATGTTCCCAATGCTTTGGAAAGAAAGCGGTCTTCCATACACCAAGGTCATAGACAAACTCGTGGAGTACGCATTGGAATTCACGTATTAAAGCATCATAATTTCATTAAGAAAACAAAAAAGCAGAGGCGGATTTCCGCTTCTGCTTTTTTGTAAGTTATATTAAACCCCACCGTCAAAAACCAAGCCTCTATTATTCCCGCAAACAATCATTTTTTGAATAAAATCATTCCATTTGAAATTGCCATTTCAACCAAAAAATCCTTTTGGTCAAGTATCAGGATATCTGCGTCGAATCCTTTCTTTATTTGGCCTTTTCCTAAGAGCTTTAAAATACGGGCCGGATTGGTTGTCGCAACTCTTATTGCCTGATCCAATGGAACATTCTCTTCTCTTACCGACTTTGCAACTGCCTCAAGCAACGAAGAAACCTTGGCCGGGGACATTCCTTCATAGTCGCCGTTTTCATCGAACGCAGGCAGGCTTCCCCCTCCATCCGATGTGAAAGTGATGTTCTCTATAGGCACGCCCGCATCCAGCATTCTGGAAAGCCCCTTGGCGCAGGGAACTTCACCTTTCTTTATAAAATGTTCATTTGTGCTGGTTGTCATATCCACTATTCCGCCCCTAAGAGCATATTCGATAGCTTCCATAAAAACTTTTTCATTTCTGTTTGTATGGGTTGGATAAAGCTGACATTTTGGCAAATCAGTCGAATCGAGCATTTCTCTTAAGAGGCCCAACCCTCTTTTGCCGTCTCCTACATGAAAATTGACTATTCCCGCCTTTCCTGAAAGCATGCCTGCAACATGTGCCTCGGCTGCAATTCTCGCCAATTCCTGCATCGTAGGCTGCGAAGACCTGTGGTCCGCAATTGCTATTTCCCCTGCCCCTATGACTTCTTCTATAAAAACGATATCCCTCTCTATGCTCCCCGTAAGCGTTTTCACCGGAACATGGTAGGAACCAGAATATGCATATGCATTAAGTCCGAACTCCTTAAGCTCTTTAACTTTGGCTATCAGGTTCTCCATGCTCCTTCCTGCAGAATCCGTGCCAAGGCAACCGACAAGGGTGGTGACGCCCGATGAAACAATGTCCCAAGCTTCAAGCTCGCGGGTTCTTGTTGAAAAACCACCTTCTCCCCCTCCGCCCAATACATGGACATGCCCGTCTATGAATCCCGGAAGAGCAATAAATCCTCTTCCATCAATCACCTCAACCCCTTCAACTGCCTTCCATGGGCTAAGGTCCCTATAGACATCCGCAATTTTGTCTCCGGCTATTAATATGTCCATCTCCCCGATGTTTTCCGGAGCATAAACCTTGATTTTCCTTATAAGTTTAACAAACATGTCGTCCCCCCTACATTTTCAAACAAATCAACAATATAAATGTATTATAACACGTATAAAAATTTTTTCGGTTTTTCCCTGTTGATCAGTTGTGTCTAAAACCTTCCCCATCTTATCTTTCGGCCCAAACAAAATATTAAGCCTGTAATTCAAACGGAATATTTGGGGTATATAATATAGATATAAGATTAAAAAAGGGGGACTGCCAATGAATTCGTCAAAACAATTGGAAAACAATGAAATAAGAGCTTTGGCAATGATAGTCGTAGGAAGATGCGCGGACGAAGCGGACATTGAAAAGACGGCGAAGACCGTTCTCGAACAATACCTGAAATCAATCGAGATTTTCGAGGAATACAACCACAGCATCGCAAGCAGAAAGTATAAGAGTGACGGGATAGTGTAAGCAATCCGTCTATGAAAGCCTTGGCCCCAAAATGGATTTCCCAAAACTAAATTTTCAAATTTTAATGGGCTCACCCTTTCAAAACCGGAAAAGCGAGCCCATTTTTCTTTTAAAACGAAAACAATCTATTCAAATATTTTAATGCTCAAGTATATTGTCTTCCAAACTCGTCACTTGTTCTCCCTGAGCCACTCTATTGCCGTGTTTGCATAAACGGCCGCGCCTACGGAAAGAACGCTTTCGTCAAAGACAACCTTGGGGTGGTGCTGAGGATAGGCGACCCCATCCTTGAAAACAGAAGCGCTGAGGCCCAACATAAGGGTGGGTACATGACCGCTTAAAAATCCAAAATCCTCGGAACCGCTCAGCTTCATCCCCTTGCCCGTCATTTTTTCCATGTCTGCCACATATTCCTGTCCAAGCATTTCTGTCGTGTACCTCATTGCGGAATAGAAAAGCTCCTTGTCGTTTTCAACGCAGGGGCAGCCCTTGGACTCTACACTAGCAGTACATCTGAAGGTTGACGCTATTCCTTTTGATATCTCCTCCAGCCTCTTGTTCATAAGACTTCTTACTTCCTTGCTATAGCTTCTTATTGTTCCCTTCATGTATGCCGTGTCGGGTATTATGTTGGGGGCCTTACCGCCGTGCATCTCACCTATAGTAAGCACAGCAACCTCTCCGGCTACAACTTCCCTGGAGTTTATTTCAGCCAATGCAATATGTATGTGGGCCAATGCGTTAAGAGGGTCTATTGCCGTTTCAGGCGTTGCCCCGTGTCCGCCCTTGCCCTGCACCTTTATCTCGAATATGTCCACATTTGCAGTCACCGGACCCTTGTCAAGAAAAACTACAGCTCCGCTTTTAAGCGGAAAGCCCGATGCAACATGAATCATCATGGCCTTGTCGACAGAAGGATTTTCAAGGACACCTGCTTCAATCATCAGCTTGGCTCCGGAAAGGGTTTCCTCCCCGGGCTGGAACATAAGCTTCACTGTCCCGTCTATTTCGTCCTCATGATCCTTGAGAAGTCTTGCAGCGCCCAGCATCATGGCTGTGTGCATGTCGTGGCCGCAGGCATGCATTTTCCCGTTGGTCGACCCGAATTCCAGATCCGTCTCTTCCTTTATTGGAAGAGCATCCATGTCTCCCCTTATTAGAAACGTCTTGCCCGGTTTCTTTCCTCCGGCTACGGCGACTATTCCGGACTTGCATATTTCTTCCGGCTGGTATCCATATTCGGTCAGCTTTCCCATCACATAGTCCGTAGTCAAGGGCAAGTCGACATGCAACTCTGGATTCCTGTGGAAATGCCTTCTGGCAGAAAGCATTTCATCCCCGTATTTTTTAGCTTCATAAAACAAATTGTTCATTCTCCCATCCCCTTTCTTTTTTTATTATTTATAGATATGCAAAATCACATATTCTCCACAAACTGTATCCTCAGTCCGTTGGGATCCAAAACAAATATATATTTTATGTGCTGATTTGGCTGAAAAGGTCCCCCAATTACTTCTATTCCCTTTTCCTCAAGCATTTTGGTCAGTTCGTCAATAGATTCGGTCTCAAAGCCCAGGGAAATCCCCTTCCCCATGGTCAGCTCATTCTCAAACCCGTTGCGGATCAACTCTATTTGAGTCTCTCCATTTCCCAGAAAAGCAATATCCATACCCTCCCTGGGAGAAAACCTTCTGTTTGTCTCCAGGCCGACAATTCCCTGATAGAAATCCAAGGATTCTTCCATATTCTTTACCATTATGGTGCTCCAGCAAAATTTCATTTGCTTGCCTCCTCTTGATTTATTCCTATTTTTTCCCATACCTTATTCTAACATAAAATGCATAAAATCATGCGAAAGGCAGGCAGGCAATTTTTTAAAACCGGCTTTAATCAAAAACGATCAATGACCCGACAAAGTCGGGCCATTGATAGGTATCAGAAGTATTCTTTTTAAAATCAATCAAATTTGACCTATACTGTTTGAGCGGTTTGAAGCTTGCACGCCTTTACAACATGTTTCGCCAAAACCGACGTTGTCACCGATCCCACTCCCGCAGGCACCGGAGTTATCATTGAAGCCTTGTCTTTGCATGATTCAAAGGCTACGTCTCCACACATGTTTCCACTTTCGTCCATATTGATTCCGACATCTATTACTACCGCGCCTTCCTTGATGAAAGAATCCTCTATCATCTTGGCCCTGCCTGCCGCAGCGATTAATACATCCGCTCTTCTGCACACACCTGGCAAGTCGACTGTTCTGGAGTGGCAAATTGTTACTGTTGCATCCTCCTTGAGCAAAAGCATGGATACGGGTTTGCCCACCACCATGGACCTCCCCACTACGACTGCGTGTTTACCCTTGAGGTTGACTCCGTAGAATTTGAGCATCTCCATAACGGCTGTAGATGTAGCAGGAGGAAAGCCTGTCTGGTCTCCTTCTGTCACTTTTGCGACGTTTACCGGCGAAAAACTGTCGACATCCTTTTCGGGGGATACTACGTATTTGATCGCTTCTTCATCCAAATGTTTGGGTAAAGGTCTGAAAACCAATATTCCGTGGAATCTGCAATCATCATTTATTCTTATAAGGCTCTCTATGAAATCCTTCTGCGTAATATCCTTCTGAAGTTCAAAAACCTCAACATCGATCCCGCATTTATCCATCCTCTTGAGGGCTCCCCTCTCATATGCCAGGTCGCTCGGATTTGCGCCAAGTCTGAGAATGGCGAGTCTTGGAGTTATTCCTTTTTCTTTAAGCTCTATGACATCTGCAATCACAGATTCGGTAATGGCATCTGCAACCGCTTTTCCTTTTATAATCATTCCCATTTCTGGCTCCTAACAGTTCATTTTAAGCAAAACTTTTTCGTATACCTCATCAGCAACTCTGGCCCCGTTTTCGACCATGGCGTCAACCTTGTGCTTCGTTTCGGATGTGTACTCCTCATCCTTTATCGAATTAAGATTGATGATGACGTTAAGTTGGGCCCCGTAGAGGGCTGCCTTAAGGCACTGTGCTCCCACTCCCACGTCGCTTATGATGAGCTTTGAGGAGATGTCCACGAGCTCCTCATGAATGATAATGGAATCGTGTATGCACTCAACCATCTTTATGGGCGCGTCGATTGCGACTTTGAG
>CAZXWC010000085.1:0-6827 GCA_964644525.1 uncultured Peptostreptococcaceae bacterium
CTGAATAAGGGGATGATCCATTACATGTACTTTACCCATTTAAATCCTCCTGTTTTTTAGATGTCAGTTGTCAGTTGTCAGATTTCAGAAAAACCATCAAACTCAAAAGATTTAAGTACTAAGTGCAGATTTCAGTTTTCTATCCTTTTTTTAATCTTTTGTGATATCTGATATCTGTTATCTGATATCAGTTTCCTGTTCCTTGTTTTTGATCTTTTACTGATATCTGTTATCTGATATCAGATATCTGCCTTTCTACTCTTCTATCTCCATTATTTTTTCTACTCTTCTCTCGTGGCGTCCGCCCTCGAATTTGGTTTCCAGCCATGCGTCGACTATTCCTATTGCGACGCCTTCTCCAACGACACGGCCTCCCATGGCTATCATGTTTGCGTTGTTGTGGGCCTTTGCCATTCTTGCAGAGTATTCCTCGGATACAAGGGCGCAACGGATTCCATTGACCTTGTTGGCCGCCAGGGATATTCCTATTCCCGTCCCGCAGCAGACTACGCCCCTGTCGCATTCGCCGCTTATTATCGCTTCGGCTGTTATTCTTCCGTAATCGGGATAATCCACCGAATCGTTGTTGAATGTGCCGTAGTCGGCAAATTCAATTCCCTTTTTATTAAGGTGCTTTTTGATTGCTTCTTTCAGTTCAAATCCCCCGTGATCAGATCCCAATGCCACTTTCATATTATTCTCCTTTTCTGTACTCAATAATCTTGTCAAAGCCTTTTTTAAGTGCAGTCTCTATCTCTATAGCGCATTTTCTATAGTCTTGCAAAGACCCTCCAAATGGATCGTCTATGTCCCTTTCCTGGTAACCGCCTGCAAAATCCTTGAGTGTGTATATGTGACGGTCCTTTTGCGCAAACATGCTGAATACCCTGTATGCGTGGCTTTTGGTCATGGTCAGGATTAAATCGCTTTCTACTATGTCTTCCCGCCCAAGCTGCCTTACAACATGATTGCCTATCCTTATATGCTTTTCTCCAAGTGCCAGAAAAGCGTTCTCAGAAACTGGCTTTCCAAGCGATGCCGCCAAACCCCGTGACGCCACTTCCACGTCCTCTATTCCAGCCTTCTTCAGCATTTTCTTGAGGATTCCTTCCGCCATGGGACTTCTGCATGTGTTGCCGGTGCATACAAACAATACTTTCATCAGCTTCACGTCCTTTCTATCCAACGGTTGCCCGCCGCTTTTTTTAGCCTGTTCATGACCGCCCTTCCTATCTCTTTCTCTTCTATCGTTTCAGAAATGATTACATCCATCTTCATTTCGTCTAAGAGTCTGAGGGCCATAAAGAGTCTGGAAGCTATTTCTTCAGGCCTTTGACGGCTTCCCAAAGAAACGGCCTTGAACTCCCGGTATCTTTCCATATTTTCATCAGTGGCCAAAATCCCCACTTTTTGCCCTTTGTCTTTCCGCTCCGAGGCCTCGCCCAGTATGGACTCAACCATTTCTTCACCATCTCCGCCCGCCATTAAAACATCGGCATCGGGAGAATAGTGGGTGTATTTCATTCCAGGTGATTTTGGAACCAGCGAACTGTCCGCTTTAAGGAGGGCCTCGTCAATTTTACAGTCTCCTGCAACCGATGCTATCTGGTCCCTGGTAACTCCTCCCGGCCTCAGTATGACCGGTACTTTTCCGGTAATGTCCAAAACGGTGGATTCCAGGCCTACAGCGGTTTCTCCTCCGCAAACTATGCAGTCCACCTTGCCGAAAAGATCCTTTAGCACATGTTCTTCCCTTGTGGGGCTTGGTTTGCCGGAAAGATTGGCGCTTGGGGCTGCAACAGGCACTCTGGCCATTTTTATAAGCTTGTTGGCAAGAGGGTGGGAGGGCATTCTTACTGCTACTGTGTCAAGCCCCGCCGTGACAATTTCAGGCACTGCTTGAGACTTTCTGAATATCATTGTAAGGGGTCCCGGCCAGAAAACAGCCATAAGGGCCTCGGCAGTCTCAGGCACATCTTTGACAAGGGCTTCAAGCTCGCACCTGTCCGCTATATGCACTATGAGCGGGTTGTCCGCAGGCCGTCCTTTTGCAACAAATATTTTGCCCACGGCTTTTTGCGACAATGCGTCGGCTCCAAGCCCGTAGACTGTTTCGGTCGGAAACACAACCGTGTCCCCTTGCCTAAGCAGTTTGGCTGGATAGGCAAGCTTTTCGTCATCTATTCCTTTAGGGTCCATGTATATTATCTTGGTCTTTTTCACTCTTTCAACCCCCATGACTCTACTCATTTGGCTTAGCAAAAGGCAGCAATTTCGCTGCCCTTCATTATCAGTTGAGTTTCTTCAGCTTTGCCGCCTGGTCTTCAGTCGTCAAGGCTTCAATAATTTCATCCAAGTCTCCGTCAAGTATATATGCCATCTTGTAAAGCGTAAGATTTATTCGGTGGTCGGTGACTCTGCTTTGCGGGAAGTTGTAGGTTCTTATCTTCTCGCTTCGTTCGCCTGTGCCAACCTGTGATTTCCTTGCGTCTGCTATTTCGGCGTTTTGCTCCGCAAGCTCCAATTCATACAGCCTTGCCTTCAGCACCTTCATAGCCTTTGTCTTGTTTTTAAGCTGGGACTTCTCGTCCTGACAGGTAACCACAAGCCCTGTAGGCATATGCGTTATCCTTACGGCTGAATCCGTAGTGTTTACGGACTGGCCGCCATTTCCAGACGAGCGGAACACGTCCACCCTTATGTCGTTGGCGCTTATTTGAACCTCAACATCATCAACTTCCGGCAGTACGGCTACGGTTACGGTCGATGTGTGTATCCTTCCGCCCGATTCCGTTTGGGGTATCCTCTGGACCCTGTGGACTCCGCTCTCGTACTTGAGCTTGGAATAAGCCCCGCTGCCTTTTATCATAAAGACAACTTCCTTGAGGCCTCCCACTCCGGTTTCGCTTGTATTCATTATATCTGTCTTCCATCGGTTTCTCTCTGCGTAGCGTACATACATGCGAAAAATTTCCGCCGCAAACAAGCCCGCCTCGTCCCCTCCGGCTCCGGCTCTGATCTCGACTATTACGTTCTTTTCGTCGTTGGGGTCCTTGGGTATCAGCATGAACCTTATTTCCTCGCTCATGTTTTCGTACTTTTCCTCAATATCGGGAAGTTCCATCTTTGCCATCTCTCTGAGCTCTTCGTCATCGCTGTCGTGTATGATTTCGTTTGTCTCGTCGAGGGCATCCTTGATTTCCTTGTACTCCTTGTACTTTTCAACTATCGGCTCAATCTCGGCATGTTCCTTGATGTATTTCTGCCAAGTGGGCTGATCGTTTATTATTTCCGGATCGGAAATTTTTTTGTTCAGTTCCTGGTATTTTTCAAGTATGAATTCCAGTTTTTCAAGCATTGCTTCACTCCGTTCTTAGTCTATCTTCTATTTTTTCCGGCCTGATGGAGGCCTTGACCACCCTTTCTATGCCGGCTAAATCTTTAATCCTCAGTATATTATTATAACACGATTGGCCCCTGCATTTCACCTTTTTGAGCAAATTTTCGACCTCTGCGGCCTGACCAGCGCCAATCTCAAGGTAAATCATTCCTCCCGGCTTCAAAAACTTTGGGGCTTTGCGCGCTATTATGCGGTAAAAGTCAAGCCCGTCAGTTCCACCGTCGAGGGCTCCACGAGGCTCATTGGCAGAAACTTCCCTCTGCAGGCCATCTATTTCCCCCCTTGCAATGTAGGGAGGGTTGGAAACTATGGCGTCAAAGCTATAGCCCATTTGCCCTATCGGTTCGAAAAGGCTGCCCAAAAAGAATTTTATGCTCTTTTCCACTCCGTTTGACATGGCGTTTCTCCTGGCCGTCTCCAGAGCATCCTCCGATATGTCCACCGCACAAAGCTTCGAAAGAGGAATATATTTGGCAAGCGAAACCGCTATAGCCCCGCTCCCCGTCCCTATGTCGAGTATGCTTGGTGCTTTGCAGCCCTTAAGGTCGCCTATGGCCTCTTCCACAAGAATTTCAGTGTCGGCCCTTGGTATAAGCACCTGGGGGCCAACCTCGAAATCGAGCCCCATAAATTCCTGCCTTCCTGTTATGTGCTGCAAGGGGACTCCGCTTTTCCGCCTCCTGGCCAGGGCCCATATCTCATTCTCCTTTTCTTGGCTTAGCTCATAGTCGGGATGGGTGAGAATATACAGCCTGTCCCTTCCAAGCGCAAAGCCGGCTAAAAGCTGGGCGTCTAAAATAGCGGTTTCGGATGAATCATCCATATATTTTTTCAGTTCAAGAATCAGCTGTCTCAGTATCACTTTTATTTCCTTCTTCTCTTTCCGCTTCTTCCATTTCAAATACGGCCTTTAGGGATGCAATTGCAACCTCTATTTGCCCCTCGTCCGGCTCCTTTGTCGTAAGCATCTGGAATTTGAGCCCGGGCCATGAAAGAACCTTTACAATTATAGATTCGCTTCTGCCAGCCCACTTGAGAAGCTCGTATGATATTCCGGCAACAAGCGGAAGAAGTATGAGCCTTGAAAGTATCCTTATCCAGGGATTGGGCCATCCCACAAAGGAGAATAGAATTATGCTTATGATCATGACAAAGACTATGAAGCTTGTGCCGCACCTGGGATGCAGGGTTGTGAAGCGCGATGCGTTTTCGACCGTAAGCTCCTGGTCGTTCTCATAGCAGAAGATGGTCTTGTGCTCGGCCCCATGGTATTCGAAGACCCGCCTTATGTCCTTCATCCTGGATATGAGCAGCACATAGGCTATGAACATGCCAATCCTCAATATTCCCTCCAGTATATTCATTGCAATCGGGCTCTTGATTGCTCCCCTTGTCATGCTTATTGCAATAGTGGGGAAAATGAAGAAAAGTCCCGCCGCAAGAAATACAGCCATTATGACAGAGAAATACATTACAAAATCGTCAAGCTTGTCTCCCAGCTTGTTCTCAAGCCACTTGTCGAATTTGCTCTTTTCCTCTTCCTTGGGCTCCTCGAAAAATTCCGCCGAATATGTTATGGCCTTTATGCCAGTTACCATTGCGCTGAAAAAAACAATGACTCCCCTTACAATCGGCACCTTGGCTATCTTGGAGCGTTCCAGAGGATTTACCTCATCCTTCTTGATTACTATTTCGCCATCCGGCTTTCTTACAGCTATGGCCATGAACTTCTTGCCCCTCATCATGATGCCCTCAATTACAGCCTGGCCCCCGTAGGAATGCCTGGGACAAGAATCACTGGGGACGGTTCTTTTTGATTTTTGTTCCTCCATATTTACATTTTCACTCATGTTTTATCCTTTCGAAATAGTGGAAAGTAGAAAGTGGAAAGTGGAAAGAAAAAAATTAAAACCAAAAGAAGAATAAAAACTTAAAATGCTTCTCTTTAATTTTCCACCAATTATTTTCGCAATCTCTATATCCTACATTCTGTTGTTTGATTTTTCTGCTTCTATGCTTTGACATCTATCTGCATGTTTCATTATTAATCTTTGGTCTTTAGTCTTTAATCTTTAGTCTTTAGTCTTTAATCTTTAGTCTTTAGTCTTTGGTCTTTAGTCTTTAATCTTTCTACTTTCTACTTTCTACTTTCTACTTCCTACTTCCTACTGTTTTTCCCTCATCTCAAAGTAGCACTTTGGACAGAGGGCTTCGTATTCGACTTTTCCGTTGTCTTCTATAGCAACCTGGTCTCCTTCGAAGACGAATTCGCCGTTTATTTTTCTGGCGTTTAGCATGGCTTTTTTTCCGCACCTGCATATGGTCTTTAGTTCCTCTATGCTGTGGGCGAGAAGAAGGAGCCTCTGGCTTCCCTCAAATCCATTCATAAGAAAGTCGGTGCGCAGGCCATAGCATATTACAGGTATGTTCATCTCTACCGCAAGCCTGAAAAACTGGTCTATCTGTTCTTTTTTGAAAAACTGGGCCTCATCCACAAGTATGCAGTTGGGCTTTCCTTTTTCCTCTGAATAGGACTCCACTGCCTTGAATACGTCGCATGTCCTGTCCACAAGAAAATCCGCGTTCTTGGTTATTCCAAGCCGCGAAACCACCTGGTCGCCGCCCTTTGTGTCTACTACAGGCTTGAGTATTATAGCCTCCATACCCCTCTCCCTGTAATTGTGGGCAACCTGCATGAGAGCAGTAGACTTGCCGCAATTCATCGCTCCATAACGGAAATATAATTTTGACATGATTTACCTCCGGTAAAAGTAGAAAGTAGAAAGTGGAAAGTAGAAAGGAAAAGCCTAAAGACTCAAAACCCAAAGAACCACTCTTTTATATGTCAACTCTCTGCTCCCTTTTTATTAAACTCATTTAAATAGTAAGTAAAACCAAATTCTTTAAAAGCAAGTTCCAAAATTGTCGTTCTAATTTCCCTTAGGATTGTTTTTGTTGTCTTGCTGCATTTTTCTGATAAGCCCGCTTATCATTTTTTGTATCTCGACTATTTGCAAATTGAGCCTCTCATAGGTTTCTTCATCCCAATAATTCAACTCTTTTGCAAGCAACAATTGATATGAGACTTCAAAAGAAGATCCTCTTGCAATAGAAAGATAGTTTATCAACTGCTTCTTGTGTATGGTTCCATACCCTTCTGCAATATTCATGGGTATCGAGTATGCTGCCCTTCGTATTTGTTGGGTTAAAGCCATTCGTTCAGATGATGGCAATTTTTCAGTCTGTTTGTAAATTTCCAAAGTGAATTCATGAGATTTTTTCCAGACCTTCAACTTTCTATACATGAGAATCCTCCAGCAATTATTACTTGGATCCAACTACCTCTTATACCATTTTACCATTTCAAACGCCTAAATGCCTATTTTTATTATCATATGATTAATGTCTTTTGTCTTTATGGTTTTTT
>CAZXWC010000086.1:0-6822 GCA_964644525.1 uncultured Peptostreptococcaceae bacterium
GGCTCCCACTTGCACATTGCTCTTCTTCAAGAGATCCACAATTCCCCTTGCCTTCCTGGGATCAGCGTGAACCTCTTCATCCTCTTCCCCCGTGGTATTGCCTATTGTCTTAACAAACTCGCAAAGATCCCCTTCAATTCTATATATATCGTATTGCTTGGCATCCCCAAAATGACGGGAAACAAATTTTACACCGTCGTCCGTAGCGCAGGCCACTATCATTATATGCACTCACCTTTCTGTTGTAGTTGTTCTTTTGTTTCGAAAGCCCAATCCGTCACTACCCAAAATATATACCCCCACGAGGTAATTTGTCAAGCCATTCACTTCTTTTGTAATTTTACAAAGCATAGCTATGCATATATAATGTAAAAAAGCTTTTAATTACATACAACACTGGGAGAAAAAATGAAAAAATCATGCATATTTAACAACAGAGCGTTCACATTAATTGAATTGATTGTTGTAATAGCAGTGATTTCAACACTTTCGGCAATTGCAATCCCAAAGTTCGCCGGCATAGTTGAAAAGCAAGGCTTAGTTCAGACAAAACTTCGCTTCGCGTTCTCAACAACACAACAACTATTTATAAAATCAGCGAAGATATCCACCATCAGGATGTCTTCAATGGTTTGAGCTCGGACGAGGACAGGATAAGCCTGCTCGTGGACAACAATTACTTGTATGAAGCCCCTTCCCTTAAACAAACAGACGCCAGCTTCAAATGGCATGTGGATGACCAAATATGGAGGATCCACGTAGGCGATGAAATTGTTCCACTGAGCCCTCTAGGCAGCGATTTCGAAGAAATATCATCCGGAATGATAGCCTTGATAATAAGCAATTACGAGGACCAAGGCCATTACGGGCGTACCTGGGGAGACTACAGATATACCGATATAGGACTCGACCCCGATGATTGGAACAGTCCCATAAACCATATGATATACAAGCCAAAAGGAGAAACCATGCTTGTCACACCGGAAAGCGGCTATGAATTTCAAGTCGAGAATGAAGCCGGAGAAACAAAAACAGTCTGGAAAGGCTACAATCTTATATATGATACCGAAAGCGAAAACTGGTATTATCATTCCGTTAATGAAAGCAACATAGTCGACATAGACACATTGAGAGTGACAAGTTAAATGAACAGACCCTCAATAAATACAGATCCATTCGAGACATCCTAGTGTGCAGCTGTCTCGACTCTGTTGCGTCCATTCATTTTTGCCTTGTACATTGCATTGTCTGCCGTTTTAATAATATGGTCAAAATCCATCCCCGGCCTTAAACCGCATACGCCGAAACTGGCAGTAACAGACAGTTTTTCGCAGAATATTTTTGAATCCAAGGCCGAACGGATTCTCTCAGCTACCTGTACAGCATTTTCGATTGCTGTTTCGGAGCATATGACAAGAAACTCTTCCCCTCCCCATCTCCCAAATATATCTGTTTCTCGCAAAAGTTTTTTGCAAAGATTTGCCAAATCCTTGAGAACGGTGTCTCCAACGGTATGGCCATGTTTGTCATTTATGAGTTTGAAATGATCTATATCAAAAAAAACAACCGACAAATCTTTGTTGTAACGCCTGGATTTAAGAATTTCATACTTGAGCATTTCATCCAGTTTGTATCTGTTTTTAATGCCTGTCAGTTTATCTGTGCTCGACAAATATCTGAGCTCCAAGTTGAGTCGCTCAATTTCCTTTTGATATGCAATCCTTTCCGTTATATCGTAACTCGAACCGGCCACTTCCACTACTTCCCCTTCAATTTCTATCGGGGATAAAATTGTCTCAAACCAGACATCATCAAAAGCCGCCTCGTATTGCACAATTTCCCCTTTAAAGGCTCTCTCAAAATACTCCAAAGCCTGCCTGCTTCTTTCTTTGCCCAATATCTCCTCAACAGTTTTTCCGCCTACTACCTCAGTGGTTAATTTGAATTTGTTTGGAATCTGCCCCTCATTCAGGAGATATATAATATCACCCGCCTCGTTTCTTGCCAGTCTGAATATATTGCTTTTGATGTTTTTAAGTGTAAATGCATAATTAGATAAGGCCTTTTCATATTCATCCTTTTTTTTCCTGAACTCACCTTTTTCCATTCAAGACCCCTCCAAATATCCTATTATTCTTACTTAAATTTATTTGCTTAAATTGAATGGTTCATTTTTCCATTAAAATATGAGACCCTGCTTCCTTTGACCTGCTATGGTATGACTGTTATAAGCACATTAACAACTGCAGTGTGCCTTCCGTCCGATACCGTAACTTCCAAAGTTTCTTTTGACTCCTTATTGACAGCTCGCGATGTATACGAGGCTGTTCCATCGCTCTTGATTACCACCATTCCAAGATCCGTTTCAATTGTTCCTGTTTGACCATTTACTGAAACAACTATCAGTTCGTCATTATCGGGATCTTCTGCAAGCTCATCCGCCCTCATGTTGTCGTAGGTCTTGAGGGCTTTAAAATCACTGCCCACATAGGGGTCGGCCTTGGCTGTCGGAGCTCTGTTGTAAGCGCTTCCGCTTGACTGGCCTGAAAGGACATATGCGTTGTGGAGCCTGTATGCCAAAAGGATGCTCTGCTCGATTG
Source organism: uncultured Peptostreptococcaceae bacterium (assembly GCA_964644525.1). Taxonomy (GTDB): domain Bacteria; phylum Bacillota; class Clostridia; order Peptostreptococcales; family BM714; genus BM714. The sequence goes on from CAZXWC010000086.1 coordinate 2,601, forward strand.
TTGTAGTCCCCAATGGGTCTATGCGGCCAAATCCAACTCCGTTCATCACTTCGAGAGAATTGGCTTTTTTTATGTCTTTAATTGCCCAAGATGAAATTTCGGCCTCATCGGCAAATGTAATACCATTTGCATCCGCCGAAGCTTCATAGTCCATGCCCGTCAATTCATCCAGCTTTCGGGCGGCGCGCATCATCATTACAGCCACCTGTTCTCTGGTGATAAAGGCATCGGGGGCAAACTCAGTCGAACTTGTTCCCTTTACAATGCCCATCTGAAACGCCTTTACTATGGCTGTATCCTCCGTGTCATAAAAAGGATTGGAAATTTCAACATCAATGGATGTCCCAACCGTCTCCTCCACCATGTTTACAATCATGCGGCAAAAGAGCCCTCTCGTGATTTCTGCCTGAAAATTGTCGTCAGCATCCCCTATTACAAGGTTTGCAGCTCTTGCTGAATCCACTTCGGCACTCGCCCAAGCGCTAGGTCCCCCGGCCCCGTAAGCTGCGGGCGCAAAAATCGACAGGCAAAGCGCTACGGAAAGAAAGACCGCCATGCATCTGAAATTATTCCTTTTCTTTTCTTCTTTCATATCAATAAACAGCCCCTTTTTGTTTTTTGCTTTCTATTCATACCTCTTCAAGAAAACCTTTACGATATCGGGATCAAATTGGTCTCCTGAATGCTTTATAAGTTCATCTATGGCCTTTTGCTCAGTCATAGGCGCCCTGTAGGATCTTTCTGATGTCATGGCTTCAAAAGCGTCTGCTACAGAAAGGATTCTCGATTCCAAAGGAATTTCATCGCCAGCAAGCCGATTGGGATATCCCTTTCCATCCCATCTCTCATGATGGGACAATATGAATCGGGCTATGTCTTTTAAAGCATAGCTTGATTTCATTATTCTGTAGGCAGTTACAGGATGGTCCTTTATCTGATCATACTCTAGATCTGTAAGCTTTCCTTTTTTATTTAGAATTTCTCTTGGTACAATTAGTTTTCCAATGTCGTGAAGGAGACCCGCCCAGTAAATGCTTTTGACTGTTTTTTTATCCAATTTCAAGGATTCGGCAATTTCTTTGGAATAATTTGCCACCTTTTCAGAATGACCCTTTGTGTAGGGGTCATATATCTCCATAAATTCTACCAGCGAGAAAATGATGTCCTTCATGTATCGGGATTGCAAGTCTGTGTATTCGCGATTAAGGTAATAAGTCTTGATTAATGTTTTAAAGCTTTGGGCCAAATTTATAAAATGCTCTTGGTCAAGCAAAAGCCTTTCAGAGTCGTACTCAAGAACAATGCCAACGCAACCCGAACCATCTGCAGAAACAGTAATAATCAGGGATTTGTTGAATCCATCCATCAAATCGTCAACCACTGCTATTTTATCAATTGTAATGCTTTCAAAAGCCTTTACAAGCTGCATCTCCTCTATTTCTTCTTCTGCAAAGCCCTTGATTCCAACAATGTCGACGGATTTTTCATTAAGTATTGCAATAAAACTCTTGTCTACCCATATGCACAAATCTGTAAAACTGCTAAAAACAGACTTAAGAAAATGGCGGTCGGATTTATAATGGTTGTTCAGAATCATCTGTCCGTATTCTATGGTATTCTGAACTTGTGAAACAAGTAAAAAATTCTCATTTTCCTTATGGTTTATATTGTCATTCAAAATAGCTTCCTGATCCTTCAACCTTTGAGTATTTTCATAAATTTGTTTGCGGGTATTGTAATTTGTATATGTAAAAACAATGCAGAGGAATATTATATTCAAGTAGGAAATAAAGAAAATCAAAAATTGCAAGTCCGTCTTGTACAAAAGACCAGCTGAAATTGCAAGCATGGCAAACATATAAATTTTAATGGCATCCCCCCGTGAATATATAAAAAAATATGAAGAGCAAAACAATATAGAAATAAGCGGAGTGTGAGACATTACGCGATCCGGAAATACAAACATGCGCAAAATGCCCCATAATATAAGAAGCAGAATGAAGGAATGGAACAAGCATTTGCTTGCTTTTAAATTATTTGCGCCCCACCAAAATAAGACACTTATCAACAAAAGTCCAAAATGATATATTTGTATTATCCGGTCGTCCCTGATAGCAAAGGACATGGCAAGCATGATTGCAGAAACAATCACTATATACGGCGCTATTTTTTTATATGAGTCATGATTATCTTTGACTATAAAGCTTTCAAAGGATTCCATTTCCTATCCACACCATACCCTTCAGCCAAGGCGCTCAATATGCCACCCTGTTTCTTCCGCCAGCCTTGGCCTCATACATTTTTTTATCCACTTCCACCAACAAGTCATCCATTGTATTTTCCGCACTTATCTGCAAGACCCCAATGCTGACAGTTATTTGGGGAATACCCTGCAAATTTGCTTCCTCTGTCACCCTTCTTAGCCGCTCGGCAATCCTGACCGCCCCATCCAAATCGGTATCCGGCAAAAGGACTATAAATTCCTCTCCGCCAAAGCGCGCGAAAATATCTGAAATCCTGAATTCACCAGAACATATATTGGCAAACTCGCTCAATACCCTGTCCCCTATTGAATGGCCATAAGTATCATTAACCCTCTTGAAACAGTCAATGTCCAGCATCAGAAGTGAGAGGGGTTTTGCATTACGATTTTGCCTGGCCAGCTCGCTCTCGAATCTTTTCATGAATTGCCTTCTGTTGCACAAACCTGTCAGCTCGTCCGTCGAAACCAGTTTTTCCAGTTTTTCCTCTGCCATTTTCCTTTGAGTTATGTCCTCTACCGTCCATACCACTCCCAAATCCAAGTCAGGCAGATTGCTTTTGTCTACAGCCCTTCCAGCTGTATTAACCCATATGACATCCCCATTTTTGCGTATCATTTTGTACTCAATGGAGTTCGTGCTATGGTTGATAAGCTGATCATAATACTTTTCCTCAAATTCCATAAATTTTTCATGACTCAGGTGAAACATTTCCACGGTTTTTCCTACAATTTCATCCGGACTGTCATATCCCATTATTTCTACAAATCTTTGATTAACTCTTTTAACAATCCGGTCTTTCTGAAAATAGATTATACCGGTCATGGAATTGGAAAAAATCGCATCAAGCTCCCCGTGGGCCTGCTTTAGTTTATTATTGGCCTTAACTATGTCCGAGATATCCTCAATTATCCATACTATTCCCTTGGTCAAGTCACTAGGATCAGAAGTGTCGATTGCTTTGCCTGAAACTGTGCAATAAATTCTTTTGCCGCTCTTGTGTTTGAAAACCTGTTCAGTCTTTACTTTCTTTCCGCTCAAGATATTATCCTGATATTGCTGTCCAAAGTTATTGTAGTCCTCATCCGAAAAATACAATTTCCTAATATCAATATTTAAAAGCTCTTCTTGCATATATCCGGAAATCTCCAGCGCGCGATGATTAATATACTTGATAGACCGTTTTTCGTCCACAACAATAATTCCAAAAAGATTGTTGTTGTAAATTGCCTTGAAAATATCGGCGTTTTTAGTCATTCCATTATCTTTGTACATTAAAATTCCACCTTTGAATTTTGTATCTGCTGATAATATAAAAAATCTTCCGTTTTATTGGAATTTATTAGAAATTTCTCTATTTATATCAATCATGGTATTTAAAGTTGTTTGACTCCCATTGTTGCAAATTTTCAATAATTCCCTTATGTGTTACTTCTATATAAAATCAGAATTTCCTTGTTTTTCCCAAGATATGCGGCTTGTCATCAGCAGATTTATTTCTTCAGGAAGGCATCCACTCTTTCCCTTTTGAATTCAAAACAACCACATCGCCCTTCTTGAATTTCATAAATTCCTCCTTTTCTCCTTTCCCCATCACTATGGCAAGAACTTTCTCCCCAGCAAAATAGGCCTCCCCGTCAAGCGACAGAAAGGCCCTCTATTCATTCCTTCTCATCGTTGACAGCTTTGCCACCTTACCCAGGCAGGTTGGCGCGGGATCGCAGAGCTGACTGTTCCCCCGACTCTTTATAAGATTAAGTTTCATCCGGTTTCCCAGAACATTAAAGTTTCCCTCCTATTGTGACACATGCCGGCACAATGGGAATTGCTTCACGAAAAACAGGTCTTTTCTGTTTCCTGTCGATTTCACCCGCATTTTGTAACCATTTGATTTCTCATTCGTCTATAGGGTGTACTGAAACAATCAAATAAACGACCTGAATGGAAAGGGGACCTTATGA
>CAZXWC010000087.1:0-6821 GCA_964644525.1 uncultured Peptostreptococcaceae bacterium
CAAACAGACCCAATCTTTTTCCGCCAACAAAAAAATCATTTATCGTTTCAGTTTCTCTGTATCCCGATTTTCCAAAATAAAGCAAAGCAACCGAATACAAAAAGAAAAACAGTAAAAATATGTATGATTTCGGCATTCAAAACCCCTCTCCCAATTCAAAGGCAAACAACAAAAAACCATCGCTTTTCAATTCCCGTATAAATTATTTGATCATCTCTATACGATTCCTTATCTCTTCTAATCCCAATCCGTAGTCTTCCGAAGACAGTCTTATACTATATATATGGCCATCCTTTTCGTATGTCATTATTATTCTTTCAGCCACTATGCTTCTTTCCTGCAACCTGTTGAGTATGGTTTCTATATCTTCCGCATGGTCTTTTTCATCGGCAAGATAAAAATTGATCTGGTCGTAATCGGGACTTCCGACAAAGGGCTTTTTGCCACTTCCGGTTACATCTTTTATCTCAGCCTGTAACGGCATGAACATGAATATGCTTCTTATCATTTCATTGTATCCATTCTGGCTTTTGCTTTCCATATAGTTGTCTGAAATTTTCTTTGTATTCCAACTCTTGTAAATGCCAAAATCCGTATCGTCATCAATGCATGTACCACTGCAATAAAACTTGCCATACATGGGATCAACCTTTGTAAATCCAATCGAGAAGGTCTTGTCCGGATATTTGCCTTCAATGTAATCGGACAATTCATTCCTTACCAGCAAGAGAAAACCAAAAAAGGCAATCAAGACCGCGATAACAATCCAAAGCAGCATCGATATTATTTTCTTCTTTCCAGAAGTCAAACAAACCGCCTCCCATTATCGTATTTCCAGTATCTGCCATCGGAAATTCTACCATTTAAATCAAGATGCTTTGTAAAATTTCGAGTGTGAACCAAAAATGTCTGTCACTTATTGGTTCTTGTTGCGTACATACTTGAGGGTGGTGTTGGCCTTTGTCCTGACCGAGCGTATCTCGAATTTCTTAAGGGATGACACAAATGGCGTAAGCTTTGTAAATCCGTAATTCCTTGTGTCAAAGTCCGGATATCGTTTGTTTAGAACATTGCCTATCTCCGCCATATATGCCCATCCATCTTCGTCGGATATCTCATTTATAATTGTCCTTATAGCCTTTACCAGCTGCTTTTTGCTCGTCATACCATTCTTGACATCATCATTCCCGCTCTTTTTCTTGTTTTCGAGCTCTGTGGATGTTTCGACCATGGATGCCAAAACCTCCAGGTATTTAAACTTTTCGCATGCTGCAATAAATGGCTTGGGCGTCTTTTTCTCTCCCATTCCAATTACAAGCATACCTGCCTCCCTGAGCCTTGCAGCAAGCTTTGTAAAATCGCTATCGCTCGAAACAATGCAGAATCCGTCAACATTCCCCGAATAAAGTATGTCCATTGCATCTATTATCAGAGCCGCATCTGTTGCATTCTTTCCCGTTGTGTAACTGTACTGTTGTATCGGATTTATGGAATGCTTGAGGAGTATGTTTTTCCATGATCCAAGTTGGGGCTTTGTCCAGTCCCCGTATATCCTCTTATATGTAGGAGATCCCGAATTTGATATCTCGTCGATGATGTACTTCATGTATTTATCCGATACATTGTCCGCGTCAATAAGTATAGCGATGCGCTTGTCTTTCTGCATAAAAACACTCCTTTTTTACATTTTCTATAACTGTCGCATTTCCAGCAATTGACTTTTTTCTATTCAAGCAAACCTATAATGCATTTGAATCCATCCGAGGATGCATAAAGTATCTTGTCCCCGAAGTCTTCCTTTATGTGGTAGTAGTTCTTGTGTGATGCGGCACTTGTCACAAAAATTATTTTGTCACTTTTTTGAGCCGCCTTGTGTATTGCGAAATATGGTCCGTGGCCAGGAACAACCTCTGCATAATATCCATTCTTCCTAAAGCTATTTTTGTATCCGTTGGCGAATTTTTCATTTCCAACAACAAGAACCTTCTCTGCCTTCATTTCAACAGCAGTCCCGGGCGCTTCCTCTTTACCTGCCTCTCTCCTGAGCCTGTCCCTTCTGCTCTTGATCTTTTTCTCGTCGGATTCATCTTCTTCGCCTTCGCACTCGTACACATCTAAAACAGTGTCGAATGCGTTCACTTCGAGTACGTCTCCATCCTCGAAATCAAAACTTTTCATCTTGCCAAAGAGTTCAAACTCCGAAAACAACCGGCATGTGCCATCCCCAAAAGCTATGAATCTGCCCATTTCTGTTTCCCTGTAGAAACCCATACGGCTGCCTTGTGCCGGAAGTGACGAATATATGAAATCCTCATCCTCAAAATACCTTACAAGGTCTTCTCCACAAATGGTCACAATCTTTCCATTTTCCAAGCCAACTCCATTTGGAGTAATAACCTTCTCTTTCTTGTCTGAAAAATCATACACCAGGCTTCCGTTTGCTACAGTCTTAAGCACATAATAGGCTTTATGTCCCCGCGCTGTGATTGATGGGAGTATGGAATCTATACATGTAGCCTTCTTGCCGTACTTTGTCATAATGGCATTTCCCTCGCCAAGGCCCACTATGTCGCCTCTTGACAAATCCGACACGGCATTTTGCCATGCCCTTTCCTCATTATTTTTTGTCGTATACACGCAAACAGGATTTAATGAGGACACTTCCGCAAAAGCTGACACATCCCTGTCGCCCTTGTAAAAACTTTGGTGGCTTCTTATGAATGCATTCTTTGAGCTTACCGAAACAAACTGCTTGTCGGAAAGATATACATCATCTGGCAAATTGAAAAGTCGAAAGCCTGTCCCCTTTGCATTGAATACATGATGTTGGCCATTTACCAGCCTAGTATAGCCTATCGATGAAAGATTGTCCCCTTTAAGCTCAGCATACGGTATTACACCCGAAATATACGCATCGTAGTAAGGATACATAAGTTGGTAAAGCTCGTCTGAAAGACCGTGTTTGCTGAGATAAGCCTTAAAAACCTCAATTTCGTTTTCCACATATGAATCATCCAGTTTTTTTAATAGTTGACTTATTTTTTTACCCCTGTCACAATATTTTACATGTGCATCCGCGACTTCTTTCTCTTTCTTCTCATAATCCTTCCTCGGAACCGTGGATTTCTTAATTTCCCTCAGTTTTGCACATTCTTCCTCAAAGGCCTTTTTATATTTCTCCAGTTCAGCCTCGCATTTATAGCAATTATCCCGGTCCTGTACTTTAGCCCTTGACTTCAGAGTTTTTATGTCGGCCCTTAAATCCTCAACTATTTTCTTTTTCCTCAAAATTACGCGTTCTTTCTTTTTTGCCTCAACCTCGCACTGCTTAACCACTTCCTTTAGGGCCTTCAATTCCTCCACCATTATGCTTCCCGTCAATCTGCACACCGAGCATGTCTGATACATCTTAAGAAGGTTGGAAATGCAGGCCTTTCTTTGATCGTCTATTTCCATCCTGTTTATCTGATTATACTCATAAAGTATGGAAAGGTATATCAACACAGAAAGATGCTCCATAAAATAATTTGTTATAAAACCTACTTGGGCAGCTATGTCCTCTTTTGCAAACAACTCCCTGTCCCTCTCATAGTAGTCCAGTATGTATATGAGTATTGCTTGTATCAACCTTGGGTAGTCGGAGGCAAGTATCATATCCCTGGTCAATTCTACAGATTGCACCATTTCCAGAATATCCTCATAGTGTTCAAGTATTATAGCCATATTTTTACTTTTCATATTCTTGGTCACAATTTGCATAGACAACTTTATGTCAACATCCGCGTCTCTCAGGTTGGCTAAAAACCCTCCAGGCTCGCTGTCCTTTAGAAATATCTTGAAATTCGTTTCCGAATAAGCGGCCAGATAACACATGTCGAAATTCATGTAATTTTCCTCTAGTATCTCCGGAGTTAAATCCAATATCCTGTTTTTCAATACGATTCCTCCCAAAAACTTAAATTTCTTTGCCCGTAACTGTATTTTACCAAATAATCATACTTTATATAATATTTTCTCTCTTAATAATATCACATTAAATTAAATAATTGACATTTTCAACCTTCCCAAAACCCATAAGGTCCTGCCGGCTGCTTAAAAAAAACAATTTTATCAACCTTGCCCTTAATTAAAAACTGCCGCCTTAAAACCCCTTGCTTAAGCTTTGGGAATATAAGGCGACAGTCTTGATGTTTACCTGATAATATTGTCTAAGAAAAACATATATTTTAAATAAGTTGCTTTTAGTAATGCCCTCTTATCCATAAAGAGTGTCAAGATTCAGGAACACACAACTCCCTTTTCCTTATTGCAAAAAATGTCCTTACAATTGTAAACAAAACCACCATTACAAGAAAGCCCGCACTTACAAAGCTTAATCCCTTGAAAATAGCTATTTGGCTCTTGTGGTACATAAGAACTGTGGCAATTGTAAAAGAAGAAATGGGAAAAGAAAACGCCCACCAGGAAAGATAGAAATTCATTTTCATATACTTGCCTATCCTTCCGAAAACAAAGGTGAAAAGAAAAAATGCAATGTAATACATTATTCTGGCAAATCCGTCAAGCCCTCCTGTAAGCTTCACATATGAAATGAAGCCGATCGCCGGTGGAGCTATCAGTATTGCAAGACTTGGGACAATCTTCTCAGCAAGTGCTTCATGAAAAATTATCCTGTACATGAAAGTGGCAAACAAAACAAGCCAGAAAATCATTCCTATACTGAAAAAAAACCATGAAATCTCATTTCCAAAATGTGCAGTCCCGGCGACAGGAACCAGTAAATTGCCTACAACTGGAATAAACCATATTGGATTAAATGCCGTAAAACTATGCTCCTTATGAAAGATCCAGAATGAAAGCGTCCTGTAGGTAAAATACAGATGAAGAACTGTCCCTGAGACCCATAAAACCCTTGAAACCCTCATATCATATGCTAAAAATGCAGCACTAAGCAAAATAAGCCCTATGGATATGGTTGAAAAGAAATTGTATTTTACCGAATTTGAATACTCTTTTTTTACATCATCCGGATACTTGACAATTCTGTACGCAAATATCAACCCTATTGTCAAAAATACCAATACGGTAAATGCTAGCATAAACTTAGGTAAACCCTGAGAAAACCCGAGTAAATCCGCCATCTTCTCAAGCGCTATGGTAAGCCCCCCAAGCCCTAGTATTATCGAAAAAAATGACACTGAAAAGTGTCTGATCCTGCTTTCGTTCAATGTATCAGCCTCCCTTATATAATATTCAAACTTATTATACCCCCTATTGGTATAGGGGGTCAAGTCCTTTCGGAGAAGCTTTTGTCTTTTTTATATTCAAATGCCTTTCTTATTCATGTTTTCAACAGCCTGCCAACCACCACTTTTCCAAGCCGAAAAAACATTTTCCCTTTTGAGCCCTTGTTCTACAGGTTGTCTGAGACATCCGTTCGAATGGCAAGCCTTTTCTAAATCAGATTCAAAAATAAGCATTTCTTTTTTCAACTCTTCAATCAGTGAAATGGCCTTTTGATTGTTTGCAAAAATAACCGATACGCCCTTTTCAGAATTCACCTCAGGGTGAAACTCTTCTATTCCCCAAAAGTCCCCTATGGTAAAATCCCCGCTTCTTTCCGGTCTAGCGAAGGGACACGCGTAGCAACTTTCCCTGAAAATATCGGCGCTCACAAAGTAATCATAGTATGGAAGATCCTTGTAGTCGTAAGATTTTTCAATAATTTTTCCGTCCTTCTCGTAGACCAGCCTCATCCTCATAGAAGCCCATCCGTTCTCCTTGTCTCTGAAGCGGAAATCAGTTATTTTTCCTCCAAGCTCTTTTTCAAGCGATTCAACCTGTCCCTTGAAAAAATCCGGACTTGGAACCCCATAACAAACCAAATCAGCCGTTATGAGCTTTCCATAATCTTTGTCCAGAAAAGCCCTTAGACCAGCCACTTGGCAGGGTGTTCCCGTGAAAAAAACCCATTTACCATTTAAAAGATCTTCTTTAACTTCTGAAAATGTCCTTCCTATCTCACTTTGAACATACTTAGAACCATGAAGTCCCTTCATTTCTTCTAAAGTCCTTGCCGCACCGTGTATAGCCTTCATATCTTTATCATATTCGCAGCCATAAACCTTTCCGCCCTTTTCGATCACAACATTTGCAATAGCTCCAAATGCACCTCCTGAAGCACTGACCCCCAGCACCGATTCTTTCCTGTTGACAGCGGCAAACACCCCTATTGGCTGTCTTCTCCATTTGCCTGGATTTTGGAAACCGCATGCCATCTTGCATAAGCCGCATTCAATGCATTCATTCGCATCAATTTCTGGATATAAAAAACCGTATTCATCAGGTTTCATTGAGATAGCGCCCACAGGACAAATGTTTTCACAAGCTCCGCAACCGCAACAATTCTTTTTTTCTTTGTACAAAATCATATCAATTTACCTCCTGTAATTATTCTACACCATTTTTGCGTTTGCATATTGTACATCCACACAATTTAAATGAGCCATATTCATTTCCCAGCTTTTATGCTATTAAAATTTTCGCTTTGCTTCTATTTTCGCTTCATGCCTATAAAAATAAAGCCCCTTTGGCTATTGAACCAAAGGGGCTTTTAGAATGGCAAATATCTTAAAGTGAATTATTCACTTTTTCTACAACGTCATCATCTACCCATTCCGTCCAAATATCCGCATTTTGGGAAAGGAACCAAACAGCGGCATCTTCCGCATTGGCGTCATTCTCTGTCATATAGGCTAGCACATTTGCAACTTGCTGACTTGTAAGAGAATAGTTGCTCAAAAAGTCTGTCACCTCTGGAA
>CAZXWC010000088.1:0-6776 GCA_964644525.1 uncultured Peptostreptococcaceae bacterium
CTTTTTACCATAAATTCATTCACTTCCGGAGTATAGGGCGTAATGAGGGAAATCCTGTCGGGACCTATTTTGTCAATCTGCCCCAAGACAGCCCCGAAAGCGCTGATTCCTCTACAATTCATTTCACTTGAAATGAATGCTTCAAGGCGTTTTAGTCCGCCCACTCCGTAAACGGCGGATGCGGAAGTACATCCGAATACAACCGAATCGAATTCAGCAATCCCTTTAAGAAAAGTCAAGCCCCTTGGCAATTCCTCATCCACCATTCTTTTTTCGGCCTCTTCTCCAACTTCATCAAGCCAAATTCGGTGCGTGTGCAATATATGGTTTACAGGAAGATTTTTCTGAAGGTCGGTCTCAAGCGTAATATCAGTATGTGGAATTATAAGGGCTATCCTTTTCTCTTTCATTGTTGCCTCCTAAAGATCGAATTTTCTTTTCGTAACTCCGGCCAAAAGATGAAGGGCCATCCATACGGCAGTATGGGAAGACACGTTAGCCTTGTCTTCAAGAGGATAAATCTCCACATAGTCGAATGCTTCAGTTTTGGCTTTCCCGCATTCATGAAGCATCATTGCGAGTTCAAAAGATGTCATGCCGCATGGATCAGGGGGCCCTCCGGGGTTGTTGGCAATATCCAAAATGTCGGAACATACCGTAACGTAAATTGCATCTGTTCCATCGCCGGCAGTTTCAATTGCCCTCTCGACAGCCTGCTTCCATCCATTAAGCTTTATATCCATTCCCGTAATAACGGTAGCTCCGTGCTCTTTGGCGTTTTTAAGCGCATCGGGATGATTCCTCGGTCCCCTTACTCCTATGTGAACAATGTTCTTTGAATCAATATTTTCTTGCTCGTAAACCCTGTAGAACGGAGAACACCTGGCAAGCTTCTCTTCACCGAAACTGGGACAATTGTCCATGTGCGCGTCAAAATGTATAACTCCAACCTTGCCTTTATATTTTTCAGAAAAAACTTCAATCAACGGATTCGATATGGAATGATCACCACCGAATACTATAGGAAACTTTCCCGCATCTACAATTTCCGAATATTTATCCTTTAGGGCCGCAAAGGTAAACTCATAGTTTCCATTTTGAACAGCACTGTCTCCATAGTCACCTGCTGTAAAATAATCGAATATATCTATGTCGTAGTCCAGCATGTAGCCACCGTATCTCGAAGAGGCCGACCTTATAACCTTTGTGGACAATTCACACGCGCTGTAAGACCCCCATGTGCAAATTCCCTCCCATGGAACACCCATAGTCACTATATCGAATTTTTCCAATTCTTCTTTCTTAGATATTTTGGGAAGTCCCAAAAAAGTGGGTGTGCCGCTGTAGATTTCTGGTATTTCTCTTTCTGGAACATAACAAACAGGTTTATTTTTCATTACTCCAACTCCTTTTCGCCGTCCATTTTAAATTTATAGAATTATCAATTAATTGAATCCTTAAAAAGATTATAATCGCATTCTATTTTCATAGTCAATGCAAAATTGATATTGAGAAACTCTTTTCGTCATTATCGAACAATTGTGGGGGTTTTCGAATATAAGTACAAATATATTCATATACATGCGACAATATCAAAAAGAGAGCCTCAGCTTTATTTGCTTAAGGCTCTCTCTAATTCATTTGCAATATTGGATCCGATTTAAATCTAAAACAAGTCTTCAGTAAGTTTCGCGCTTACTTTCTGCAAGTCTCCGGCTATTTCCTCCACCCTGCTTCTTATTTTAACATCCGCTCCGGATATGCTTAGTGTTCCAACAAGTGCACCCTTTCTTGTCACTATAGGTACCGCTATGGAAAGGCAACCTTCATCAGCTTCCTCATCCTCCAGAGAATAATTTTTCTCAATTATGGAATTGATGTTTTTTATCAAATGCTCCTTGTCGACCAATGTCTTGCTGGTATTAGGAACCAATTTAGTATTTTCAAAATACTCGTTTCTCTCTTCAACGCTCATTCTGCTTAGCAATATTTTTCCCGAAGCGGTGCAATAAAGCTGCATTTGACTCCCAAGGGCCACACTGAAGATGTAGTGCGAATTCACTGGCGTAGTCATGTCTAGAAAATGAAGCATGTTTCCATTGACTGTAAAAACGTGGGTAGTGCACTTGTACTTGTTGCTTAAGCTTGTCATATAGCTTTTGCTCATTGTCCTTAGCCTGGTTTTGCTGGACTGCATGGCAAGCACGCTCTTGTCGAAAAGAGCCTGCCCCAGCATGTAGTTGCCGTTGCAGTTTTGCTGTATGAACCTGTTGTTATGAAGCGTGTTGAGTATTCCATGAACCGTGCTCTTGTTGATATCCAGGCATCTTGAAATGTCATTAAGGCTGAGTTCAATATTGTTCTCATCAAAACAGCCAATGATATCTATAGCTCTTTGTATAGACTGTATGTTTTTACCCTTGCCGTGAGAATCCATTTTATATACCTCCACTCCAGGTTGACATAATATTCTTTATATTATCAAATTCATCACTGCATTGTCAAACTGCCCTGTAAAAGGGATCGTGTCAAGTTACTGTATCCGTTCCGATTTCATCCACCCGTTCTCCTGTCTTTTTTATGAATTCCGATAAGTCTTTTTTCTCTTCGAGCATTTTTATCAGATTTTCTTACGATTTCCTGATGATTTTTTCTGCGATTTATTGTATAATTATTTCCATGAGAGTCACTCCTATGTTGTTTTGTTTGGACACTTTACATCATATCAAAAGGAGCAACTCTCATTTTATTTTTTTGTCTTTTTTCCTACAGTAATTTTACGCTAACTTAATATGCACAGGCAGCTGCAAATAGACCGAATATGGTTGATTTATTTTGAGTTTTTATACAAAAAAACACCTTCCGATAACTTTAACCGGAGGGTGTTTTGATTTGTTTTTCCAATAAATCCATGCATAAAACCATCCTACACAAATATATCCTCGTCCTTCAAATCAGATATGAACATGTAACCCGGTGCATGGGTTATCATTATATTGGGCTTTGCATTTATAGCAGCATTTTGTGGCGTTACTCCACAAGGCCAAAAAACAGGTATGTCCCCATCTTTGAATTCAACCGAATCACCAAAATCCGGCTTTTCGATATCTTTTATTCCAATAATGGAAGGATCCCCAACATGCACAGGTTCTCCATGCGCAAGAGGATAATGCATGGTTATTCCTATTGCCTCCTCAACTTGCGATTCCGGAATCGGACGCATGCTCACAACCATTGTTCCCTCAAACCTACCCGCAGATTTGCATGGTATTGATGTTATATACATCGGTACATTTCGGTTTTGTTCAATTTGCCTTACTGGAACACCTTGATTTAAAAATGCATTCTCGAACGAAAAACTGCATCCTAGAAGAAATGTAACAAAATCTTTTTGCCAAAGCTCTGAAATAGACTCTTTATATTCCATGAATTTACCGTCTATGAAGACCTTGTATTTTGGAACATCCGTCCTTATGTCTGCTTCATCGGCAATCTTTTTTATCAGGAAATCTCCCATTGGCAATTCTTCCAACACAGGACAGGCCGTAGGATTTTTCTTGGCAAATTCCCTGAAATCGACTGCATAGTCTTCCGGCAAAATAACAACATTGGCCTGTACAAATCCGCCGCAAATACCGCTTGTGTTTCTCTGCAGCATATTTTGCCTAATCTTATTCCGCACTTCAGCAGGTGTCTTATTGCTATGCATATGATAATCCCCCTTATTTTATTTCAACGAACTCACTTCATTGATTTTTACTTCGAAACTTTGACTGTTGATATTTAATTTGAAGTCCTTGTCGTCTTTCAGCCTTTTGTGACTGAAGCCTTCAATCATTTCTAATATTTTTTGTTCTCGCTTTCGAAAAATTTCATGTGCATCCGAAATGTCAATTGCTTCGAATCGAATCGTGTCTCCGGTTTTCAGTTGAGCGACTTTCCACAAATCGGTATTAATTACATGGGCAATTTTGGTATACCCTCCTGTCGTTTGGCAATCTGCCAACATGATAATTGGATTTCCATGGCCGGGAATCTGTACAGCTCCCTTTACAATTCCATCCGAGATAATATCTGCCGACGACTCATGTTCAACCTTCTTTCCTTCCAGTCTATAACCCATTCTGTCAAATTCCTTTGACACTTTATACGGGAAACTAAAGAAATCAGCAATTCCTTTTCTTGTGAAATAATTTTCTTGAGGGCCAAGCAAAACTCGCAAATTGACCGCCTTTTCATATTCTGGTATGTCGCCGGCTGGTATAAATCTACCATTCAAATTTTGATTGTCCTGCTTCTTTTCTTTAACTCTTATCAGGTCATCTTTATTTAAAATGCGGCCTTCAAGCCCACCAAACCTTCCCCTGACATAAGTTGATTTGCTTCCCAAAACAAGCGGCAGGTCAAAGCCTCCAGCAACTGCCAAATAGCTTCTGCATCCTTTTTTAGCTGCTCCAAAAGTCACTCGATCGCCTTTTTTGACAGATACAGACCTCCACATTCCGATTTGATTTTTACCGTTCAGCTTTGGATTCATGTCAGCACCTGTGATGGCAATGAACAAATCTTCGTCAAAAGCATATGTTCCGCCCATAATGGTCATTTCTATCACAGCCTCATTCTGGGCATTTCCAACAAGCAAATTTGCCACTCTGTGGGCAAAGTGATCCATGCTACCTGAAACCGGCATACCGTATTGCTGGTAACCTGTGCGTCCCAAGTCTTGAATCGTTGTATACATTCCAGGATTTATCACTCTAACGGAGGTCATATCAAACACCTCCCCGAGTAATTGATTCAGTTTCACAAATGTAGTTTGCTTCTTTTACTTCTTTTTCTATTTCCCTATATTTCTCTTCATCAATCGCCTGAAACCTTATATAATTTCCAGCTTCGAGCAATATCGGTATTTCTCTATTTATATCAAACAACTTCAATGGGGTTCTTCCAATTATCTGCCAGCCTCCGGGACTGTCAATGGGATAAATTCCCGTCTGCTTCCCTGCTATACCAACCGATCCGGCAATAATTTTAGTGCGTGGCTGTTTTAACCTTGGCGTGGCAATAGAATCACTCATACCTCCAAGATATGGGAAACCAGGAGTGAATCCCAACATATATATGCGGTAGTCGACAGATGAATGGATTTCAATAACTTCTTGATGTCTCAAATTGTTTGCAGAAGCAACATTCGTCAAATCCGGTCCATACTCGCCCCCATAGCATACCGGTATAATGTAAACCCTGGCTTCCGTTTCATTAGAGGAACCTGATTCATTCATGAACTTTTCGATTCCATCTTTTAATTCATCAAAACTGATTAACATTGGATTGTAGCATATTGTAATCGAACGGTATGTGGGTATGCATTCCAAAACACCTTCGATCTTAGCATTTTCAATGGAAGATTTAAGGGTCGCCACATTATTATTGATTTCCTCTGAAATTTCGTTTTTAAACTCGATAGCAATTGCACAATCCCCAACAGGTTTTATCTGAAAATAATTTTCCAATATATTTCACTCCTATTAAAACATAGTCAACAATCTCGGCAACGACATAGCGCCTGCATAGCCAGCGATAAGAACAATTAAATAACCAAATGCGAGCATCCACGTCGGATGTTTGTAGTCGCCAATAATATCCTTTCTTTTTGAAGCTATTAAAACAACCCCAATTGTAAGCGGCAAGATAAGGCCATTAAGAGATCCTGCCAAAATAAGAAGCGCAACAGGTTTGCCAATTATTGTCATTATGAGTGTTGATGCTGCTATGAAAGCTATTATCCACATTTTTTCATTCTTTTGAATCGACTTATTCAAAGTTTTCAAGAAAGAAACTGATGTGTATGCCGCGCCAATAGTCGATGTGATTCCCGCTGCCAAAAGTACAAAACCAAAGAACTTGTATCCAACCACTCCAGCTCCATGTTGGAATGCAGAAGCTGCAGGGTTTGAAGGATCTAGAGTGATTCCCTTTACAACAACGCCCAAAACAGCCAAGAATAAAAGTACTCGCATAATTGCAGCAACGACTACGCCCATTACCGCACTTTTCTTTATTTCATTCAAGTTTTCCTTTCCTGTTATTCCTGCATCTATCAATCTATGGCCTCCCGCAAAGGTAATATAACCCCCAACCGTTCCACCAAGCAATGTGATTGTGGGAAAAACAAGATTTCCAGGATTTTTTGGTGCGAATGTACGAATAAGCGCTTCTCCTACAGGAGGACATGTTGTAAACGCCATGTAACCAACAACCGCAATCATCATCATTCCTAAAACCTTAGTTACTTTATCAATTATAGGTCCTGCATCTTTATTTAAGAAAACCGCCAATCCGAAAGCTCCGGCTATAAGGACACAAATTTTTATATTTAAGCCTGTTAAAACATTTAACCCAAGCGCAGCTCCGCCAATGTTTCCTATATTGAATGCCAGGCCGCCAAGAGCTACGAGAATTGCTACAAAATAACCAAGTCCAGGAAAAACCCTATTGGCGATATCTTGACCTCTCATGCCTGAAACACCTATGATTGTCCAAACATTAAGCTGCGCTCCAATATCCAGTACGATAGAAATGAAAATTACAAATGCAAAACTAGCCGCAAATTGTTGAGTAAAGGCTGCCGTTTGTGTCAAGAAGCCCGGACCTATGGCTGATGTTGCCATTATAAATGCAGCACCCATCAAAGCACTGGCTTTACCCTTTGGCAATTTTACTTTTTTCTTGCTCTCAACTTTTACTTTTTTTTCTGCCATTTAAAACTCCCCCTT
>CAZXWC010000089.1:0-6590 GCA_964644525.1 uncultured Peptostreptococcaceae bacterium
TGCAAAAGAGTATAAAAACCAAATACATTTGAAAGCTCTTTTCTTTTCTGCTTTTTCTGTTTCTTTGCCTTTGCTTTTGTTCTTAATCTTTTCCTGCAAACTGTTCGCTGCCAGCTGCCCGCTGTCTTTTCTCTTCCTGACACCTGATGCCTGACATCTGCTTTTGTATTTCCTTTCCACTTTCCACTTACTACTTTCTACTGTTTTTATTCCTTTCCAACCGACCAACCGACCAACTTTCTTTTTCTTTTTGCTTTTAATCTTTGTTTTCCGTCTTTCCTTTCCTCTTTCCACTTACTACTTTCTACTGTTTTTATTCCTTTCCACCGTACTTTAATCTTGCTTTTTCTTTTGTTTTTGCTCTTTCTTTCTACTTTCCACTTTCCACTTTCCACTTTCTACTTTCCACTGTACTTTAATCTTTTTCCAATATGGTATAATGGTAAAAAGGCTTGGAGGGACTCAAATGAAACTGATTACGGCAATAATACACGATGAGGATTCCAAGGAATTGTTGGAAGAATTGAATGACAAGGAATTCAGAGTCACTAAGCTTGCCTCCACCGGTGGTTTTCTGCGCTCCGGCAACACTACTCTTTTAATAGGGGTGTCTAAGGAGCAGGTGGATGAAGTCCTTAAACTAATAAGAGGGATATGCAAGGAGCGCAAGCAATTGACAACTACGGCACCTGTTGGGTCCAGCACAAGCAATTTCATTGTATTGCCCATTGAGGTGACAGTAGGCGGAGCAACTGTATTCATAACGGATGTTGAACGTTTTGAGAAATATTGAAAGGAAAAGACATGGCATACAGGAATATTGAAGGCCATGAGCCGGTTAAAAAATATCTGAAAAAAGCCCTGGCAAAAGGGGTTTTTTCCCATGCCTATATTTTTGAGGGCAAAGAGGGTGAGGGAAAGTTTGAAATGGCCAAGGAGTTTGCCAAGGCCGTCAATTGCCAAAAGGGTAAGGAAGAGGCATGCGGCGATTGCTCAAGCTGTAGAAAGGCCGACATGTCAAATCATCCCGACATAATTTCCATAGGGCCAGACGGAAGAAGCATAAAGAACGACCAGGTCAAGGCTCTTCAGACGGAAATGCACCTCAAGCCATACGAGAGCCGCAGAAAAATATTCATAATAGACAGCGCCGACACAATGACGCCACAGGCGCAAAACAGCCTTTTGAAAGTTTTGGAGGAACCTCCGTCTTCAAGTCTGCTAATACTTGTGAGTTCAAATGAAGTAGGCCTTTTACCAACTGTAAGGTCAAGGTGCCAAAGGATCCATTTCGGCAGAAGGCTTGAAGAAAATCCCGCAGGCGGCATTTCCAGGGAAATGTCGAATGAATGCGATGGACAGGGAAACATTTCGGAACACAGGAAGAAAAGTCTTATGTTTGTAGAGGACTGCATCAAAAAAAACACAAAGGGCATGTTTGAATTTTCGGAGTCGATTTCAAAGGCCGACCGCAAGGAATGCCTTGAGGCTTTAAACATGATTACTGCATGGTTCAGGGATTTGTCACTTTATATAGAAACAAAGAACGGGCAATTGCTTAAAAATCATGATAAAATGGACGATATAAAGGCTTTGGCGGGAAAAACAAAGGGAAAGTCAGTCTACAGGGTTCTTGAGGCCCTGGTTGAAGCTATAGAGAAGATGCACGGAACGGTAAATCAGCAGATGATTGTAGATCATTTGCTTCTAAAAATACAGGAGGCGCTTAAATGATAAAGGTAGTGGGAGTAAGATTTAAGAGAGTTGGCAAAATATATTACTTCGATCCGGGGAAATATGAAATAGAGCAGGACCAGAATGTCATTGTTGAAACTGCAAGAGGTGTGGAATATGGAAACGTTGCCATAGGCGCCAGGTTTGTGCCCAAGAAAGAGGTTTACCAACCCCTTAAAAAGGTTTTGAGAATGGCTACGCCGGAAGATGACGAAAAAAATACTGAGAACAAGATCAAGGAAAAAAATGCGTTTGAGCTTTGTCATGAAAAAATAGAAAAGCACAAACTGGAAATGAAACTGGTTGATGTTGAATTCACCTTTGACAACAATAAAATCATATTTTACTTTACGGCGGACGGACGGGTCGACTTCAGGGAATTGGTCAAGGACTTGGCATCCGTGTTCAGAACCCGTATCGAGCTGAGGCAAATAGGTGTGAGGGATGAAGCCAAAATGATAGGTGGGCTGGGGCCCTGCGGAAGGAAATTGTGTTGTTCCAGCTGGCTTGGTGACTTTGACCCGGTTTCCATAAGAATGGCAAAAGATCAAAATCTTTCACTTAATCCGGCCAAAATTTCGGGTATTTGCGGAAGGTTGATGTGTTGTCTCAGGTATGAACACGAGACATACCGACACCTGGATAAGCAATTGCCCAAGGTGGGCAAAAAGATTGAAACCCTTCAAGGACCGGGTGCGGTAATAGCAAGAAATTTGATGACTCAGTCCGTAAAGGTGCTTGTAGAGGGAAAGCACGAAAGGGACCGTGAAATAATACTGATTAAAGTGGAGAATATTGAAAACCCCAGAGGAGAATTTCCCAGGCAGATTAAGGAGATTCCCGAGATGCCTGAGATAACTTTTACCAAATCTTTGAATGAAAGAGCCGAAAAAGCTTCTGGAGAAAACAAGGGCAAAGAACAAAACAAAGCTGCCTCTGAGGCAAATACGAAAAAAGATTCTCATTCCGGAAAGCAAAACAAAAAAAGTGACGAATCCAAGTCTAAATCGAATTATAAAAAACGCAGAAGAAAGAAAAAACCCAAGGACCATGGAAAAAACGCAAATGCAAATCCAACAAACAAGAAAAGCAAAAGCAATAATCCAAACAAAAGCTGGAATAAAAAACCTTCAAAGGGAAAAAGCTCAAAACCAAAAGGCGGAGCTGATTCGTAATGAATGATATTTCCGTATTTATTGTTTTTGCAGAAGGGATAGCTTCCTTTCTTTCCCCATGCATTTTGCCTCTAATGCCTGTTTATTTGAGTTACCTTGTGGGAAGCACAATAGATGATGAAATTGAAACAGGTTTTATGAGAAGAAAAGTAATCGTCAATACTCTGGGATTCATCCTGGGGCTATTTGTCGTTTTTGGAGCATTGGGTGCTGCCTCCACTATTTTGGGCAGCTTGCTTGTTAGTAATGCTCAAACAATAGAAAAAATAAGCGGAGCTGTAATAATCATTTTTGGCCTCCACCATGCGGGAGTACTTAGAATCCCCAAGCTGGAGAAAGAAAAGAGAATGAAGATAAAGACGGATGCGGTACCGGGTTTTTTTAAATCTGTGGCAATAGGAATGGCTTTCAGCTTCGGCTGGACTCCATGCATAGGGCCCATACTCGGGTCAGTACTGCTTATGGCTGGAAGCACCGGAAATATGCTTGAGGGAATTTCCCTCCTTTCGGTATATTCGCTGGGTTTTTCGGTGCCGTTCCTTTTGCTTGCGCTTTTTTACCAGTATCTTATGAGCAAAATACCGCACTTGGACAAATATCTTGAAAAGATAAAGGTAATAAGTGGCATACTTTTGATTATCTTGGGTATATTGCTATATGCAGACAAACTTAGCATACTATACTGATATTCAAGAGGAGCTGTTAAAATGAAAATAAAAATATTCGGTCTTTTATTGACCGCCGCAGTTTGTCTGGTTCTGTTGGCGGCCGCATGCACCGAAAAAGCGCCTGAGGAAAACTCGGCACAAGACATCAGTCCCTACAATGGAATAGAGGCATATGATTTCAGCCTGGACACATACCAAGGTCAAACGCATAAGCTTTCCGACTACAGAGGCAAGGTGCTTGTAATTAATTTCTGGTACTCAACCTGACCCTCCTGTAGGGACGAGCTTCCATTGCTCCGTAAGGCTTACGGAGAAATAGATAAAGAAGAGACCGCTTTTTTGTCCATAAACATGGCCTTTTACGACAAGCTTAACAAAACATTAGAGCTCATTGAAGATTTGGAATTGAATTATCCCGTGCTTCTTGACAGGGACGGAACAGTAACAGACCAATACAATTTCAAATTTACTCCGGCAACCTTTTTTATAGATGAAAACGGGATAATCAGGAACATGTATTATGGAATTTTCGGTGAAGATGTTTTACTGGAAGAAATAGAGAAGACCAGGCAATACTGAAAGGGATACGGGAACATATGGATATGACAGAAAAATGGACCAAGGAATATGAAAGAGTGGATGACCTTCAAATGAAAGGCCTTAAAATCATTCAGAATCCAAACGGATTTTGTTTTGGCATAGATGCTGTTTTGCTCAGCAATTTCTGTGAAGTCAAAAAAGGCGAAAGGGTTGTGGATTTGTGCACAGGAAGTGGGATAATCCCAATTCTTATAGCGGGAAAGAGCCGGGCGGAAAAAATAACAGGAATAGAAATACAGGACCAGGTGGCGGACATGGCTAAGAGGAGCGTGTTGATGAACCGCCTTCAGGACAGGGTGGAGATAATAAGCGGAGACATAAAAAATGCAAGGAATTACATTGCTCTGAGCTCAGCTGATGTTGTAACCGCCAATCCGCCCTATATGGCTGCCGGAAGAGGCATCCAAAACGGCAACAAGGCAAAAGCCGTTTCAAGGCATGAAATCAAATGCACAATAGACCACGTGGTGGGAACCGCCGCCAAGCTGCTCAGGCCCGGCGGACGTTTCTACATGGTCCACAGACCCCACAGGCTTGTTGATGTACTTTGCGCTCTCAGAGAAAAAAGACTCGAACCCAAAAGGATATTGTTTATACAGCCTTATAAGGACAAAAAACCCAACCTCATGCTCATTAAGAGTGTAAGGGACGGGAAACCCGAACTCGTATTCGATGTTCCCATGGCAGTATACAGGGAAGATGGAAGCTTTACATCCAAGTTGCGTGACTACTACCAACAGGAATCCATCGAGCCCATCCTATGACTACGAAAACTACTTTGCAAGGAGACCAGTCAATGATTGATAATAGAGGAAAACTTTACCTTTGTCCTACACCCATAGGCAATCTGGAAGACATAAGCATGAGGGTCTTGAGAGTGCTTGGGGAATCAGACCTAATCGCTTGCGAAGATACGCGGCATACTTTGAAATTGCTCAATCATTTTGAAATCAAAAATAAGCTGACAAGCTATCATGAGCACAATAAAGACCGAAAAAAACATGCAATAGCACAAAAGATAAGAGAAGGGCAAAAGGTGGCGCTGGTAACGGATGCCGGAATGCCGGGGATTTCAGACCCGGGCGAGAAACTGGTTGAATTGTGCATAGAAGAGAATTTGCCATTTGAAGTTCTTCCTGGCCCAAGCGCATTCGTAAATGCATTGGTTGCTTCCGGCCTTTCATCAAGAAGCTTTGTATTCGAGGGCTTTTTGCAAAGAAACAAAAAAGAGAAGAAGGCTGCGCTAAAGCGCATAGAAAAGGAAACACGCACGACAATAATTTATGAAGCCCCGCACAGGCTCAAAAAAACCCTGCTTGAGCTACAAGAAATACTGGGAGAAAGAAAGTGTGTTTTATGCCGGGAATTGACCAAGCGCTACGAAGAACACTTGCGCGGGAATGTTTCATATCTCATAGGCCATTACCAAAGTCTCAAACCCAGAGGGGAATATGTACTTGTCATAGAAGGCGGAAGAGAAGAGAAAAAAGAATACACCGACGACATGGTAAAGAGCCTTTTGAAAGGCTGCATTCAGCGGGGGATGAGGAAAAAGGAAGCTGTCAAATCCGTAGTGGATGAAACAGGAATATCCAAGAACAGGGTATATAGTTTGAGCATCAATATAAAAGGGTGAGTATTTTTAAAAAAAAGGTTGACTTATTATGGAAACGTTGGTAGCATTTAAAGTGTTAAGATTGTCGAAAATTGTCGCATTGCGACATAAGGAGGGATACAAATGAAATCTACAGGTATTGTAAGAAAAGTTGACGAGCTTGGAAGAGTGGTAATTCCGATTGAACTTAGACGAACTATGGACATAGCCGAAAGAGATGCGCTTGAGATTTTTGTAGAGGGATCGCACATCATACTGAAGAAGTATGAGCCCGCATGTATTTTTTGTGGACAAGCGAAGGACGTTGAAAATTTCAAAGGCAGGAACATTTGCCCCAAGTGTCTTGAAGAATTGAAAGACCGTCTTTAGTGCAAAGAAGAAACTCCCGCTTTAAAGCGGGAGCCCTTTTTTTGCATCAATCATTTTTTGCTTTTTCGGAAGGATTCTTTTTCTTTTTTACGACTTTGGCAGCAGGTCTGGCAATCTTATTAAGTACTGCGACATTTTTAACAATTCCCTTGACCGCATTAACGCCGTTGTTGGCTTCGTTTGTGATATTGTTTATGTTCTTGGTTATTTCCGGGACTTCCTTCATTGTCCGGCCAATATTATTTCCGTTTTCATCAATCATTTTGTTGATTCTTTTAACGGTGTCATTGAGCCTCTTAAAAAGAAGAGCCAGAAAAAAAAGCATTGCCGCAAGGCCTACCCATAAAACGACCATACCCAAGTCTTTTAGACTTATCATTATTTCCATGGCATGAGCCACCTCCATTTCTCTTTTAATACTTATACCCT